>CBFHWB010000051.1:0-23697 GCA_965659285.1 Planctomycetota bacterium | reverse complement strand
TCTCCAGGCCACCGCAAACGGACAAAATGCCATTCCCCTGCAGCTCATCGTCAACGCCGCAGCGGAAGAAGCCGCTGACAAGTCCGATGGACAGGATGCCGCAGGAAGATGGGACGAGCTAAGCAAGGAATACCAGAGCGGCGCCGTACCCGCGGAAGAGATCGAGCTTCGCTCTAAAATTGAGCAGGCAAGCGAGCGTTTCAAGGCCAAAGAATGGGCCGTGGGCCAGGCGATGGTCGACGAAGTCCTCGCCGCGGTAACCTCCGCTGACTACAGAAAGAAACGTCTGCTCCAGGCCGCTCGCAAACAGCGCGAACACGAAAAGCGGGGCGCGAAGGCGGACAAAGAAGACCGCGCGCCCCCCGGAGCGAACGCGCCCGGGGGAAAAGGCCTGGCTGAGCCGGGCGAAGACCTGCGAATTCCGACGATCGAGGTCTATTCGAGCGACCACATCCGGTATCTCCCCATCGCCTCGGCTCTCAGAGAACTCCTGCTTTCGATGCCCGAGACGGCGCAGGCCGCCTATCGCTCGACCTATGAAGCCCCGGCACGCCAGGCTCTCGAGGCGGCCCGCCTCGTTCCGTTCGATGCATCCTATGGTCTCCTGCGCGCCGTTGCCGAACGTTATCCACTTACCCGGGCCGGCCGGGAAGCCTGGGAACGACTGGCGGAAAGACTCGCCGACAGCCATCGACTCAACGAAGCTGCAGCGGCTCTCGACACTCGCCTTGCCCTGCCATTCGACACAGCCGACCCGGAGAGCTCCACCCGGCCCGAGTTGCTCGCGCAGGCGGCTGTCCTGAACCTGATGGCCGGGAACCTGGACTCCGGCCAGCGCCGCCTGGATGAAATCATCACCACCTACCCGGATGAAACGGTACGACTGAGGGGCGAAGCTCGCCTCGGAAACTCCCTGGCGGATTCTCCCCTGCTGAAGAGCTTCCGGGAATACGCTCGGACCGCCTCGAAACCTCCCTCGCAATGGCCCGCCCCTCTTGGAGGATACGACCACGCGGGCTCTCCCGGAAACCCGGAAAAGATTCCCCTGCTGGGAACCGAGGCCCGCTGGATCCATCGGTTCAGAAACCCCGCCTCAAACACCGCCAGGCCAACTGCTCTGCTGAGGCCGCTCGCGGTAAATATCGGAAAAATCAGCGGCTCGGCTTCCCGCGGCCTGTACCCGACTCTGCAGCTCGTTTCCAACGGAGAGAACATCTTCGTTCGCCAGGCGAACAGCCTCCTGGCACTCGACAGCCGTACCGGCAAGCGAAGCTGGACCCACGTCCTCGGTGAACCAGACAAGACCTCCTACCCCCAGGCCCAGTTCCGCAAGACCTACAGGCCGCAGACGAGCTCCGGCGACCTGGGAACCAGGAGCCTGTGCGCCTACCAGCCAGGGGATGGAGGCAAGCCGCGGATCGTCATGCTCGACCACAGCACCGAGGTCGGCTTCCTGCGCTCCGGCAAGGCGGTCTACCGTCAGAATCGTCTCCTCGCCTTCGATGCCGACTCCGGAAAGCTCGCCTGGAGAGTCGGCCGGTCGCGGAACACCCGGAGTATTGCCTATGGACTGGCCTTTACCGCCCCGCCAACGCCTGCCGGCGGATTGCTGGTGGCCCCAGCGGTTCGCGAGAGCGGATTCTACCTGGTGGGAATAACCCATGAAGGCTCCATCAAATGGCTGACCCGCCTCTACTCCTTCAACGCGAGCTACTACCAGCGCTACGGAAACAATTTACTGGGCGGCTCGAGTCCCGCCGCCAGCGGCGGAATCGTCTACACCGCTCCCGGCAATGGAATCATCTGCTCGGTCAATGCCAGCGACGGACGCCTGCTCTGGATGACCCGCTACCGGTCAGAAAACCGTGAGCAGAAGAGCCACACCTGGATTCACTCCCAGCCCATCATCGTCTCCGATGCTCAACGCCCGGCGCTCCTCGCCGCTCCCCCGGACAGCAACTACCTCAGCAGCTTCGATGCCGTCTCGGGAAAGCTCCTCTGGGAGAGAAGCTTTCAGGCAGGAAACAACCAGCTCCTTGGAGCTGATCGCGAACGAATCTATATTGGCGGGTCTGAAGTCATGGCAGTGTCGCTCAAAAACGGCGGAGACGCCTGGAAGGCCGAGCTGTCCGCAGGCTCGGGCGGCATAGGATGCCTCGTCGGCGAGTATCTCTACCTTCCACGAGCCCGCAATACGATCGCCAAGGTCGACCGCGAAAGCGGCAAGGTCATCGAGAAGCTTCGATTCAGAGACAAGCGGGTTCCGGCCGGCTACAAGAGCAGCCTCTTCTCCCTCGATGATCAATTGCTGAACGTGGCGTCCTGGGGAATCGCGTCCATCCTTCCACAACAGGAATCCTGGGACCGCATCGCCCGGGAACCCGGCGGCAAGCGATTCGAAAACGCACGTCTGCTTGAATCCGAGGGGAAATACACCGAGGCTCTCGACATCTTTTACGAGCTCCTCGACGGGGCGCAGAGCAAGTCCTTCAGGGGTTTTGTAGAGACCGAGATCATCTCGACCGTCAGACGACTCTGTGTAGAGCGAAAAGATCCGCAATACATCGATCGGATGCTCAGCTACGGCAGGACCGGGAAAAAGCCCCCGCTCATCAAAAAACGCCAGGAATACCTCGACTGGCGCCTGAGGGAGGCCGACCTTCTCCTGAAGAAATCCCCCGCCCTGGCGGCGAAAGCTTACGCCGCTCTCCTGCCCGAGGATGGGAAATTTGCGACCTCCAGTGAAGGCAATATGGTCGATGTGCGGCTCTACGCGGCCGATGTTCTCCGCCGGTTGCGCTACGGCCGCGAACCTGCCGAAGAAGCGGAGGCCGCTCAACAGGAGCTGAAAAATCTCCTCGACGAGTTGCTTGCGGCCGAGGATGTCCGCTACAGGAATTCACTATCCGAAGACCCCGGGGCGCAGTCCCTTCAGAAGGTCGCCCTCTTCGGCGCCCACACTCCCAGCGCGGCGGAGGCCGAGGCACGCCTCGCGGTCATCGAGCTGGCCGCGGGCCATCCTCAGAATGCCCGCAGTCATCTCCTGATGCTCTGCGAAGACTACCCCGTCCTGGCCGGGCTGCCGGAGATCGCCGACCTGCTCGAACGTACGGCGCCTGATGATCATGGCCAGCCTCGCCTGCGCGGAATCAGAGAGCCTGGCGAAGGCGCGGTTTGGAGACAGGTCTACTGGCTGGACGAAGACCACGGGAGCCTGGTCGCGGCGGCTGCGGGAACAGATCCCTTCCCGGTAACCTTCTCCCTCAAGGCCAACAGGCTCAGGGCGACTGACCGACAGGGAGACATGGTCCTTGAACGGCGCCTGCCCGGATTCCCCGAGATCGACACCATCAAGAATCGTCTGCAGAGCCACGTGGAGGAACCCGCTGTCGGCCATATCAGCGGCGACCGGATGGTCCTCTTTACCGCGGCGGGCTGCTACGCCTTCGAGCTGCCCATCCCGGCAAGCCCGGAGCCGGGCAGACCGGATCATCCAGCTGAAAAACAAGAAGCCTTCAACGCCGCCGGGTTCAACCTCGCATGGACGCAAAACTACCCGCACGCCCTCGAACGGTACACCCAGAGGCGGGCCTTCTTCGGCTCGATCCGCTCCTCCAGAACGAAGAATCTCTTCCCGAAAGCTCATTTCTCCAGCGAAGGCGACGTGGTCGTTCTGCTGCCGACCGGCTACCTGGTCTGCATAGACCGTGACACGGGAAAATACCTCTGGCGCGCCGGCCCCGGTGAAGCCTCCGTCAAGGGAGAGCTGAGGCTCGACGGACGAAACTTCCTCTCCCAGTCAACCTCGCCGCCGGGAATGCTCCGCTTTTCCCTCGCCGGCAAGGGCATTCGGAAGCTGCGGGATTGGGAACTGGTGCCGGGGCCAAAAGGAATGTCAGGCTCCCAATTGGTTCCGGGTGTAGCCGATGTCATGTCGGGCCAGTCGCTCGAGGTGAGAGCCACAACCTCCGGAAGGATTCTCTGGAGCAGGAAGTCCAGCCCGAAACTGCTCCACGCCACGGCTGAGTCGATCTGGCTCAGTTCCCGGGGAGAGGTAACCATCGTCTCGCTGAGAAGCGGCCGGCTTCTCAACCAGATCAGCCTTCCAGACAACCTGCAGGCGACCTATCGTTTTGAGGATCCCGCCACGGGAAGGATCACGCTTGCCTGCACCACATCTGCGAGCAATTCCTATTACTGCCCCAACTGCGGCCGCATGCACACGAGAACCACTGGCTCCAGCCCGGCATCCAGCAGCAAGGGGGTCACCCTGGTGCAGATCGACAAGGATCTCGAGACCAGGTGGAAAACGAAGATCGCCGGCGGCGCCTCCAACTACGATGGCAACCGCCGCGTGCTGGAGGACGGAAGATGGCTTTTCGTCTTCAACGAACAGGATAGCAGCAGCGAAAAATGGTACACTCGGGTGTCGACGATTGATCCGGTCTCAGGAAAGTCCGAGCTCTGGCTCCAGGTGGAAATCTCGGGGAAGGGAACAGGCCTCTTACCGAGAATCAGCCCTGTTGCCGGCGGTCTTTCGGTAGGGAATTCTGAAGGATACGGATGGTTCACCGCGGCCCGGCTTGCCGACGAGGACGAAGATGGCGCAAACGGTCTGGGTGAAGACCCTGGAAAGAAGGAATAACCCGGGATGCGAGGCATCACGAACATGACTGAACGGAACCACTGCTCCCCGCCCGGAAGCTTCCGGGCCTTGGGCATCCTGCTGGCATCTCTCATCTTTCTCGCCCCTTCCGCCTGGGTTGTCGCCACTCCCCAGGAAAAGGAGGCCCCCGGGGAAGCTCAGAAAGCCCCTCCAGCAAAGAAAGCCGTCCGGGCGATTGTTAAACCCGCCAAGGCGGCTAAACCGGTCCAGATAAAAACGACGGATGGAAAGAAGATCCCCCTGGTCGATGCGATCAAGAAGGCTGTTTCGGGCGGCTCTGAAAAGACCGCGAAAGGGAAGAAAGCTCCTGCTGAGACCGGCAAGGTACGAAAAAGCAGCCCCAGCCCCCCCATGTTCCACATGCGCGATGGAACCCGCCTGGCCGGAATACCGGAAGGCGAGGGAGTCAAGGTAAAGACAGCCTACGGAACCCTGGCGGTTCCAATGCGCGAACTGGTCCGGATTCGCTTCTGCTCGAGCGTAGATTCGAACCTCTCTGAGAAAATAGCCGGGCTCATCCAGCAGCTTGGCCATGAGGAATTCGATCTGCGCCTGGAGGCCGACGAGAAGCTGACAGCGATCGGCCTGCCCGCCCTCAAGGCCCTGGAGGAGGCGCAAAAATCAGAAGATGAAGAGATCAAGGCGCGGGCGGAAAAACTCGTCGCGCAGCTCGAGGGCAATGTTGAGGAACCAGATGAAGATGAGCTCCACCTGGTCCCCCTCGAGGGAGAAGAGGATGAAGTCGAGACCGCCGAGTTCACGATTAAGGGCCGGGTCGAGGAGCAGAGCTTCATGGTCAAGACCCGCTACGGATCCCTGGGATTCAAGCGCGCGGATATCCTGAGCATCGTTTTCCAGGAACCCCTCGTAACCAGGCTCTCCTTTGACGTCCCAGGAGCCACCCTGGCTGAGAAGAACAACTGGTTCGACTCCCAGGCAGACCTCGCCGAGGGTGAGGAGTTCAGGCTGAAAGCGAGCGGAATACTGACCCTTGCGACCCACAACGGCACCAAGTGCGGCCCGGATGGGACACGCTCCATCAAGCGGACCCCTCCTCCTGCCTTCAAACAATTCCCTACAGGCAGCCTGGTGGGAAAAATCGGCAAGACAGGAAAACCATTCCTCGTCGGAACCGATTACGATGGTGTTGTAGAAAAGAAGGGGCGTCTCTTTCTCGGCATCTCCCTTCAGAGCGGTGTCGTGCAGGGGAAGCTGAAGGTCGTTTTAGAGAAACGGACCAGGTAGCGCTTCCTTCCATGACCGCCAAACATTTCTGCCTGAAACACCTGGCTCTCGCTCTTGTTCTCTGTGGAACTCTACCGCAATCAGTGTCGGCAGAGCCTGGGCGCCTGCCTGAGCACGTAACCCCCGAGATCGTCCGGATGATTGAGCGCGGCGCTCAATACCTCACCCGGACCCAGAACCCTGACGGATCCTGGAACAACCAGGGAGGCTACGGCCGCTACCCCACGGCAATGACGGCGCTGGCCGGAACCGGCCTGCTGGCCACCGGCAGCACCCCGACCCGCGGCCCCTACGCCAAGTCCCTCAGCAAGGCCACCGACTTCCTCCTTCGAACCGGGCAGAGAAGCGGGCTCTTCGCTACCGCCGCGGAGCAGGGCCGCTCACTGCACGGACATGGCTTCACTCTCCTTTTTCTTGCCGAGGCCTACGGCATGGAAGGCAACGTCGCCCGCCAGAAGCGTATTCACGACCTGCTGGCCAGGGGTGTCCGCCTGACCGAACGCAGCCAGAGCCGGGCCGGCGGCTGGCTCTACACTCCCAACCAGGATGGTGACGAGGGCTCTGTGACGGTTACCCAGATCCAGGGACTCCGCGCCTGCCAGAACTCGGGGATCAGGGTCAACGCCAGCACCATCCGCCGGGCGGTTCGCTACATCGAGCTCTCGGCCAACCCGGATGGGGGTATTCGCTATAGCATCGGCTCCGGAAGCTCTCGGCCTCCGTTGACAGCCGCCGCGGTAGCGACCCTGTACAACGCCGGTGAATACGACAGCCCCCTTGCCCTGAAATGCCTGCGCTATTGCGACCGGACGATATCAGTTCACTCCGAAATCAACCGCTCCTGGGGTCACTACTTCTACACCCACCTCTACCTGGCGCAGGCGAAATATCAGAGGGGAAAGAAGGAATGGGCTGATTACTACCGTACAATAAGCCGGAGGCTGAAGTCGGCCCAGGCCAGCGATGGAAGCTGGATGGGAGACCAGGTGGGAACGACCTATGGAACGGCTATCGCGCTGATCATTCTTCAGTTGCCGTACAAATTCGTTCCCGCCTATCAACGCTGAGGCCTGAACCAGCAGCAGAACAGATAGACACCGCCATCGCGGCTGTCCGCCCGCCGGGAATAACGAACTACCCGCTCCCCGGCGAGGCTCCAACCCAGAAAGGATTGCTACCCTGATGGCAAAAAAATCAGACCTGGCTGAAGTCAAACGCATGCAGAAGAGCTTTGACAAACTCCGGGCGGAAATCGGCAAGGTCATCGTAGGGCAGGAAGATGTCGTTGAGCAGCTTCTCATCGCTATCTTCGCCCGCGGTCACTGCATCATCGAAGGCGTTCCCGGCCTCGCCAAGACTCTCCTGATCCGGACGCTGGCTGACTGCCTGCGGCTGGATTTCAACAGGATCCAGTTCACCCCTGACCTGATGCCAACCGACATCACCGGCACGGAGGTCATCCACGAGAGCGCTGGCGGCCGGGAGAGAGAGTTCCGCTTCCTCAAGGGGCCGATCTTCGCCAATATCATCCTCGCAGATGAGATCAACAGGACGCCGCCTAAAACGCAGGCCGCCCTGCTTGAATCCATGCAGGAGGGCCAGGTGACCGTCGGCGGCAATCGCAATCCGCTGCCCAACCCCTTCTTCGTCCTGGCGACACAGAACCCGATCGAACAGGAGGGAACCTATCCGCTTCCGGAAGCTCAGCAGGACCGATTCCTCTTCAAGATTTTCATCAAATACCCCAGCCGGGATGAAGAATACGACATCATCCGCCAGACCACGGAGGAGAACTCCCCCTCTGTCCGCCCCGTCTTCAGCAAGAAGGCCATCACGGATGTGCAGGAGATCGTCAGGCGGGTTCCTGTCGCCGACCCCGTGGTCAACTATGCTATGAGCCTCGTCAGGAAGACGCGTATCGAAGGAGCCGAGGACGAGGCGGTGCCGGACTTCGTGAAGGAATACGTGGCCTGGGGAGCGGGCCCGCGCGCCTGCCAGTGCCTTGTGACCGCGGGAAAGGCCAAAGCTCTGATGGCCGGCCGCTTCCATGTCGCGACCGAAGACATCGACGCGGTGGCGCATCCTGTTCTCAGGCATCGAATCCTGACGAACTTCCATGCGGAAGCGAGAGGTTATACCGTCGACAAGATCATCGATGAGCTGATCGAAACGACTCCTGCCGAAGATAGCGAGGCCCTGGGCGATGGCGAAGTTCGAAAGGTTTTACGATCCTGAGGTCCTGGCCCGCATAGGTCGACTTGAACTGCGGGCAAGGATGGTCGTCGAGGGGATCATCACAGGCCTTCACAAGAGCCCCTATCACGGCGCAGCCGTTGAGTTCGCCGATCACCGGGCCTACGTGGCTGGTGATGACCCGCGTCACATCGACTGGAAGGTCTATGGCCGCCTGGGACGCTTCGTCATCAAGAAGTTCGAGGAGGAGACCAACCTCAGGGCGCATATCGTGCTCGACTGTTCCGAGAGCATGCGCTTCAGCCACGGCGAAGGCATGAGTAAATACGAATACGGAGGCACTCTTGCCGCCTCGCTGGCCTACCTCCTCAACCGCCAGATGGACTCGGTCGGGCTCACGCTTTTTGACTCGAAGATCAGGAAGCGGGTTCCCCCCTCCACCGCGAAAAATGTGCTCAACCTGATCGGCGAAATCATGGACGAAACCAGCCCGGCGGAGAAGACGGGGATCGACCAGGTCTTCGGAGAGCTTTCCGAAGAGTTGCCCCGGCGAGGGCTGGTCATCGTGATCTCGGACCTCTTCGCGCCCCGTGACGAACTGGCAAGCGGCCTGCAGGCCTTCAGCCTGCGAGGACACGATGTGGCCGTATTCCATGTTCTTGACGAAACCGAACTGACCTTCCCCTTCGAGGGAAACACCCTCTTTGAAGGCCTCGAAGAATACCCCGAGGTCAACGCCGACCCCCGCCAACTGCGGGAAGCCTATGTCTCGGTATTCGAAGAATACCTCCAGGAGATCGAGCGGATCGTCTCCGTCGGCGGCGTCGACTACCAGAGAACCCTCACCAGCGAACCATTGGACGCGGCTGTTATTTCATTGATAGCGGCCCGCTCCAGGATGCGAAGGATACGACGTTGAAGCACTCCTCCAGGCCAGCACGACGGGACATGAATCGATGAGCGGATTCGTCACATCGGGTCTTGCCTGGGCCGCCCTGGCGGTGGCCTCGATCCCCATCATCATCCACCTGCTCAACCGCCGCAAGCTGCGGAAAATGGAATGGGCCGCGATGGAGTTCCTCCTGGCCGCCCTCAAGAAAACCAGGCGCAGGCTTCGCCTGGAGCACCTGATCCTGCTGATCCTGCGAACCCTGATGATGATCCTGCTCGCCCTCTTTCTCGCGCGCCCCATGCTCTCGGACACCGAGTATTCCTGGCTGGCAGGAGCCTTCAAGAGCGAGGAGAAGGTCTTCGTACTCGATGACTCTCTCTCGATGAACCGCAACGAAGCGGATGGAACGACCTTCCGAAAGGGCCGCGAGGCTCTCGCACAGGAACTGGAACGCCTGGGCCGCGGCGGCAGCCGGGACAGCGCGCTGATCCTTCGCCCTTCGCGTCCCAGGGCCGCGATCCGGGGCAGCTTCGCGGATGAGGAGAGTGTTCGCAAGCTGCTCAAGAGCGTCAGGCTGCTTCAGCCGACCGGAACCCGGATGGATCTCAGCGCCACGATCGACAACCTCGCAGAGCTCAGTTCAACCTCGGAGACCGGCGTCGCCCGTCCCCGCTCTCTCTCTATCATCACCGACCTGCGGGCTGTCGACTGGACAGATGGAGCCGGGGGCGCGAACGACTCCCTGAAAAAGGCGCTCGGACGCCTCGCCCAGGCGCGGGACAATCCCCCAAGAATCATCATCTACGATGTCGGATCCGAGGACACCGCCAACCTCTCCATCTCCGATGTCAGCATCGAGGGCGGCCGGCCAACCGTGGGAATCCCGGCGGAGATCCATATCAGCATCGACAACTTCTCATCCGAGGCAGTCAGGAACCTGCGCACCCAGTTGACCTTCGGCCCCCTCAGCGGCAAGCGAACGACCTCATCTACGGCCGTAGCCCAGCCGATCCCCGTGATCGAAGGCGCCTCGAGAGCGCGAGCGACGGTGACGTCGACCTTCCGCTCCGCCGGCCGTTACTGGGTAGAGGCTCAGCTCATGGGAGTCAAGGATCCCCTCCCCGGAGACAACCTCTATACATTCGTCATCGATGTGGTTGAGGCATCCGAGGTTCTCCTCGTGAATGGAGAGCCGTCCTCCGAACCGTGGGAAGGCGAGACCGACTTCATAGCCAACGCCCTGTCTCCAGGAGCGGAGTCATCCTTCGGAATCCTGCCGGTGGTCGTCACCGAGGACAACCTCCCCCAGGGCTCCCTGGACCGCTACAACGCGGTATTCCTCGCCAACACCTACAGCCTGCCGGAAGAGTTCCGCAGAAACCTCGGACGATTTGTGGCCGGCGGAGGAACCCTGCTGGTCTTTCCGGGCGACCAGGCCGACCCTGCGGTCTGGTCTCGTGAACTGGGCAAGGGAGAAGCGGGCGAGGCCCGCCCCTGGAGCGGCCTCCTCCCGGCAGAACTGGGCAAGGCGGCCGGAAGCCAGGGCGATGGCTGGAGCCTGCGGCCCGACTTCAACCATCCCTACTTCCGCCTCCTGAGAGGAGACGCGGAGCCTTACCTGCAGCAGGTTCTCTTCGAGAAGTTCTGGTTGCTGCAGCCGACCACCGGGAGCAGAATCATCGCCGGCTTCTCCGACCCGGACTCGAGTCCGGCGATGGTTGAAAAATCATTCGGCAAGGGACGAACCATCCTGTTCGCCACCACAGCCGATGATGAGTGGCATGACTGGCCGCCGAACGCAACCTTTCCCATCCTTCTCAGGCAGATCATGGACAGCATCGGAAAGGAGCGGGGACGTCTACCCGAAATCATGGCCGGCCAGCCGATCGAGGTCCCCATCGACGTGAGCGAGCATAAGACCGAAGCCCGTTATCTTGCCGTTGACGAACGATCAGGAGGTTCCCTCAAGGCGACCCCGGTCAAAACGAGTGAGACGGACAAGGCTGAATTCCGTTTCCTGGTGGGCGAACGCTTTACCCTGCAAACGGGCCTCTTTCGAATCGGCCTTGACCGGGTGGCCGGCACTGAACGGGAATGGCGGGCTCTCGCCATCCGAAGCGACCCGGAGGAATCCAACCCGGCCCGCGTCACCGCGGAACAGATCAAGGCGCTCTATCCCGATCTCGACCTCGAGGTGATACGAAACGAGAAGCTCTTCTCCGAATCAGGCCGGGGACAGTTCGAGATCGCCGATCTCCTGCTGCTGACCTTGATCCTCTTTCTGTTCCTCGAAGGCTATCTCGCCTGCCGCTTCGCACGCCACAAGACACCCGCCGGGAGTGAGACAGGATGAACGATCTCCCCCTGCCCCAATGGCTCCTTCGCTGGCTCTCGATCGATCCTTCGTCCCTCGAAGGCGGCGAGGCCAACCTCCGCCTGGCGCGATTCCCCGAGGGAGAGCTCGGCCTGCTGGCGCTGCTCGTGGTCGCCGCGGGGCTCGTCATCGTCTTCCTGACCTATTCGCGTGAGGGAGCCCTGGCGCGCTGGAAGAAGTACTCTATCGCCGGCGTCCGGGCTCTCCTCGTGTTGCTGCTGGCCCTGGTCGTCTTCTATCCCGTCATCGAGGTCAGCCGGGAAAAAGAGATCCGTAAATCAACGATACTTCTCCTCGATGATTCTCTCAGCCTGACCCTGAAAGACGGCTACCGGTCATCTCCAGACACGCTGAAATCCCTGGCCGGAGGGCTCAAGCTGGATCCGGCCCGGATTCCAGAGCTCACTCGAGCCGAGCTGGTCAATCGATTGCTCCGGGATCCCGAGCAGAAGCTGCTGGAACTGCTCGAGGAGAAGAACCGGCTCGAGATCTATACCTTCTCGAATGAGCTCCGCCGCCCGACGCTCGAAAAGGAGGACGCCACGGAATCCACCGAGAAAGCCTCTGCGAAAACGGAGCTCTCCCTCACCCCCGAGGGAACCGTCACCAACCTCTCAGACGCGCTGAACAAGGCTGTCGAGCAACAGGCCGGATCAAAAATCGCCGCGGTTGTCGTGATCAGCGATGGCCGCCTGACTGCGGGCGAAGATGTCCCGTCGATCGTCTCTTTCCTGAAGAAGAACAACATCCCCGCGCACACGGTGGGTGTCGGCGACCCCTCCGCGCCCCGTAACATTCGGGTCGACTCGATTCTCGCAAGCGAGCGGGTCTTCGCTGGCGATCCACTGGCCGTCGATGTACAGCTCAGCCACCTTGGCTACGGCAACGAATCCATCGAGGTCCAACTCTTTGACGCCTTCTCTCCTGACGGTGAGACCGATGGTCCCGAGCGCCTGGTGAAGAGCTCGACGGTCGGCTTCGAACCCGGAAAAGACACCACCACCGCGCGATTCACCCTCGACCTCAAGGAAACCGGGGCACACAGGTTGAGCGCCCGCGTCACCGTACGCGAGGAGGAAACCTTTGAAGACGACAACGAATCCTCCGCTGCGGTCGAGGTGATCGAGGAGGCCTCGAGGGTGCTGCTGATCGCCGGGGCGCCAAGCTATGAATACCGATTCCTCCTCAACCTGTTGCGACGTGACCGCCGCGTATCGGTATCCGGCTGGCTGATGAGCGCCGACCCGGACTTCCCCCAGGGCGGCAATGTGAGCCTCGACAAGCTGCCGGCCAGCGCCAGGGAGATGTTCGAATACGATGTAGCCATCCTCCTCGACCCCGCACCTGCAGAGTTCCCGGCCGAGCTGCCGGGGCTGCTGCGGCGTTTTGTCTCGGAGCAGAACGGCGGGCTGGTCTTTGTCGCCGGCGAAAAATATTCCCCGTCCTTCTTCGCCTCCAACGCCCTGAAACCAGTCCACGAGATGCTCCCGGTACTGGCCGAGCTCTCCGCCGGCGGAGAGCTCCCCGGCACCACCACCTTCTCCCTGAAGGAGTGGCCCCTGCAGCCCACACGGGCGGCAGCGACACACGACTCCACCAGGCTCTCCTCAAATCCGCTGCGAAACAGGGATCGCTGGGAGGAGCTCCCCGGGATCTACTGGTCCCTGCGGGTCCGCAAGGCGAAGCCCGGCGCGACAGTCCTCTTTACACACTCCGACCCCTCCCGGGCGCTCTCAGGCAAAGCCCAGCCGCTCATGGCCTGGCAGTACTTCGCCGGGGGACGCACCATCTTCCTCGGCAGCGATGAGACCTGGCGCTGGAGATCGACCACAGAGGAAATCTACGACCAGTTCTGGCTTCAGACCATCCGGCACCTTACAGAGGCAAGGCTCTCTGGAGGCAGGCGCAGCGTGCTCCAATCCGACCGCCAGGCCTACGGCTTTGGCGACATTGTCCGTCTCTCCGCGCTGCTGCAGGACGAAAATTTCAAGCCGATCGAGGACGACACCCAGGCTGTCATCATCGAGGGGCCCGCTGGAGACACGGCTGAGGTTCAACTGGAAAAAGATACCGCGGCGCCCGGCTGGTACCGGGGCATCTACATTCCACGCGTCCTGGGCTCCTACAAGCTGCGCCTGGCCAATGGAACAACAACAAGCCTGCGAGTCGAGCCCCCGGAGCTGGAATACCGGGAACCGCAGCTGGATGAACAGAGCCTCAAGGAACTGGCAACGCAGACAGGAGGCTCCTACAGCCAGCTCTGGAACTCGGGGGAAATTCCCGAAAAAATAGACCAGCGGCCTGAGATCATCGTCACAAAAGACGAGCCCCTTACGCTCTGGGACAATTGGCTGAGCCTCTACCTTCTTGCCGGACTGCTTACAGTAGAGTGGATCCTGAGAAAGCTGGCCCAGTTGCTGTGATACGAACGAACCTGAAGGAATAGACATTGACCCCTGCAGAACGGAAAAAACAGGCGCGAGGAGCGGGTGGCCGAATTGACGGCAAGCTCCAGGCCCTGCGAACGACACTGCGGTCCTCTATCTGGACAAGAGGCCTCGCCCTTCTTGTCGTAGCGCTGGCTGTCCTGGCCTGCCTGTCATTCGGAATCGACAGAGCCTTCAGGCTCTCGCTGACCGGACGATCTATCGCCCTGGGTCTCTACCTCTGCGTCCTCGCCTGGGCCGGCTGGAAAGTTCTCATCAGGCCGGCTCTCGTAGTCCTGAGCGATTCTGTCCTGGCCGACATCCTGGAGGCCCGCTTTCCTGAACTGCGCGACAGTCTCCGCAGCGCGGTCAGCTTTCTTGCCGAACCTCGCGCTGCAAACAAGGGAAAAAAACTCACGGCGCTGCTCAAGCGGGAGGTGACAAAAGAGGCCGCGAAGAAGATCGAGAAGCTCGATCTCTCCGAGGTGATCGACAGCAAGCGAGTCTCAGAGGCTGGCGTCCTCGCTCTCTGCGCCGCCTGTCTTCTCGGTCTCGTAGTTCACTATGCCGGCGATTCCTTCGATACCTGGATGCGGCGCCAGTTGCTGCTCGCTGAAGCGGACTACGAATACGAGGCGGAACTCCGGCTCCTCGGCCTGGAAAACGGCGAATACGCGGTCCCGCGCGGAGACACCCTCCGGATTGTGGCAGAAACCTCCCCGGGAAAAAAGACCCCGCTCCTGGTCTCGATCCGCTTCGATTACCGATCGGGAGAAAGCCGGCAATACATGGAACGCAGCGGCGGAAAGGATGGCCCGGGACGATTTGAATACGAACACCCCTCAGTTACCGAAGATTTCTTCTTCCAGCTCAAAGAGGAGGGCAGCGGCTTTTTCAGCAACTACCACTCCCCTCGCTACAAGGTGAGGGTGCTTGAGCGCCCTGAGGTTGAGCGGCTGGTGATCACGAACAAAGCTCCCCCCTATACGGGTCTCGGAACCGGGGAAACCAGGGGGGACATCGGCGAGCTGGCGGTGCCTGTCGGATCAGAGCTCAGTGTCAGGGGACTGAGCACCAAGCCCCTTGAGCGCGCGGTCCTGGTCACCGAAGGACAAGAATTCGTGCTCAAGCCCTCTCCCGACAAGCCCCGCGCCTTCATCGGAACCTGGACACCGAAGCTGGGTGGAACCTGCCTGATCCGGTTAGAGGACACAGAGGGCGTCCCCCCGGAGCGACCCTTCCAATTCTCAGTCCACATGGTAGAAGACCGTCCGCCGGTCGTGCAGGCTTCGCCAACGGGAATCGGCCAGATGATCACTGCCCAGGCCCGCATCCCTCTCGTCCTCAAGGCCCGGGATGACTACGGAATCGATTCCATGCACCTGCGCTGGACCTTGCAGGATGCCGAGGGTTCCGAGAACGCGGCAGAGGAACCTCTCGAGTTGCCTGGAGTCCCGACGAGAAAACCCCTTGATGCCGAGACTGAGTGGAATATCGCCCGGCTCAAGATCGAGCCGGAAAAACGCCTGAATCTGCAGGTTGGGGCCGCGGATAATGACGCGATCTCAGGCAGCAAGAGGGGCTACTCCGGCATCATGAGCTTCCTGGTGGTTACACAGGAAAAGCTTGGCGAGGAGTTTCTCAGGCGAGAGCTCGAGCAGCGCCGAATCCTGGAGCGCATGATAGCCCAGGAACGCATCATCCGCGACCAGGCCTATTCCATGGTCGATGGCACCTGGAGCAAACCCGGCGAGATCAGCCGGGAAGACCTGAGAAAAATGCAGGAAATGTCACGCTCTGAACGTCAACACGCGCGGCAGCTTGAATCCATCGCCTCGGCTATCGAGCACATCCTGCTGGAGATGGAAAACAACAAGATCGGTGAGGCTGACGATCTCAGACGTCTTGCGAAGCTCATCATCGAGCCGCTTCGCAACCTCGCAGGCGTCGCCCTGCCGCAGATCATAGAGAAACTCGGCTCCATCAGGGAATTGCCGGACGAGCGCAGCCGCATTGCTTCGGGCCTCGAACTTGGCCGCTCCATCGACGCGAAGATCCAGGAGATGGAAACGATTCTTGTTCAGATGCAGCGCCTCGAAGGATTTACTGAGATAGTGAAGCACCTTCGAGCTATCATCAGGACACAGACGGAGTCGGCCAGCGCGACCAGGGAGGCCTACAGGAGCCTGATCGACGACATATTTGAGGATGACCTCTTCGAAGAGGACAAAGGCGAAGGAAACAAATGAAACCCCGGAGCCCAAGCTGCAAACAGGATGCCCGCTCATCAGTCCATCCTCCCGCCCTGCTGCTCATCGTTGCAGCGGCCCTCCTGCCGGCAATCGCCGGCTACTCGCTGGCCCAGGAAGGCTCCGGGAAGACGGCGGACAACCCTGACAGGAAAGCCGGGGAGGCCCGGGTGCGGGAGCTTGGTAAGCTGAAGCAGGCCGAGGCCTTGCGGAATCTCCAGCGCCTCGAGGCGATCATGCAGAAGCTGACCGCCCGTCCCGACGACAGGGATCCGGCCAATAGCGTCAGGCTCAGAGAGGCCTTCTCTCTCTCCCGGGAAATCCAGATCCGCGAGACCATGCAGCAGATCGTGGCCTTCATCGAGGCCGGCAAGCTCGATCGCGCGGTCCAGCTGCAGAAAAAAGTCGAATCAGACCTGCAGACGGTCCTCGATCTGCTGCTTGAAAAGGAGCTCGACCCGCGGAAGCTCCTCAAGGAGATTCGCCGGGTGCGAAAAATACTCGAGGAGCTCGACCAGGTTATCGAAGAGGAAACCAGCGAAAAGATCGACTCGGAAGAGGCCGATCAGGCAGGGGCGGATGCCGCCGCGCTGAAGAAGACCCTGGCCCGGCTCGAAGAGCTGGTGAGAAAAGAAAAAGGGATCGAGCTGGATTCCTCCGCGGCCGCGGACCAGGAGGCGCGCAAGAGCCTGGGCGACCGACAGGCAGGCATCAGGAAACAAACCGGAGAACTCCTCAAGGAAGATCTCGAGAGAGCCCGCAAGGAACTTGAGCGAGCCCTCGAGGACGATCATGATGATCATGACCATCCACCGGGCGAACCGCATGAAGATGAAGAAAAGCATGAGAGACAGCCGGCCGCGGCCGGCAAGATCCTCGACCAGGACAAGATGAAGCAGGCTATCGAGGCCATGAAGAGCGCTGAGGCCGCGCTGGCGGGCAAGGGACAGGACGGCAAGACCCAGGCCTCCGCCAAGGCCGCGGAGGCTCGTAAGGCGCTTGAGGAGGCGATCGGGTCTTCCCGCCAGAAGCTCGAGGAGAGCAGGAATAACCGCGACTTCCCCGCGCTGAAAAAAGAACAGGATGGAACGAAGCAGAAGACCCAGGATCTGCTGGAAAAACTTTCCAAGCGGGTACCCGGAGTTTTCTCGCCCGAGGGAGGAATCCCGGGGAAAGGAGATGTCGCCAAGGCCTCTGAAAAGATGTCAAGCGCATCCGAAAGCCTCTCCGGGGCAAAGGCGGGCAAGGCCGCGGGCCAGCAGGAGGAGGCCGTCGAAGAGCTCGAGAAGGGACGTGAAAAAGTTGAGGACACCCTCGAGGCGCTCCAGGAAGCCTTCAGGAACCAGCTCATCGCCTACCTGAAGGAAAAATTCACCTACATGCTCGCCCAGCAGAAATCCGCCACCGGTTCCACCAGGTCGCTCGACCTGAAGCTCCGCGCCCTGAACCTGGCCGCTGGAGGGGAACAACCCGAAATCGATATCAAGGACCGCCAGTTGGCCAAGCGCCTCGCCGCCTCGGAACTGAAGCTCTCGGCCGTCTGCGACGATGTCCTCGATGTTCTGAGCGAGGACGGGACCACCCTTGTCTTCCCGGAGATCGTGGTCGAGCTCAAGGCGGATCTCGAGCAGACCGGCGCGCTCCTCGACAATCTCCAGACGGGTGATTCAACCAGGATGATTCAGAAAGACATCGAGGACACAGTCAGCGAGATCCTCGCCGCCCTCGAGGAAGCCGCGAAGAAACCGCCGCCGCCAAGCCCCAATAAGGGAAGAGAAAAGAAAAATCAAAACAGCTCCGCGCCCCTCCTGGCCAAGTCCGCCGAACTGAAGATGGTTCGCGCTCTCCAACTCAGGGTCAACAGGAGAACCAGCAGGTTTGACACCGCTCGGAAATCAGTTGATCTGTCAAGCGAGGCCCGGTCCCGGCTGCGGGAGATCGGCCGTAAGCAGAAGGAAGTTGAGAAGCTTTTGCGTAAGATCGCCCGTTCGATCGGGCAATAGACCACCTGGAGGCGTCCCTGGAGCTCTTCTCAGGCTTTTTCTTTGACCTTATGCTTCCCAGTACAACAATAGACCTGTTCAAATATTTCACGGCCTTCACGGCTGGTTTTTTCCGGTGAAAACATGTCCCCTGAAAAACTGCTCCGTTTCATAACCCTGGCACTCGCGCTCCTGGTGTCAGTGCCCGGCGGCGCTCAGCATCCCAGCGACTTCACCAGCCGCGACAAAACGGAGATTTTTATCCAGCACCTGGTCAAGACCATGAAACTTGATCCGACCAGGTATCGGGCCATGGTTCTTGAATACGAGATCGGATCGGCTCTGCGCGATTTCTCTCCAGAGCTTGCCGTTGACCTCGATAGCACCGACTTTATCCAGAACAGCCTGCGCGAGCTCTATGCCGGCTACAACAAGGCCTGCAAGGCGTTTGAGAGCACAGCCGATAGCGAAGCCCTCGCCCTTTTAGAGAAAATCGACGACAAGGCGCTTGGCGATCGTCCGAACCCCTATCTCCGCGCCTACGCTCTGCTGCTCCAGGCTGAAATCGATTTCCGCGGCAAACGGTATGCGAAGGTCATCGAGAACTGCAACCTGCTCACACGCCAGGCCAGGACCCTGCTCCTGGCTGACTACCGGGTCTGTGAATTGATCGCTCTTTCCTTCAACGGGCTTGGGGAATCACTCCTCGAGTTCTCCCAATACGCCCTGCTGCTGACTGATTATAAAAACCTTCCGGAGGTCATCAAGAAGCGGGCCGAGACGAGGCTGGGGCAATTGAAGGGCGAAAACGGCAAGCCTCTGCAGACGGTGGCCGGCTGGATGAACCGAGTCGAAAAGCTCATCTCAAAGGAAGTTACCGGCGAAGCCCCCACCCAGAAACAGGAACGCGGCATCGTCACCGCCCTCGACAAGCTCATCGAATTGCAGGAGGCTGTTGAACGACAGACCTGTCCCGATTGCGGCAAGGGCGGCTGAAGCGGCTGCGGCAACGGCCCCCCGGGAGGGAGCCAAGAAAGTGCCAACCCGGCAAAGATGTCCAGGCTTCCCGAGGGAGGTGAAGGCGTTGTCAACCTCCGCAACGTCGCTAAGAAAAGCAAGGGCTCCATCTGGGGACTTCTCAAGGACAGGGATGCCTCCCGGGCCTTGAAGAGCTTTGGCGGCAAGCTCCCCCCCCGCTACGAAAAGCTTCTTAAAGAATATTACGAAGCCCTCTCAAAGGAACCCTGATTTGTCCTTCCAGGCTGCCGGGAGACGCGGATCGCCCGTAAACCTTACGCTCATGGCGTTTGCGATCCTTTATTCATTCATCTCCCCCCTGGAGGCGGAGAACCCGCCGGTAAAGCCACGCCCCGCCTCCATCGTCCAGGTAGCCTTTGCCGATGGAAGAAACATCGAGGGCGCGCTTGAGAACCTCTCCGAATCGGAGCTCTCTCTTCACGGCAACCCTGACCCCATCCCGCTTTACGAAATTCACGAGATCCGCATCGGCTCCACCCCTGCCGGAAAAGAGCCTGATTTCTCCACCGGAGCTATTGTGGCATTCAACAGCGGAGAGAAAATTCTCGGGCGGGTCACAGAGATCAGCAACGAAGCGGGAGGGCCTGTAGCCACCATCAGCCTGGGTGAAAAATTTCCCCCTGTAACAGGACGGCTCGCCTCCCTGGCAGGCTTCAGGCTCAGGGAAGAATACCCTGACGACCCGGTATTCGAAAAAACCCTCGATGCTCCCCCGCCACAGCAGGATGTTTTTATTCTCAGAAGAGCCGGCCTCCTCAGCGCGTCCGGGGTCTTTCGCGGACTCGACAAGGACTACCTCCAGGTTGAAATTGCCGACAAAAAGAGCCGGGTTCGACGCCAGTTGGTCCAGGGCGTCATCCTCGCCCCGATTGCGGCAAGCCGAAAAGAGACAGATCCTCCGGCTCGCCTGGAGATTCCCGGCCAGGGCCGGTTGCCGGCCTACCTGCTGGGAATCGAGAGGACGAAAAAAGAGACCTTCCTTCTTTTCCGACTACCGCTCTCGCCGCCGCAGGAAGTGCAGAAAATTCCGCTCTCTTCCCTCACGAGAATTCTCCCCGCCAGCGACAAGATCGTCTTCCTCTCGAGCATCGAGCCCGACAAGGTCAAGGAGACAGCCGTCCTGGGCAGAGGCTTCCCCTATCGCAAAGACCTCAGCGTAAGTGGAGCCCCCCTCCGCCTGAAGGGGAGAACCTACCGAAGAGGTCTCGGTGTGCATTCTCGCACTGTTCTTGAATACGCGCTCAATGGCGGCTACACGACCTTCGCCGCCATCATAGGATTAGATGATTCCTCCCGCGGAAAGGGCTCCGTCACATTTGTAGTGTCAGCCGATGGAAAAGAACTTCTGCGTGAAAACTTCGATTCCAGCAGGGCTCCCCTGCCGATATCATTTCCGGTCTCCGGAGCCAGGAAGCTGACCCTGCTGGTGGATTACGGATCCGACCAGCTCGATCTCGGAGATCACGCCGACTGGGTCAACGCAAGGCTGACAAAATGACAACCAGCAGCCATAATCTGAAACCATGAAAGCTACAATCTATACACTATTGTTCCTCGCGGTCACCGTTTCGGCCCCGGCCCAGGATCCGGCGGACGCTGACAAGAAGGCGGCTCGCTCGATCCGTTGGCGAGAGAGCTATGCCAAGGCCCTGGAGGAGTCCAGGAGCACCACAAGACCCCTGCTCATAGATTTTGAGGCCGACTGGTGCGGATGGTGCAAGAAGCTTGACCGGGAGACCTTCGGCAACGGTCAGGTCATCCAACTCGTAGAGAAGCTCTTTGTTCCCGTCCGGATCGACACAGACCACGAGCCTGAGCTCGCGGCAAAGTTCGCGGTCAAGGGTCTTCCGACGATCCTGCTCCTCAGCCCGAATGAGAAGGAACTTCAACGCCTGAGCGGATTCCGTCCCGCCGAGAAGTTCCTGGGTGAATTACGCCAGACCATCAAGACTGTGAGCTCCCTGGAGGAACTCGAAAAGGCCGTGAAAAAGAACCCGTCCGACCTTGGCGCGATCCGGGCCTGGGCAAGAGCCGTCTTTGCCTCCGGGAATGAGGCCCGGGCCGAGACCATCCTTGCGGAGGCTCTTCAGAAGAACCCGGGCGACGCATCCATCCTCCTTGACATTGCCGACATCAAGAAGGCTGGCGGCCATCCGGCCGCCGCGCGCAAGCTCTATGACCAGATCCTGGCCCTCGGAGCCGAAAAAGCCGGCGACAGCTTCCGCAAAGCCCACCTGCCCCTGGCTAAAATACTGCTGGGGAAAAAAGACTACCCGGGAGCCATCCAAACCCTGACAGCGTATACCGGACAGGAGAAAAAAGACCCCGGTATGGTCGAGGCTTTCTTCCTGAGGAGCTATGCCTACTCGGTACTCGACCGCGATGGCGAGGCGCTTGCCGATCTGCGCAAGGTTCTCGCCCTGGATCCCGATGGCGACTACGGCGCCCGGGCCGCTTATATCATCGATCTTGTTGACCAGAAAAAAGACTGATAAACGGACCCTCTCATGCTGATTCCACCCGAAAAAGATCCCTTCCCTACCGCTCGACACGATGCCGAGGCCTCCAAATCCTCCCAGGACATTCCACAAACACGGTCCCATGCCTACCGACTCTCCTTCCTGGATGAAGACTTCATGCTGCGCGAAGAGCTGCGGCCCGTCAGGCTGCAGCTGGAATTACTGAAACCAGAGCTCATCCAACAGGAACAGAATATCCGCTCAACCGTGGTTATCTTCGGCAGCGCCAGGATTCCCGACCGAGAGACTGGAGATATGAAGGCCGCCGAGGCGGAGGCTGCCCTCGCGGAGAATCCGGAAGACGAGAAGCTCCAGAGACAGGCGGAAATTGCCCGCAATGTCGCGGCCAAGGCCATTTACTACGAGCAGGCTCGAGAGCTTGCGCAGGTCGTATCGCAGCACAGCCAGGAAGACAGCCACCTGGACCTGGTTGTCATCACCGGAGGCGGCCCGGGCATCATGGAGGCCGGCAACCTGGGCGCGCACGACGTCTCAGCCAAGAGCATTGGGCTCAATATCGTCTTGCCCCATGAACAGGCGCCTAATTCCTACATTTCCCCCGATCTCTGCTTCCAATTTCACTATTTCGCCATCCGCAAGATGCACTTCCTGATGCGCGCGGTCGCCCTGGTCGCCTTTCCCGGCGGCTTTGGCACCATGGATGAACTCTTCGAAGCCCTGACCCTGGTACAGACCGGGAAAATCCAGCCCTTACCGATTATCCTCTTCGGCGAGAAATACTGGCGAAGCATCGTGAATTTCGAACAGTTGGTGGCCGAGGGAATGATCTCACCGGAAGATCTCGAGCTGTTCATATTTGTCGAGACCGTCGAGGAAGCATGGCAGAAAATCGCCGAGTCAGAGGATCTCTGATGACGGGGATCCGCTCCGTCCTCTTTGACTTTGATGGACTCCTGGCAAATACAGAGCCCCTCCACTTTGAAACCTTCCTCAAGGTACTGGCCGAGAACGATGTCCTCCTGCCGCCGGGAACCGAACAATCCGATTTCACGGGAATCCACGACAGGGCTTCCTTCAGGAAAGCCTTCCGCAAGGTCGGACGATCCATAGAACCTGACCTGGTCGAAGAGCTTGTCGACCGAAAATCAGCGCTCTATCTCGAAGAAGCGGAGAAGATCGAGCTCTTTGAAGGTGTCCGAGAACTGCTTGATTCCATTCCAGCCGGTCTCCCCTATACGATCGCCAGCGGCGGAAGAAGAATGGACATACTCGCCGTGCTCCGAAGGCATGGACTGGATGAGAGATTTCCCGCATTTGTCTGCGGCGATGACGTCGACAAGAGCAAGCCGGATCCGGAGTGCTTCCTCAAGGGACTCGAGCTCCTGCGGGAAGACGAAGCCGGCGACCTGGATCCTGAGAGTTGCCTTACCTTCGAAGACAGTTTCCGCGGTATCGAAGCCGCCAAGAGTGCCGGCATGCAATGCGTTGCCGTGACCCACTCCTATGCCGCGGCCGAGCTCTCCAGGGCTGACAGGGTGCTCGATTCTCTGCTCGAGTGGAACTGGGACTGAAGCTTCCCCCTTGCCCCTTTCGCCCGAGAAGAATATGCTCCTCTTTAACCGGAAAGAGCTTCCGGGCGATCACCCGTCAAACCTGGAACCTGCCTCATGAAAACCTACCGCATCCTGGTCCTTGTCCTCGCGCCGGCGCTCGCCGGCTGCGCGCCGAGCTCCGCTCCCGCCCCAGCCCCGGATTCGGCGATCACTGAGATCGATGCGTTCATCTCCCAACAGAAAATCGACAAGACCCAGCCCGGGTGGAAGACAAGCCTGCCCCAGCCGCCCAAGGTCACTTTTGACCCGAAGCGTAAATACTACTGGATCCTCCAGACGGGAAAGGGGCGGCTGAAGGTCGAGTTGATGCCGGCCAACGCGCCGATGCACGTCTCCAGCACGATCTACCTCGCCAGGCTGGGCTTCTACGATGGCCTGAAATTTCACCGGATCATACCGGGCTTCATGGCGCAGGGCGGCTGTCCGCTAGGCACCGGGAAGGGAAATCCAGGCTATCAGTATTCTGGAGAATTCATCGACAAATCGCTCAAACACTCCCTCCCCGGACTCCTGAGCATGGCAAACGCGGGCCCGGGAAC
>CBFHWB010000050.1:0-24911 GCA_965659285.1 Planctomycetota bacterium | reverse complement strand
CGGAACCGTCCGCGCCGGCCGGAGCCGGGTAGCTTCCCGCCCGCTTGCCCGTATCGAGTTGGAGCGCGATGCATTCGGCGCCAGCCGTAACGTAGAGAGCCTTGCTGGAGACCACCATGTTGCCGCTGTCCCTGACCGCGCCGATGCGGCGAGTCCCTGAGATAACCTTGTCCCAGAGAGGCGCGCCGTTATAGGAATCAGTGGCGATGATCCTGTCGTCTCCCGAGAGGAACATGCGGCCGTCCTTGACCAGCGGCGCTACGGTCCGGTGATGCCGGTCGACAAGATTACGGGGGCCCGGCCTGCCAAACCACTGCAGATCAAAGGGCCCCTTAACCAGCTTGTCGCCGCTGCAGATCGTATTGCCCGAATCTCCGTACATATGACTCCACTCACCGCCGCCCTTCAGAGCCTGGGTACGAAGAGAGGCCCACACCCCGGCATCCCGCTTATGTCTCTTCCAGCTCCGTCCAGTTGAAGCGAGGAACCTGTTTACGGCCGAGACGGCCTTGCCGGAGGTTCCCCCGACAAGAGCGACCCCGCCGCCGGGTTTCAGGAGCCTCTTCACGGCTGCCAGCCCCCCCGGAGAGCGCCCTTCAGCGAGGCTCCCCTCGAAGACAACAAGGTTCGCCAGGTAGTCGGCATACCCGAGCTCCGCGAGCGAGCCCACATGGGCTACAGCCCGGCCATAGAGCCCGGCCGCATCGAGCCTGGCACGAACCTTCGAGGCGGTCTTCTCATCCGAGCAGACCGCGATCACCTGGAGACGAGTGCGCCTGGCCAGTTCCAGGGCGAGGTTCCCGTCAACTGAATCAAGGACGAAACAATAGCCCCTGTCCATCCCCGCGAGCGCGAGAAGTTCACCGACCTCCGCCTCGTAGGGGCGCTCCTCGGCCGCGGCCGTCCTGCCTGCCG
The DNA here is from genome assembly GCA_965659285.1 of Planctomycetota bacterium. Lineage (GTDB taxonomy): Bacteria > Planctomycetota > UBA8108 > UBA8108 > UBA8108 > UBA8108. The sequence continues at coordinate 23,996 of CBFHWB010000050.1, read as the reverse complement.
CCGGTTTGCCGACGCTGGGCAGGGCCGCCCTGGCCGGCCGAAAGCAGTGAATCCTGCCGCTGTCGGTGCTGACGAACAGACTCCCATCGGCAATCGCGAGCGACCAGGCCGCGCCATCCACCGGCGCCTCCCAGAGCTTTTTTCCATCGGCGGCAGAGAACGCCGCCACCCGGCCCCTCCCTCCGGCATAGCGCACCCCCGCGGACCCGATGAGGGAAAGGTTAAAATCCTGCGAGATCGAGCTGAGGTTGGCCGACGCGCCCTTTCCCTTGCGCTTCAAAGCAGCGACGAAGGCCGCCGGGGAGCGGCCCTGGGAAATCGATATCTTTTCACCCTGGCGGGCCAGGTAGCCCTGTGGAGAGACTGCAACCTCCTTGCGAGAGACAATCTTCCCGGTACGGGCATCCAGCGCGCAGTAATAAACTCCCTGCCGGGGAAAAAGGCCGGCACAGCAGTAGAGGCTTCGTCCATCGACCATCACGCTCGACCGAACCGGCCAGACGGAAATGACCCTCCCGTTGCCCGGAACACGGCGGCGGCGGGGAGCCAGCCGGCGTTTCCATTCGAGTCGGCCGGAATCCGCATCAAGACAATAGACCCGCCCATCATCCGACCCGAAATAGATCCTTCCATCGGAATAAGAAGGCGCGAGCCGTACGGGACCCTCGGTGAAGAAGCTCCAGCGTTCACGTCCGCTCGCAGCGTCAAGACAGTAGACCTTGTCATCCGCGGAAGAACCGAAATAGATGTTCCCGCCCCCGGCGACCACGTGGAAGGCTCTGTCGTAGGTCACCCTGGCCTTCAGATCCTTCTTGTTGTTCCAGAAGTCCTGTTTTGCAGGAGGAGGCCAGGCCGGCCGGGGTCCCTGGCCCGCCCGGTGGACCCAGGACGGACCCAACGGCGGCTCAAGGACTTCAGGGGTTACTCCGGTACGTTCATTGTCGTGCAGGTAGGTCGGCCAGCCCGGACTGGACTCAACCGAATCGCGCGCGCCGGGAAAGAGTCCCCGGGTCTCATCGAAACGTTTTCGCACCTCGTCGCCGCCGAGCGCCCTGGACCACAGGGAGACCTCTCTCAGGCTGCCCGCAAGAGAGTGGAGCTCGTCGTCATCCTGGTAGGCGCCCAGCACTAGAACGCCCTTCGATGGGTAATTGATCGAGCCGGACTGGCTCAGGTCCGAGGCCACCATGCGTCCATCTACATAGAGCTTCTGCACCTTGCCGTTGTAGGTCCCGACAACGTGATACCAATAGCCCGGCAGGTAGTCGGATGGAGCCTTCAGATAGGTCAGCTTACCATCGCCATCATCGCTGCCGACGCTGGAGAGACAGAAAAAGAACCGGCTGCCGTTAATTCCGAGGCACCAGCCCTTCTCGAAGTTGCCGTTATCCTGGATCGCTGAGATGATGCCGCCCCATTCACGCGCCTCGCGTACCCGGACCCAGCCCTCGACGCTGATGGAGTCGCCTGGAAGCGCCTTCCCATCCAGCTTCTCGCTGAGCAGAACCCGGCTCTTATCGCCGCTGAGCTCGAGCGATTGGGGCTTCTCTCTTGAGAGCGAGGCCTTACCGAAAATTCGCCCGATGAGTTTCCCGACAGCAGGGCGGACTCGGGAAGAGCGCACCTGCTTGCGGTCGAAGGTCCACCTGCCCGCGAGCGCGCCTCCATCTCCCGCGCCGCACCACGCGGGCATGAAAAAGATACCCACAAGGATCGCTGCCACTGTTTTCAGGTTAAAACGCATCTTGAATTCTCCGTCTACCCCTAAAAATAGCTGCGCAGCCGCTCTTTGGCGACAGGCATTTATCCCTTTTGACCGCCTCCGACAGCGCGGCCGCCATCAGGCGGGCGCGATACGAACGCCGTTCTTTCCCGCGCGCTTGACATCGAGACACATCTGGTCGGCAAGTGCCAGCATCTCCTCGGCCTCATCACAACTCTCCGGAAACGCGGCGCAGCCGATGCTCAGCGTGACATTGCCCGGCTCGTCTTCCCCGGGAATGGAGATATCCGCGACCGCGAGGCGGATTCTTTCCGCCGTACGCCCCGCGTCTTCGGAGCCGGTCTCCGGCAGGAGAACCGCGAACTCATCGCCGCCGAAGCGGCACACCACATCGGCCTGGCGAGTCGTGTCCATCAGCATCCGGCCGACCTTTCTCAACACCGAGTCTCCCTCGACATGCCCGCAGCGATCGTTCACCTGCTTGAAATTGTCCAGGTCGATAATGAGCATGCTGAGCGGATGAGAATACCGCCTGGCCCTGCCCAGTTCCTCACCAAGCCGCTCGTTAAAATAGCGCCTGCTGTGAACACCCGTAACCTCATCGATGTTGACGAAGGTCAGGATGCTCTCGAACTCCGCTCGCGCAACCAGCCGGGCTCCCTGCAGGATCTTCTCAACGGAGAAGAGATAGTCCAGCGCCGCCACCCGGAAACCTACCTCGCGTTCGAGAGTCTTCTCCAGCTCTTTTTTATGCTCGGTAATGGCCGCCCAGATCCGAACAGCCTCTTCAAGCGGGAATCGCCTCCAGGTGAGTTGGAAAAGCAGCTCGACGTAGAGGTTGTCATCCGAACAGGAGAGCGCGGATATAATCTTCTGCAGTGCCTCGGGAGAATCCAGGTGCCGATCCTTACCGAGAATCTCCAGCAGGTCGATCCCCTGCGCCTCCAGTTCTTTGAGCTCCTTTGCGAGTGACATGCAGGACATGATAAGCCCACGATGCCATCTTTTGAAGTACCCCGATGACGCCTCACCGAACAGAAGACTAACCTCTAAACATAAAAAAACAGCCGGCGCGAACGCCGGCTGCTAACCCAATTCCCTTCCGGGACACTTCACCCCATGTACGAGTCCGTCTGCGTCTGTCTCAAAGATCCGCCAGGTAATCCAGCACATCTGCCACAGGGTATGGCTTATCGAAACAGGCGACGGTGCCCTCGTAATCAATCTTCTCTCTGCAGCTGTCTGCATCCTCACCGCAGACCATCAGTGGAAGCGAGACTCCCTGGCCGGTGAGGTATGAGAAGAACTCGGTACTCTCTTCGTTTATTGTTTCAGCGTGCATGACGATCAGATTCATCATGCGGGTCGACAGGACGGTCTTTCCGACGTCCTTGTTGAGCGCGATCTCCAGCTCAAACCGGTGATTGTCGAACAGGTTCCTCAGCTCGAAGCTGGTTTCCTTGGACTCTCCAAAAATCAAAATCCTGCCGCGATCCATCCTGGCACCTCGGGAAATAGTCTCTGCGTGAACGCCGCGGAAGCGAAAGACGACTTTCTCACCTCCGCCGGCCCCATCTGTCCGTTACAAACGGGTTCCCATGTATCGGCGGGATCCGGCAGGATCTTCACAGCTTCCTTGTAAGGCCGCATCCGGGGCCGGGGATGCCACATCCCGGGCAGATATCAGGACCTTGGAATTCCCCGAGAGGGTATTCAGGCCGCCTGGTCACAGCCGAGCAAACGCATGACCTGCACCATGGAGGATCTCAACTCGCCCCGGTCGATGATGCGATCGACAAAACCATGCTCGAGCTGAAATTCCGAACTCTGGAAGCCATCGGGTATCTCTGACTTGATCGTCTCTTTGATCACCGTGGGGCCGGCGAAGCCGATCAGGGCTCCCGGCTCAGCGAAGATCACATCTCCGAGAGCCGCAAAGCTCGCCATGCAGCCGCCCATGGTAGGGTTGGTCAGCACCGAGATGAACAGCCCCCCACAGCGGTCCAGCTCAGCCAAAGCGACACTGGTCTTGGCCATCTGCATCAACGATAGGATCCCCTCATCCATGCGAGCGCCTCCACCTGAGCCGCTCACGAAAATAAAAGGCTGGGACAACTCTCTAGCCAGGTCGATTCCCCTGCGAATCTTTTCGCCAACCACCGAGCCCATGCTGCCGCGCAGGAACCTCGAGTCGCTCACCCCGAAAACAACAGGGATTCCATCCATCTTCCCTGTGCCGACCACGCAGGCATCTGAGAGCTTGGTGAGCTCCTGGGCTCCCTTCAGCCTGTCTTCATAGGAGCGCACCGCGACGAAATCAAGCGGGTCAAGGGGATAGAGCTCGGTGAACTGTTCCTCAAAGGTGCACTCATCGAGAAGCGAATCGATTCGCTCTGTGCTTGAAATCTCGAAATGATAATTACACTCAGGACAGACGTTCTGCATCTCTTCGAACTTCGGCTTGTAGACCAGCTTGTTACAGGAGGTGCACTGCATCCAGAGATCAGGCATCTCCTTGCGCTTGCGCTGGCCGCCTGATTTTTTCTCGGTTTCCTCGGGGGTCATTTTCAGCTACCTGCCAGTCTCAACAGTTCACGGGTCGCCTCGGCCGGATCTTTCGAGCCGAAGATGGCGCTGCCGGCGACAAAGACATCGGCGCCGGCCTCGCAGCATTCCACTATGGTGCTACGGTCCACGCCTCCATCAACCTCAATATTTAATTTCTTTGGCTCCGGGAAGGTTTCTACCTCCCGGCGGATCTTCCTGACCTTAGCCAGGTTCTCACTTAGAAAAGCCTGCCCGCCGAAACCGGGGTGGACGGTCATGATGACCACCATGTCGAGCCGTGGCAGGAAATCAAAGATCTCCTCCACCGGAGTCTCGGGATTTACCGCCAACCCCTTGCCGACGCCCTTCTCTTCCAGGCGATCGAGCAGTTGGCCAACATCGCCGTTCGCCTCGATGTGGAAGCTGACATGGTCGGCTCCGGCATCGACGAAGGAATCGATATACTTCCCCGGGTCAGTGATCATCAGGTGGACATCAAGGGGGAGCGTGGTAACGGAACGCAAGGCCTGGACAACGATCGGCCCCATCGTCAGGTTGGGAACGAAGTGTCCGTCCATCACGTCAATGTGAACCTGGGCGGCGCCGGCCTCCTCGACTGTCTGGACCTGCCCTGCGAGCCTCGCGAAATCAGCGGAGAGTATGGATGGTGCAATCCTTGGAGTCATAACGACGGAGTTTAGGTGTACCGGGAAAAGCACGCAAGCTCTGACGAAAAAAAACGAGGCGACCCTGGCGGGTCGCCTCGAGACGACTGAGAGATTGGACGAGTCTGGGCCATCCTCCCTACAGGCCCATGGAAACGGGTTAACCTGTCAGCTCGGCTGCCGGATTAGCGACGGCGGGCAGGGGTGGCGCCGGAATCAATCGGGCTGCTCGCAGCGTTAGCCTCTGAAGCAGCCTCGAAGCGGATGATACCGGACTGGTCGACAAAGAAGTGCCGATCGCCATCATTGCCTTCACTCACGGGATCGGCCTTACAGGACCAGGTGCTGCCGGTCTTGGAGTAATCAAAGGTGTAACCGGACTTCTGGCCGCCGCCCAGGACACTGTCGATATACCCGGCGGTGGTAAGACCGTTCAGGTCATCCGAGTAGTTCTGGAAACGGGTACGGTACTGTTCGTTCACCGTCGTGAGGGTTCTCAGCGAGCTGATCGCCGAAGCCTCGTTACCAGCCTTGCGAGCATTCAAGAGGCTCGGGATCGCGATAGCGGCGATAATCGCGATGATCGCCACAACAATCATGAGCTCAATAAGCGTAAAACCTTCTTCTCTGCGCATCGTTTTCATTCTTCACTTCTCCTCTAAAGGACTTTCCTTGACCCGTCGAATCCAATTTCTCGACGAAATGTTAAACAAACTCTCACGCGCCCTTCCCCCAAGGACGCTGCCAGACCATCTGGCGTCTGCTAACCCAATGGCAAGGAGGGTGCCGAACCGGTGAAGAAATTCCTGGTTGTTCGCAAGTAGCTGCGCCACAAACAAATACAAGATCCTGTTCGAAATGAGCGGCTGGACTCCGTGTCAATAATTGTCACTCCAAGTTGCCAATTACCGGCGCATTTGCCGCTGACCGCCATTAGACGGTGCCCGAATCAGCCATATTGACCACCCCCTCACTCTGCCCTACACTCTCAAATCAAGTGTTCCTGTCCCGCGCCCGCGCGGAAAGCGAGGTTTAGAGAGATCGGTGATGGTGGTCGCGCAAAAGAAGATCTGGAGTTCATGCGAAATTGACGAGGCTCGCTGCTCGGACCTCTCGCGAGAGGCGAACTGCTCTCCCCAGGTTGCCGCCCTCCTGCTGAGCCGGGGGATCGACAGCGGTGAAAAGGCTCAACGGTTTCTCCATCCCAGGCTCGTCCACCTTCTAGACCCCGGGGTTCTCCCTGAAATTGACAAGGCGGCCGAGAGGATCAACAGCGCCATCGCGCAAAACGAGAGCATCTGCGTTTTCGGAGATTATGACGTAGATGGAGTCACCTCGACCTGCCTGCTGCTCAATTTCTTCCGACAAGTCGGCAAAGAGGTCGCCTACCGCCTGCCGGACCGGTTCAAGGGAGGCTACGGCCTCAACTGCGATGTGATCAGGGAACTGGCCGGAGACGGGATCCAGCTGTTGATCACGGTCGACAATGGCTCATCTTCACAGGCAGAGATTGCGCTTGCCGCGGAACTGGGGATGGACGTCGTCGTTTGTGACCACCACCAGCCCTCGGAAGATTCGCCCAACCCCATCGCCCATGTCAATCCCTGGCTCTCTGACGATGAGAACACCTTCAAAGACCTTGCGGGAGTCGGCGTCACCTACAAGCTGGTCTGGGAGCTGTGCCGATGTTTCACCCGCCAGAAGAAGCTCTCCGAGGAATTCAGCAACTTCATGCGGGAATGTCTCGGCCTGGCGGCCCTGGGTACCATCGCCGACGTGGTGCCCCTCCACGGAGAGAACAGGATCCTCGCCAAGTTTGGGCTCCAGAAGCTGAGGGAGTCCAGGAAACCCGGCATCAGCAAGCTGGTAAACGCCGCGCTCAAGAGAGATGCCTCGCGGGACCACCTCACCAGCGAGGATGTCGGTTTCAGCATTGGGCCAAAGATCAATGCCGCCGGACGGCTGAGCAACGCGGACTACGCCCTGCGGCTCCTCATAGCTGAAGATAATGACCAGGCAGATGAATTGATCCAGGTTCTCGACAGGGAAAACAACAAGCGCAAAAAAATCGGCGCGGAGATATTTGAAGATGTCTGCAATCGCATCGAGACCGCCTACGACCTGGACAAGGAAAAGGTCATCGTCCTGGGAGACGAGGCCTGGCATCCGGGAGTGCTGGGAATCGTCGCTTCGCGGGTCGTCGAAAAATACTACAGGCCGGCATTCCTCTTCTCTATCGAGAAAGGAATCGCCAAGGGGTCTGCGAGGTCGATCAAGGGAGTAGAGATGTGCGACGCTCTCACCGAATGTGGAGACCTCTTTGAACGTTTTGGCGGCCACGCCATGGCCGCGGGAGGCACCCTCCAGGCCGAGAAACTGGACTCCCTGCGCGCAGCCCTGAACGAAATCATCGACCTCGACCCCTCCGGGATGGTCCCTGAAATAGAATTTGACTGCCAACTCGAGCTCGAAGAGATCGACAACGCCCTGCTCTCGGAGATAGCCCGCCTCGAACCCTTTGGCGCCGGCAACTCGGAACCTCTCTTCGCCACTATGGATCTCGAGATTGTCGGCTCGCCGAAGCTGATGGGGAAAGACGGAAGGCACATCTCCTTCCATGTCCGCAAGAACGCCCGGGGAAAAACAGCGCTCAGAGCTGTGGCGTTTTTTATGGGCGATCGCTGCGAAGAAATCAGCAGGGGAAACCGCATCTCGCTTCTCTACCGCCCGAGAATTAACTCCTGGCGGGGGAAATCAAAGATCGAGCTCCACATAAAGGATCTGCTGGTCCACGAGAGTTGAACTCGAGGCAAAAAAAAAGGGGACGCCTGCCGGCGCCCCCTCTCGATCTTTGATTACTTCAACTTCTCCTCAAGGATCGGCTGGAACTCTTCGGGAATGACGTCCTTCTTCCTGGTATAGAGATCCCGCGCAGTGTCGATATTGCCCTCTTCCACGTGAGCCCAGGCGATATAGAACCAGGCAAGTCCCTCGGGAACATCCCCTCCCTTCGCAAGCGCTCTCTCAAACTCGAGCCGGGCCGCTCCCGCATCTCCCTTGAAGAGAAACGTCAACGCGAGGTTGAAGCGCGCCTGCCCGGTATCCTCCTGGGCCAGGGCCTTCTCGAGAACGCCCTGGGCCCGGTCCAGCTCATTTCTCTGGATGAGAACGGCTCCGAGATTCATCTGAGCCGACATATTGGCGGGGTCTTCCGCCAGGGTCTTTTCCAGCAGGCTGAGAATCTTATCCGAATTCGCCTCCGGATCGACGTCGTTCAATAACATGGAAAGCCGGAAGGTCGCCTCTGAATTTTTCGAATCCAGCGAGACCGCCTTGTCATAGTCACTGATCGCGGCCTGCGCAAGCCCCGCAAGCTCCTCCTGGGCGCTCGCTTCAACAGGAGCTCCGGACAGGGAGAGTTCCTGGTAGCGATCCCTCCAGGCCTTTTCCTTCTCAACGGCGGAATCCATCACGATCAGGGATTCCTTGAGAACTCCACCCTCGGTCTTTGCAAAGCCCTCGATCCGGAAGTTCCCGGAAATGTCCTCACCGACCAGCTCGCCGCCGCGGTAAAGGCTGACCCTGAGAGCGAAATCATCATCAGAAGCATCCGGCAGCACCCACTCATAGCTGGCCTGGGTCGCGGTTGCCGGTTCCTCCTGGAGAAGCTCCCAGGCGCCGGAGTCACCAACCCTGTATTCAAGTTTCATGAGAAGATTCTCAGGCGCTTCAAGCGCGGCCTTCTGCAACGTCCAGGCAATCTCCTGCTTGTCAAAGGCCTGGAATACGCCGCCGCGCGCCATGGTGTCAAGCCGTACCGCGCTCTTCAGCCTCCGGGGGCTGAGGATCCCATGACCGACATTACCCATGGCATCGCTTGCCGAGACGCGGACCTCAAGCTCCGTCCAGCCCCGCGGGACGTTAAAATGAACCCCATCTTCAGCAAAGGCGAGGTCATCTACAGTGGCCAGTTCGGTCCACTCCTTGTTCTCTTGCGGAGCACGTCCCTCAAGAACCAGGGGACCCTCGCAATCAGAGGGATCAATCTGGATCTGCAGGGTCGCCGGCAGGCCGGCCACCCAATCCGTCGCCGGATCGCCGATCGCCACGAGGGGAGCGCTATTGTCGAGCTGGAACATTCCAAGGCTCTCGCTCCCGACGCCTGGAGCCGCGGCGACGTTGCCAAGACTGTCCGTAGCCGCAAGATAGAGGTCGAACTTCTTCTCGGCGTTTTCCTGCAGATCAAGCGTGACGGTAAAGACTCCTTCGGAACTCTCTGTACTGACCCTGGGAGGAGGGACATTATTCCAGAACTCCTCGCCCTCGACGCGCAGAAAGGCCTGTACGCTTACGGGTTCAGCACAGCCTTCATCCGTGAGCTCGACCTCGAAGCTGAAATGACCGCCCGCAAGCTGCGGCAGCTCTTTACAGGCGACCGTCGGAGCGCTGGCGTCAATGCCCAAGAGAGGACCCTCAAAGCTCAAAGATTCCGCCTCGGTACCTTCATCCGGGTTCGCAGGAGCGCTGACCACAAGCCGCAGCCTGCAATCAGCCAGGGTCATCTCAGGAGCCGTCCACATGATGACGCCTTCCTCTACAAGCGCATCCCCAACCGCTACCCAGGTATCTTCAGCGGGAGAATAGAATTCCAGCATGACCTCGGCCTTCGGGTCGAGTGCCTCAGCGGCAGGCTCTTCGCGAACCTTCCAGGCCACCTCAACTTCAATCCCGGCCAGCAGGCACTCTGTCTCCGGCGAGACGAACTCGAGAGCCGGCGGCAGTTCAATAACGACCTCGGGCTCCTCGGGTTCAACGGGAGCCTCCTCCGGTTGGGATTCGTCCGTCGCAGGGGCCGCATCGGGAGCCTCCGCTTTCGCAACGGCTTCGGTCTCGGCAGGCTCGGCAGCTTCCGGCGCGGGTGCATCCAGCGATGACACCACGTTGCCGCCTTCGTTGCGGAGGATGAGCGTGTCAAATCCGACCAGCCCGGCGAGATCCTTCACCGAGGCCCGAACCAGGATCTCGTCCTCAACCCCCTGGGGAAAGAACCAGGAGAAGCTCTGCTCTCCATTGCGGGCGATACGGGTCGTGACCGGCGACCAATTGCCTCCATCATCCAGGCTCCACTCCACCTCAACAGGGCTCTTGCCCAATTGCTGCTCTGATATTTCAAGGGTCAGGCTGAGTCTCGATTTGCCGCTGAAGAAAAAAGTCTTCCCGGCTCCCGTCCACTTGACCACTGGAGGGGTGTTGTCGACACAGAACCAGATCTGCGCATCCTCCGTACCCTGCGGGATGAGAAATTCACGGTCTCCCTCCAGCACGACGGACACCCTGAACCCGTGAATTCCCTCACCCGGCGCCTCGTAGGTGATCGGCAGGTCCCTGGAAGTGGCCACCTGTTCCCATGTTCCAGACACGGCATTCTTGAGCCACAGCTTGTAGCTCGTCACCTCCTCGATGTTGATCATTCCCGGGTCGAAGGACGGCTGGACCGCCACCTTCTCATTGGTGGAATAATAATGATCTGCCGCAGGAGCGATCCTGCTGATGACCAGGGGCAGCACCTCACCCGCTTTTCGAGCCCTCGCTCCGCGTTGACCGGAAGATTTGGGACTGACCTGACATGACGAAGCAGCGACAATTACAAGCGCCATCACAACGCCTGCAAGGGTTCTTACCGAACGAGCTTTCATTACAAAGCCCTCCTCTTGATAACCATGGTCCTGAAGACCGGATCTCTTCACTTCCGGACTTCCAATTTCTCTTCTTCACTTCCGAGGCCCGGCAGAAAGTGGGCTGCCAAGCCCACCGCCAACAGCTTGCGCCGCAAGCGGATACAGTTCACGCCTCCTGCCCGGAAAAACCGGACCAGGGACTTCACTCCCCCGAAGGCGCAGGAATTCTATCGAATTTTATCGGCCCTGTCGTTAACAAAACCGATGGCCCCGGAGAAGATTGAGAAACCGTCTCCTGCCCGTGAAAGGGACTCCAGCGTGCTCTCAGAGGCATCTGGGGGATTTCGAGTCCAGGAAGGCGCCTGCAATCTATGAACAAACCGCTCCGGATGGGGCATCAGGCCGAGCACATTACCCTTCTCGTTGCAGATACCGGCGATATCGAGCACCGAGCCATTGGGGTTGGCCGGATACGCCCCCTCAGCCGCGCCGGGTTCCTGGTCATCTTCCCCTGCGCTGACCCGGTAGGTCAATGCAATCTGACCGTTTTCACGCAACCGGTCAACCATGTCCGGATCGCGGAGAACGAAGCGTCCTTCGCGATGCGCCACCGGTGCCCGCAGGTACCTCGCGCAAGGTTCGCTATGCTCTCCGGAGCAATCGAGAAAAGCGCACTGATCCGTCTCGACACGCAGATGGATCCAGCGGTCCTCAAACTTTCCGGAGACGTTCTCGATCAGGGATGCGGCCTTGTCCCCCTCCCAACCCGGAAGAATGCCGAGACGAACGAGGACCTGGAATCCGTTGCAGATGCCGATGACGAGCTTGCCCTCATCGACAAACGCGTGCAGGTCATCGGCCAGACGCGTGCGCAACTGGTTGGCCAGCACCGTGCCCGCGCCAAGGTCATCTCCGTAAGAAAACCCTCCCGGAATCGCGAGAATATCAAAATTATCCAGGGCATCCTCTCCCCGGAGCAGACTTCCGACATGCCGGATGCTGACCTCTCCGCCAGCAAGCTTGAAGGCGTGGGCCGTCTCTTCATCGCAGTTTACCCCCGCGGTTCTCAATACGAGGACTTTAGCCATCCCGTTCAGCTCCCGGAAATCATCATGACAACATTACACCGCATCAAAAATGAGCGGTTCCTTCCAGACAGTTCTCAATTCTTCAATCGATTCGGAGAGGATCTCCCCGGCTCCATCCTTGCCGGTAACCTCGAGAACCCCGTCATCGCAGGTCTCGCCAATCACCGCCGCGGGCAATCCGTCAAAGTGAGCCAGGAAAGCCTCCTTGTTCTCCTGCGATACCTCGACAAGGTAGCGGCAGTTCGACTCGGAAAAGAGAGCCTGGAGATCGTCCAGGCCGGCATCCTCCGCCGACACCGGCAGCTTCTCGAGTTGAATTTTCGCTCCCACCCCTCCGCTGAAGGCCATCTCCGCCGCGGCGACCGCCAGCCCTCCCTCGGACAGGTCGTGGCAACTTCGAACCAGGCGTTGCTGAATCGCTCCGTGCATCGCCTGGTGAATCTGTGAAGCTTCAGGCGGCAGGCAGGGAACATCCCCCCCACCCCCGGCGAACTTCGCATAGTGGCTGCCGCCCATCTCTACCCGGGTCTCCCCCACCAGCACCAGCAGGTTACCGGACTCCTTGAGATCCATCGTCACCGAACAAGAAACATCTTCGACCATCGAGAGCGAAGAGATCAGCAAGCTGGGAGGAATGGAGAGCGTTCCCGACGCTGTCCGGAACTCGTTGTTCAGGCTGTCCTTGCCGGATACAAAGGGAGTGCCGAGCGCCATGGCCGCATCGTAGCAGCCCCTGGAGGCCTCGACGAGAGAGCCGAGAGTTTCGGGGCGAGCGGTATTACCCCAGCAGAAATTGTCCAGGATAGCTGTTTTCGAGGGGTTTCCTCCGCAAGCGACAATATTTCGAACAGCCTCGTCGACAGCGGAAACCGCCATCCGATAGGGATCGATATCTCCATAGCGCGGATTCATGCCGCAACCGATGGCGATCCCGCGCAGCGAATCGTAGCGCGGCGTGAAGACGACCCCGTCCCCGGGACCATCCGCGCCAGGCCCCTGCAGAGGCTTGATGATACTGCGGCCCTGGACCTCGTGGTCATACTGACGAATCACCCATTCCTTCGAGGCGACATTGGGAGCTGCCAGTATCTCCCGCAGCAGCGCCGCGGCCGAGAAATCTCCGTGCGGCTCGGCGTCCTCCACCTCAGGCTTGCGGAAGACAGAGGAAAAGTTCGCCGGCGGCCGGCCGTTGAAAAGGAAGTCGACTCCGAGATCACAGACCTGGTTGCCTTCATAGAAGAGCTCCAGCTTACCATTGCCGGTAAACTCCCCGATGTCCGTACACTCCACCCCCTCCGACTCAGCCAGGGCTTCGAATTCGGCGTACTTCTCCGGCGCGACAGCGAAGACCATGCGCTCCTGTGCCTCCGAAATCCAGATCTCCCAATAACTCAGGCCTTCGTATTTTAACGGCACCTTCTCGAGATCGACCCGGGCACCGGTCTCCTCGCCCATCTCTCCCACCGCGCTCGAGAAACCGCCCGCGCCGCAATCGGTCACCGATCTGTAGAGCCCGAGATCCCTGGCCTTGATCAGAACGTCCAGGAATTTCTTTTCCGTGATGGCGTTGCCGATCTGGACCGCTCCGCTGGAGACGGTCTCGGATTCTTCCGTCAACTCGACGGAAGAAAATGTCGCGCCATGGATTCCGTCGCGGCCGGTACGGCCGCCCAGAGCGACCACGCGGTCCCCGGGATGAACCACCTTCTCAACCATCCCCCGGGGGATCAACCCGATCGACCCGCAATAGACCAACGGGTTGCCAATATACCTCTCGTCAAAATAAAGAGCCCCGCTGGCTGTTGGTATGCCCATCCGGTTGCCGTAATCGCGCACACCGGAGACCACCCCTCTCAACACCCGCAGGGGATGCAGCGCGCCGGCGGGCAGTTCATCCATGGGAAGATCGGGAGGGCCGAAGCAGAAGACATCCGTATTGACGATCGGCTTGGCGCCCAGCCCCGTACCCAGGGTGTCCCGCAGAACCCCTCCGATCCCCGTCCCTGCTCCTCCATAAGGCTCGATAGCGGAGGGATGATTGTGGGTCTCCACCTTGAAGGAGATACCGTATTCGTCATCGAAGGCCACGACTCCCGCGTTGTCCTTGAATACCGACAGGCAGAAGGGAGTTTCCTCCTTCTCCATCAGTTCCCTGGTCGCCCTGGCAATCGTGTCCTTGAGAAGATTTTCGTAGGTCACCTTCTCTCCATCGGGCCCCTCATGTTCAATCCTGGCAGTCAGGGTCTTGTGGCAGCAATGCTCGCTCCAGGTCTGGGCGATGGTCTCGAGCTCGATGTCAGTCGCCGGCCGGCCCTGTGCCTCAAAATGATCCCGGATCGTACGCATCTCATCGAGGTTGAGAGAAAGCTGTCCATCGATGCTGAGTTGGACCAGCCCTTCATCGTCGACCCCGGAGAGCTCAACCTCCCCGAGCGAAAACTCGTAGGGGGCTGCGGCGATAAAAGGTGAAGGCACCTCAGTTTCATCCCAGAAGACATCCTCGATGGCCGGGTTGGAGAGAACCTTCTCCCCTACCAGGCCGCGCTGTTCCTCGCCCAGGGAGACCTGGAACCGAACGCGCAACGCCAACCGCACCGACAGCCCGGAAAGCCCCAGGTCGTCGAGGCCCTTGAGCAGCGATTCCTCTACCGGCTCCATCACCCCGGTCTTTTTCCGTACCGTGGCCACGTGCCCAGCGACGCCATCGGCCTGCGGATCCGATAATCTCTCTCCATCCCCGAGGTCTCTCAACTCGCATTCCTGGGTCACGGAGTCACTGAGAAGATGTTCGGCGGCGAGAGCTACCTGGTCCTGACCCAACCCTTCTCCGCGCAGGTAAAAGAGCGAGCTGACCTTGATGCCTCCATCACATCCATCAAGCAGATCTGCCAGTTGCCCCTGCAACTCGACCGCGCGCGGGTCCGCCCCGCAGGCCTCTCGCCAATGTACCTCGACCTCCCAGGTTCGCAGGCTCGTCATCAAGATCTCCTCTGGAATAATACGGCGGGATTATACCCCTGTGGTTATTACATGAAAACCCCAAGAGAGGACCATATTCTAAGACATCCAATCTGCTTGCTTTTCATCTCGGGCATACTAGAATGCCGTTTTGGGGGAAACTGGTGGGCGTGGAAGCCTGGAAGACTGAGAAACTGAAGAACTGAGGAACGAAAGCTCTATGGCTAAAGCATCCAGTAGCCACCGGCTCGACTTTGAGGCTCCTATCATTGAGCTCGAAAAGAAAATCGAGGAGCTTCGTACCTTTGCCGAATCGACCGAGGTTGACCTCTCGGGCCAGATTGAAAAACTCGTAACCAAGTGCGACGAAAAGAAACGGGCCATCTTCAACAGCCTGACTCCCTGGCAGAAGATCCAGTTGGCAAGACACCCCCAGCGGCCCCTGACCTCCGATATCGTTAACGCCATCGTCGCTGATTTCATCGAACTTCACGGCGACAAGTCTTTCCGGGACGACCCGGCGATTCTCTGCGGCCTGGGCCGTATCGATGAGCAGCGGGTTCTCCTGGTCGGCCACCGAAAGGGCAAAGACACCACCGAGAAGGTCTCCTGTCACTTCGGTAGCCCTCACCCCGAGGGCTACAAGAAAGCCATGCTCAAAATGAAGCTGGCCGACAAGTTCGGAGTCCCCATCGTGACCTTCATCAATACACCTGGAGCCTACCCCGGAATCGGCGCTGAAGAACGCGGCCAGGCCTTTGTCATCGCGCGCAACCTGATGGACATGGCGACCCTCAAAGTCCCCATTGTCTGCGTAGTCATAGGTGAAGGCGGAAGCGGCGGAGCGCTCGGTATCGGCATCGGAAACCGTATTCTCATGCTCGAGCACTCGTACTATTCGGTCATTTCCCCGGAAGGATGCGCGGCGATCCTCTGGAAAAGCGCTGAGTACAAGGAGCAGGCCGCCAACATCCTCAAGCTCACAGCGGAAGACCTCAGCTCTTTCGGTATTATCGACGAGATCATCCCTGAGCCCCTGGGCGGAGCGCACAGAGACCCTCCCCTGGTTTTTGAGAGACTTAAGGAGGCTATCCTGAGAAACATCAGGGAGTTGTCCGGCCTCAGCAGCGAAGAGTTGATCAAGGACCGCTACGATAAGTTCTGCAAGATGGGCGAGTTCGAAAAACGGCTGAAAGAAACCGTCGACAGCTGATTCTCGTGCAAACTCGGCATTTCCCGGCGCCGCTTTATCACGGTAGTTGAAAAGGGCGCCAGCATGGTTTTAACTTGAGCCTGAGCGTAAGGAGGAAATTTAACTTTCTCCATGCAAAGACTCCAATGAAGACCCTCCATCACCCGGGTGTTGAAGAAGTGCTTCATAATCATTCACATTAGGTAAGGACCAAAAAATGGACTCCATTCGTCCAGAAACAAGCTGCGAAACGCCATTTCCAGTGAACCGTCCGGTCAGCCGCGGTATCGGCTACTTCTTCTCCCTGATCTCACTGGTGCTTTTCACCCTGGCCCTCGCCCTGCCCATGACCGGATGCGGAGGCGGAGACTCCGACGAAGAAGAAGTCAGCAGCAGCAAGAGAAAAAAGAGCCGACAGCCGGCTAAGGAAGAAGAAGAAGAAGAAGAAGAAGAGGAGGAGGAGGAAGAAGAAGAAGAGGTCAAGAAAAAGAAAAGCTCAACCGCTAGTGGCCCGACTCAGCAGGCCAAGGAAACGGCCCTCGCATTGCAGCGTGAATGTGAAGAAAAAGGGCTCGACAAGAAATACAAAGAAGATTTCGACCGAGCCGTAGCCCGAACGAAAAAAGCCCGGTCCTACTTCCTGGACCCGGACAAACGGAGCAAAGCAAGAACCTACTACAAACGCGCCAGCAGCGAGTTCAAGAGTCTCCTCGCCAATGCGGAAGAAGCAGCCGGAAAGACCGCGGCTGTTGAAAAGGCAAAAAAACTCGCCGACGCGGCCAAGGCGAAGGCCGACAAGGCCGATGCTAAGCTCAACGCGCCGGATTACTACGAGCCGGCTCTCGAAGCCTACGAAGATGGCCTGGCCGGCCTGGAAGAGGCATCGACCTCCAGCCTCAGCAACGCGAAGAGAAGCTTCACAGATGCGCTGGAAGGATTTGACGACGCCGCGACCATCGCCAAGGAGAACAAACAGTACCGAATCCTGGCGATCAACCTGAAAGAGAAGATGGAAAGCTATAAGGCTAAGGCGCTGGAAAAAGGCGCCGACTCGAAAGCTCTCGGGCGCTGGCAGCAGGCTGAGAGCATGGAGTTGACAGCCAACGCGGCTCTCGAAAGCGGCGAGTTCCAGCAGGCTGCGGGCCAGTACACCCAGGCATCCCAGACCTATACCGAGGCGCTCAAGTCGGTGCTTGACGAGACGGCCTTCCAGGCCGAGCTTGCGAAGATCAAGGAAGAACAGAAGGCCGCCGATGCCGAATTCGCTCGGCGAAGAAAAGAGGAGCTCGAGCTCGCGGCCAAGGCCAGGGCAGGAGTTGGAGGCCGCCTGCCTCCTCCGCCGCCGCCCGGCACCGCTCCTCCAGCCGGCTCTCCACGCCCTCCCGGAACAGGACTGCCGCCCACCGGGGCCGGGATCGCGGCGACCACGCTCAGCCCGACCTGCGTCGCGGGCGTCGACCGCAGCCTCTTCCCCCAGGAACTGGACGAGGAGGACGAAGCCTTCCTGATCGAGAATCTCCATGAACTCTCGAAGAGAGCCAACTACGACCCCGACACCGGCGGAGTCATCCTCGACTATACCAACGGCCAGGAACTCCAAAAGGAGATCCTGAAGCTGCGGACGCCCAAGTCCAGCATCTCATTCGTTGATCCACAGATGCTCCTGGGAGGAAGCGACATCCCGGATGAAGCCCAGATCTCGATGGATGGAAACACCTCCGGAACGGTCCTCTTCCCGGTACCCTTCAAGTACAAGGTGCGAATGAGCTGGGTCTTCAACATCCTGACCATGACCGGCAAGGGAGACTGGGGAGCCATCGTCAGCTACGACACCAGGAAGAAGACCCGCTACCGCACCAACTTCCTGGACATTGGCAGCATGAAGGGATCCTCGCCCCCTAACTGGAAAAAGATGCCTGGCAAGCCGGGCACCAACGCCAACTACTGGCATACCAAGCAGCGTCCGGTGAACTGGGTCGTCGAGCTCGACCTGGACAAGGCCGATGGGGGCGGCGAGATCCGGGCGACCTACGACGCAGGCGGAACCGAAGAGCTTGCCAACAAGATCAAGTCAAAGAAGCTCAACCAGAGCGGCTTGGTCGGGTTTCAGTGGAGGGATGTGAAGTTCAGAGTCCGCAAGCTGACAATCTGCGGCTTCCTTGACAAGCAGGAGGCTGTCCGCATGCTGCGCGAAAAGCTTGGCGTCAAGAAAGAGGGTGGCTCAAAAAAGGAACCGGAGCCGGAAGATGAGCCCGAGCCGACAGCGCCTGCGGGAGAGGACGAGGATAAGAAGAAGGTCGAGAAGAAGAAGGCCGTAGACGACGACTTCGACTATTGAGGAGACTCCCCCAACGTCGGCCGGGCTGTTCATACCAGCCCGGCGGTGACACGGGAGATTGGGTAGGGTGACAAACGAGCCAGAACGTACGGTCCTGTACGAAGAGCACAAGCGCCTCGGGGCCATGTTGATCGATTTTCATGGGTGGGAGATGCCCGTACGCTACACCTCCATTCCCGAAGAACATCAACAGGTAAGAGAGCGCGCGGGACTCTTCGATCTCTGCCACATGGGACGGCTGGATATCAGCGGCCCCCAGGCCGAGACCTGGATCCAGGGTCTCATCACCAACGACATCCTCTCGATGCAGCCTGGAGATGCGCGCTACACCCTCTTCTGCAACGACTCCGGAACGATCCTGGATGATGCGATCGTCTACAAGCTTGAAGAAACCTTTCTCCTGGTCGTTAACGCGTCCAATACCGGGAAGATCATCGACTGGATGGAGAACCGCCGCCAGGGCCTGGAGGCGAAACTCACCGATCTGACGCGAAGCGATGCAATGATAGCCATCCAGGGCCCCGAGGCTTTCGCCTGCGCGACCCACCTCCTGGAATCTCCCGAGATCGCCTGGGACCAATTGGGCTACTACCAGATCACCCCCGCGCGATACGAATCCGCGCCGATGCTTGCGGCCCGAACCGGCTATACCGGCGAAGATGGTCTCGAGCTCTACATCAGCGCAGAAGCGGGGGTTCAGCTCTGGCGGAAGCTCCTGGAGACAGGAGGCCAGCGCACGGGTCCAATCGGCCTGGGCGCGAGAGATACCCTCCGCCTGGAGGCCGGCATGCCCCTGTACGGAAACGACATCGACGAGACCACCGACCCCTACTGCGCCGGCCTGGGCTTCGCGGTCAAGCTCGACAAGGAGGCTCCCTTCCCCGGCAAGGAGAGGTTGCGAGAGATCAAGGAGGCGGGGGCGGGGCAGAAGCTCTGCGGCTTCATTGTTCAAAGTCGCCGAATCGCTCGAAGCGGAATGGAAATTTTCTCCGGAACCGACCGGGTCGGGAGGATCACCAGTGGAGCCCCCTCCCCCACGGTCCAGCAACCGATCGCCATGGGATACCTCGACCGTCCCTACCTCGAGTTGCTGGCCGATGGCCAGGCGCCTGAGCCGGAGGTCGACGTCAGAGGAAAACGTGAGAAATTGAAACTCGAACACTTGCCTTTTTTCTCAAGAAAAAGGAAAAAGACAGTCTGAAAACGCGGGGAATGCCTTGGCTTCGAGGCCGGGCAGCCGCCATGTACGCTTGGATGCGAACCGGGAAGAAGTGACCAGCTGAAGGGACCTGCGAGGAACTCCACTTCAGATCCAGATCGAGAGGTATACAAAATGACTCGGCCGGTAGATCTCAAATATTCGCCTAGCCATGAATGGGCCCGAATAGAAGACGGAACCGTCACTGTGGGAATCACCGATCACGCGGTAGAACAATTGGGTGATCTCGTCTTTGTCGATCTTCCCGAAGCGGGAACCGTAATTGGCCGCGGGGATGCTTTTGGAGAAATCGAATCAACCAAGAGCGCCAGTGAGCTCTTCGCTCCGTTCAGCGGAGAAATCACCGAGGTCAACAGCGGGCTCGCTGACGATCTCGCGCCGCTCGCGGCGGATCCCTTTGGAACCGGCTGGATGATCAAGATCAACATCTCCAATCCGGATGAGGTGTCGGAGCTTATCGACCTGGAACAATACGAGGAGTTGATTGCCCGCGAAGGCGACCACTGAAACCTGCCCTGCCCTCCCGCGAAAGTATTCAGTAAAGCAGCTGATGGCCTATTTTCCACACACAGACCAGGACCGGGATGACATGCTCGAGGCGTTGGGCCTCGACAGCATTGAAGATCTCTTCACATGCATCCCCGAAAAAATTCGCCTGGGACGAAACCTGGACCTGCCGAAGCTCGCCAGTGAACCGGAAATCATCAAGGAGATGGGTTCCATGGCGGCCCGTAACGCCCGGATGGACAACAGGCCCTCCTTCCTCGGGGCGGGAAGCTACCTGCGCTTCATCCCGGCGGCCATCGACTCCCTCTCCAGCAGGGGAGAGTTCAACACCGCCTACACTCCCTACCAGGCCGAGGTCAGCCAGGGAACCCTGCAGGCCATCATGGAATACCAGACGATGCTCTGCCAACTCACCGGCATGGAGATCTCGAATGCTTCTATGTACGACGCCGGAACGGCTCTTGCCGAGGCGGTCTTCATGGCCTATGCGGTGCGCCGCAAGGGCAACAAGGTGCTGGTATCCGAGGCCGTACACCCGGAGTACCGGAGGGTGCTGGACACCTACCTGGCCGACCACCCCATCGAGGCCATCACCATCGGGCTCGATGATGACCTCACCGCGCTGGACTCCGTCGCCCGCTCCCTTGAGGAGAACGGTGACGATGTACTCGCGGTGGTCCTGCAGAACCCCAACTTCTTCGGGCTCATCGAACCGATGGAGAACGCAGGCAGCCTGCTGGGCTGCGGGAAGGGAAAGGACGACGGCGCCCGGCTCGACCGCCCGCTGCTGATCTCCATCGTGGACCCTGTCTCCCTCGGCATCCTGAAAGACCCCGGCGCCTATGGAGCGGACATAGCCATCGGCGATGGACAACAGCTCGGCAACCCTCCGAATCTCGGCGGCCCGACCTTCGGTTTCTTCACGACCCTGCAGGAACACGTGCGCAAGGTCCCCGGAAGAATCGTGGGTGAAACGGTCGACAGCGACGGCAAGAGGGGCTATGTGCTGACCTTCCAGACCCGGGAACAGCATATCCGCAGAGAGAGAGCCACAAGCAACATCTGCACCAACCAGGGTCTCTGCTCGCTGCGCGGCGCCATGTACATGGCCTTCCTCGGGCCGGATGGAATTCGCAAGGTAGCCGAGGCGAGCGCCCGCCTGGCGCATTACGCCCACGGCGTGCTGACGAAGATTGAAGGTGTCGAGGCGACCTCTACCGCCGCCTTCTTCCAGGAGTTCTCCCTGCGGTTGCCCGCCGGGGCCGAGGCCGTCTACAGGACCCTCGCCGAACGCAACATTGGCGGCGGCCTGCCGCTGGGACGGTATTTCCCGGAACGGAAAGACGAGATGCTCTTCGCCTTCACCGAGCTGAGCACGAAAGAGGACATCGACACCCTGGCCTCGGAACTGGCCCTGGTCTTCAGCAAGGATCTGCGGGAGGCGAACGCATGAGCGAACAACCAACCCTCTTTGAGCTGAGCCGGCCAGGACGCCCCGGAACGGAGCCGCCGGAACCGGACGCCAGCCTGCCCGCCCTGGCCGACTGCCTGGCCGAGGAGTGCCTGCGCCAGGAGCCCAGCGGACTCCCGGAGGTAGCGGAATCGACGACTGTGCGGCACTACACCCGTCTCTCCGGCCTGAACATGTCGATCGATACGAACTTCTACCCGCTCGGCTCCTGCACGATGAAATACAACCCCAGGATCAACGAGGTGGTCGCCTCGAACCCCGGCTTCAGCCATGTCCATCCGCTCTGCGAGGACGATGAACTCCAGGGATACCTTGAGCTGTTTTCCCGCCTTGAAGAGATGCTGGCTGAGATCAGCGGCCTGCCCCATGTCAGCCTGCAGCCTGCGGCCGGAGCTCACGGCGAGCTGGCGTCGCTGATGATGATCAAGGCTCGTTGCAGGGAACGCGGTGAGTTGGAGCGGGATGTGGTCCTCATACCCGACAGCGCCCACGGAACGAACCCCTCCAGTTGCACCATCGCCGGCTTCAAGACCCGCAATATCAACTCAGGCGAAGATGGCACCATCGACCTTGACAGCCTGCGCGAGGCGCTCGGCCCGGATGTGGCGGCCATGATGATCACCAACCCCAACACCCTGGGGATCTTCGAAAACGGGATCGATGAGATCAGCTCCCTGCTGCACGAGGCAGGAGCCCTGCTCTACATGGACGGCGCCAACATGAACGCCATTCTCGGAATCACCCGCCCGGGGGATTTCGGCGTGGATGTCATGCACTTCAACCTGCACAAAACGATGTCCACCCCTCACGGGGGAGGCGGCCCCGGCTCGGGCCCCATCGCCGTGACGGATGAGCTCGAGCCCTACCTCCCGGTGCCCAGGATCGTCCAGTCCGAAAACGGTCTCGAGCTCTGCTCAGACAGGCCGCTGAGCATCGGCAAGGTACGCTCCTTCTTCGGCAACAGCGGAATCCTTGTCAGAGCCTACGCCTTCATCCGCGCCCACGGGCCCGAGGAACTCCGGGGAATCAGCGAGCACGCGGTGCTGAACGCAAACTATATCCGTCACCGGCTCGAGCAGGCCTACCATCTGCCCTACGACACGCCCTGCATGCACGAGGTCGTCTTCACGGCAAAGAAACAAAAAGCCGGCGGGATTCGGGCGCTCGACATCGCCAAGCGGCTCATCGACCTCGGCTACCATCCTCCGACCATCTACTTCCCCCTCGTCGTACACGAGGCGCTGATGATCGAGCCGACGGAAACGGAGACTCCGGAAACTCTTGATCGCTTCTGCGAAGCCATGCTCCAGATCGCCCGGGAGGCGGAAGAAAACCCCGGTCTCCTCAAGGCGGCCCCGGTGACACAGGTGGTCAAGCGTCTTGACGAGGTCAACGCCGTCAAGACCCCGATCCTCACCTGCCCATGCGATGAGCAGCCCTCTGAGGCTGAAGCCGACTGAGCAGGAGGCGGGATTCAGCCCCGGCGGGCCCGCACATCGCTTTTGATCTGGGCCTTCAGCTCTTCCACTCCCGCAAACTTCTTCTCGCCGCGATGCATGGACAGCACAAAGACCTCCAGGCTCTGGCCGTAGAGGTCTCCCTCGTAGTCGAGCAGGTGCACCTCTACGGTGTCGACATCAGGATCGTAGATGGAACCCGTCGCAGCCTCCTTGCCCTCTGTCAGCGTTGGACGCCGGCCAATATTCATCACGCCCCTGGAAAATCCATCAGGGCGATTTTCGCCGGAAAGATCCGGCCATGAATGACTCCCATGAGGCCTGTTCCCAAGGCAAAGCACATCGCAGAAATAGACTCCCGGCGGCGGAACCGAGACGCCGGGGAGGGAGAGGTTCGCGGTGGGGAACCCCAGTTGCCGCCCGCGTCCGTCTCCCTTCACCACACTTCCCATGATGGAGAAGGGATGGCCCAGCAACTTCTCCAACTCGGAAAAATTCCAATTAGCCACAGCCTCGCGAACCCGGGTGCTGGAGACCGCCGCGGCACCAAGAAGCTCCGCCGCCGCGCTCCTGATCTCGAGTCCCAGTTCATCCCTCTTCTCTGCCAGGTAGCCAAAGGTGCCCAGCCGCCGGTTACCGAAGGCGCTGTCGAAGCCCATGAGCAGGCCGTCGATGCCCAGCCCATCGACCAGCACCGACCTGACGAACTCCTCTGGCGCCAGAGCCCTGATCCGCTCATCGAAATCAAGAACCAGGACCACATCGATCCCCTCTCGCTCGAGCAGCAGGATGCGATGTTCAAGCGACACCACAGGCACCGGCGGATGCGCTCCCAGCACGGCCTGCGGGTGCTCCCGAAAGGTGACCACCACCGAATCTCCATTTACTTCCGCGGCCCATTCCTTCAACTCGTCCAGCAGAGCCTGGTGGCCGCGATGCACCCCATCGAAGAAGCCGATCGTCGCAATCCTGTTGCGACCGTCTGGGGCGTCTCGAACCGCGGACTCAAGATTTTCGTAGCGTTCCATCTGCTTTTACGACTTCCGGGGACGCCCCCCCGAACCCTTTCCGGCAGAGGCCTCACGCTCAGCATGTTCCTTCTCCAACTCCCGCAGGATCTTCTTCGCCAGGAGTTTCTCCGTCGTGTTGAGAT
>CBFHWB010000049.1:16617-25033 GCA_965659285.1 Planctomycetota bacterium | reverse complement strand
GGTGAGATTCAAGAGCCCCGCGCCGAGGGGAGGCCTCGTTCTCGCCTGGCCCCGGTCCCGGCTCGGAGAGAGCCCGTCGTGCGAGCCTCTCGCCCCGGAGCTCCTTCCTCCCGGGGTGCAGGCCCAGGCGGTGATCCTTGACCAGGAACTCGAGACCGCAACTCCCCTCGTCGGGCAGGTTCTCAAGGCCGAGCTTTTCTGGGAGGGGGGAGGGTGATGTGGTTGGCGGATTGATGGAAAAACCCGCCCCGGAGAGCAGCTCTCCGGGCCGGGTTTTTGTTCATCAGAGATCAGCGGAACTGTCTAATTGACCCTGCCTGGCTGGGAACAGGAAGGATTGCCCTCTTCGCAGCCGAGGCCAAAGCTGGGTGTTCCCGGCTCAAAGGTTTCGCAGGTTGGATTCGGTCCATCCCAGTTTACTGGAGGTATTCCTCCGAGGAAGAGGAACTGTAACAGCTGGACCGAATCGGTCAGCATTGCGCGTCCGTCTCCATCTGTATCACAGGCGGCCAAACAGTTCGGGACCTCGCCGCCGGTAAAAAGGAAATTCAGCAGGTAGACGGCATCGGAAAGCTGCGGGTTGGTATTTCCGTTTCTGCAAATGGAGCGGACAAAGTAAATCGGGCCGACAGGTCCTCCCGTGTCGCAGACATCACCCAGCCCGTCTTCATCTGCATCTGCCTGGTCGGGGTTGGCGGCGGCGATGCAATTGTCGCATTCGTCGCCGATTCCATCGTCATCTCCGTCTTCCTGGGCGGAGTTCGGAGTCTCCGGGCAGTTGTCCAGGTTGTCGAGTACGCCGTCTTCATCGGAGTCGACCGCCTCGGTGCAGAGGATTCTTTCTGAGCCGTAGCAGCCGTTTTCCATATAGCTGAAGAACTGGAGGACCACCCGGTCTCCGGCGGCCGTTCCTTCGATTGTCGCCTCCTCGACTCTTTGTCCCGTGATGCTCTGGACGTAGACAGGATCCAGTTCCCCTGCCGGAAGCAGGTAGACGTCAAGGGAGTAGTAGGGGACATCATTGGTCCAACTGGCGGTGGTCCTTCCTCCATTTGCAGGATCGAAAGAACACGTAGCCTCTCCTGCGATCGGGTTGGTGTAGGGTGACTCTGGAAGAACGGTGATCGCAAGTTCAGTGAATTCGCTGGCCCCATCCGGATCCGCGCAGACACCCTGTATTCCGATTGAAAAGGCGCCCATCGGAAAACCCGTGATGCCTACGCCCGTGACGTCGCCCCGGGCCTCATCGAATGGCAAGGTGACCGGCTCCGCCCCGAGAATCGTATTATCTACCCGGATGTTGATGCCTACAGCGTAGGTGGCTTCCAGGCCGATCCAGTCGGCGCGGAGCTCTCCAAGTCCGGCGGCTCCACCATAGGTGGTCTGGCACACATCGAGGGCCGCGACGGGGTTGCATTGGTCAGCGCAGGTTAGAACGCAGCAAGGCCCCTCGGTCGTGCAGCCGAGATAGAAAATGTTGCCGGCGGCATCAGGCGGTGTCCAGGATCCCTGCAGGTTGATGCAGTATTCTCCCGATTCCACACCTCCGAAAATGATGCCGGGCGGAAGGGTCTCGGCGACCATGGCATCGTTGAGAAAGACCAGGTAGGTCGAAGCGCCCGCATTGGCTCCGAAGCTTACGGCCAGTTCGCAGTTGCCGTTCTCACCTATCTCACGCTGGGCGCATTGGATATTGTTGATGTCGACAGGGTTGTCGGGAAAAGGAGGCGCGTCATAGACTGTAAGGGTGAGCTCCTCAAGAGTGCCGTTGTTGAGCTCCTCGATCCGGATGACATGTTCGCCAGGTTCAAGGCCTACCAGGTTGAGACCGTTGACGTCGGGTTCCGCTCCATCATCGAGTATATCCTGGAGGATACCTGCTATTGGATCGCCGAATTGTTCATCATCTACGAACACCAGGACACCCTCGGAATTCGCAGGACTGGTCTCAGTCCAGCGCAGGCCGATGACATTGCAGGGCTCGCCGCCGCAATCTTCTCTGAAGAGTACCGCCTCGGCATCTTCGCAGGCGGAGCCCGAATAATAGAACTGCACGGCGAAAAGCTCGGACACGTCCGCGCCGCCGCCATCGCCTCTGCCTTCCTCCATAGCGAGAAAGACCTTGCGCTGCTTAGCGGTAAGGGTCGTCAAGGTGAGTGACGGGCTCCGGGCCAGCACTTTCGGGCCGGGAGGCACAAGGCGATACCTGGTTGATGGGGCGAGCTGTTGAAAGCTGAAGCCCTCCGCTGTTCGGTCCTGGGCCGCCAGGAAAGAGCCCGTCGCGCAGAAAAGGAACGCAAAAATCAGAAGAGAAAAAAGCAAAAGATGGTATCCAACCCTCATGCCTGACTCCTATCTATAAAAAATCCCACATGGTTGCCCGAAGGAAGTGCAGCTACGCTTTTTGCGTTGAAGAACCCTACCAGCCCCATAAATAGCGTACGCTTCCGGCACCCGATCAAGAGTCCTTCTAATTCGAGAGTACCACCGGGTGAGTGAGATGGAAGGGCTATAAATATCAGCTTTTCGAAAAAGTGTTGATCCGCCTGCGAATGCTTCCGGCCTCCGGGCCGCTGTTCAGTCCGTTTTCAAGGATTCTTGCGGTCAGCCCCCAGACCTCGTACCCGTCGAGCCTGAAGGTCAGGAGCTCTCTTTTTTCTCCGCCAGCATCGGTCCAGGTTCCTCTCTCCTGGAAGAGTTCTGGAGCGACCATACTGACCGGCAGGTAGAGGACGTGTTCGACCTCGGCCGGATTAGGTCGAATGTCGGGTGGATTGTGAATCCACCCGACAAAGGGCTTTACCTCGTGTTTGAAACCGGTTTCCTGCCACTGCAGCTCTGAAATGATCTCGACGGAATGGGCCGGGATCCCAAGCTCCTCGTCAGTTTCTCGGAGCGCGCAGTCGAGAAGACTTGCATCATCGACTTCAAGAGCTCCACCCGGCAGGCAAACCTGGCCCGAGTAGGGATCCGTCTCGCGCTCAGGGCGCTTCATCAGCAGGATCCGCGGGCCATCGTCATGCGCCAGGATGGGAAGGAGAACGGCGAACCTTCGGGAGCTCATGGCTGATCTCCGAGAAAGTACGCTGCGCCGGCGGGGGAGGCCTCAGATCGAGAAGGAGCTTCCACAGCCGCAGGTTCCGCTGGCGTTGGGGTTGTTGAAGACAAAGCCCTTGCCCATGAGGTTGTCCTGGAAGTCAACCTCGACCGCCTCGAGGTAGAGGCCGCTTTTCTCATCGATGACGAGCTTGATCCCATCTATGTCCATGACCTTGTCCTGCTCGGAGATGTTTTCGTCAAAGCCCATCTTGTAGGTGAATCCGGAGCAGCCGCCGCCAACGACCATGAGCCTCAAGCCGGCTTCTTCACTGAGGTTGTTGGCCTCGACCTCCTTGGTCAGGAGGGTTTTGAGCTGGGTTGTCGCAACTTCGGTCAGCGTGATATCCATATTTTCGCCTCTTTTAAGCGTCTTCGAAAGACGGGGCATTCCTTCAACTGTCTTCCCCAGTATAAGGCCGCCGAGGGGTCAGGGCAAGTCGACCCTGGGTTTCCGGCAAGGGGGCATTACCGGACCCTGCGTAATTTGCCCACTGTCTCGATGATCCTGTCGATGGCGTAGGTGACCTCTTCCTCGGTGGTGAACCGCCCGAGGCCCAGGCGAAGCGTAGAGACGGCGAGTTCTGTCGGCGTGCCGATCGCCTTGAGCACGTAGGATGGCTCGGCGTTGCCGGCTGTGCAGGCGGAGCCGGCGGAGGCCGCCAGGTCGCCAAGGCTGACGATGAGGGCGCTGCCGTCGACTCCCTTGAAGCTGAGGCTGAGGTTCCCGGGCAGCTTCTTATCGGGGTCGGCCGGGCCGTTAACCGTAACATCGGGGATTCCTTTGCGGATCCCATCTGACAGGAGATCGCGCAGGCGGCCGACCCTCTGTGCTTCTTCCTGGAGATCTTCCGCGGCGATCCTGCAGGCCTCGCCAAGGCCCACGATCCCGGGAACATTGAGGGTTCCGGGCCGGAGCCCTTCTTCCTGTCCGCCTCCAAGCGCCAGGGGGGCCAACCTCACACGGTTTCCCCTTTTTCTCCTGTAGAGGGCTCCGACTCCCTTCGGAGCGCAGAATTTGTGTCCAGAGAGAGAGAGCATGCTGATCGCGGAGCTTTCGACATCGAGCCGGATCTTGCCCGCCGCCTGGGCGGCATCGCAGTGCAGCAGGGCACCCGCCTCAGCGGCTGCCTTGCCCAGTTCATCCAGCGGCTGCACAGTGCCGATCTCGTTATTGGCAGCCATGATGCTGACGAGGAAGGTGTGTTCATCGAGAGCGCTGCCAAGAGTCTCGGCGCTGATGAAACCCTCTGAATCCGGATTAAGTACGGTAAGCCGCCAGCCGTCCTTTTCAAGTTTCCTGAGGGGGTCGAGCACGGCGTGATGCTCGGTGCTCTGGGTGATGATGTGGTTGCGTTCAGCCGGCGCGTGCAGCGCCGCGCCCAGCAGCGAGATGTTATTCGACTCTGTCGCTCCGCCGGTGAAGTAGATCTCACCCGGGCTCGCGTTGAGCAGTGAGCCGACCTGCGACCGGGCCTTTTCGACGGCCTCCCGGGCGGCCCAGCCGTAGGGGTGCGTCTTGCTGGAGGCGTTCCCGAAGGAGTCCTTCAGATAGGGAAGCATCGCATCGAGGACGCGGGGGTCGACCGGCGTGGTCGCATGATAGTCGAGGTACACCTGTTTATTCATGGGCGACGGGATATAGTAAATCCTTCTGCGGAAAAACCGCCCACCAAACTTCCCGGCGGTGGATAATTTGTTACCTGGTTTCCCCCGGAGATGGTCGAGGGCCTGGCCTCGGTCGCCAGTGGAGCTGCAGGAGCTTGTTACCTGGACTAAGAACTCTTAACATGGTTTGAGTTGCTTGATTTCAACCATCCCAGGACCGGTAGCCGATGCCAAAACTCGAAATATTGATTTCCCGCCGCCAACTCCTGATCACGGCCGCGGCCGCTTTGCTGAGCTGTTCTTTCTGTCTCCAGGTCTTTTCCCAGGAGGGGGGGAAGGCCGCCGCAGGAGGGGCTCCCGCTGGATTGACAAATGCGGTAGGGATGAAGCTGGTACTCATCAAGGGAGGCGAGTTCCTGATGGGATCAAAAAATGAATTCGGGCGCTGGGCTCACGAGTATCAGCACAAGGTGCGGATCTCTGAGCCCTATTATATCGGAGCCTGCGAGGTCACCCAGGGAGAGTATCAGAAGGTCATGGGCTCCAACCCGAGCCACTTTTCCCCGGAGGGGGGAGGCAAGGAAAAGGTCAAGGAGCTCGATGCTGCCAGGCTGCCTGTGGATAGCGTCAGTTGGGAGGAGGCTGTGGAGTTCTGCAGGAAGCTCTCGGAGCTCGCGGCTGAGAAGCAGGCCGGTCGCATCTACAGCCTGCCTACAGAGGCGCAATGGGAGTACGCCTGCAGGGCCGGAACGACCACGCCCTTTCATTACGGCGAGCAGTTGAACTCCAACCAGGCTAACTTCGATGGCAACACTCCCTACCTCAAGCGGGAGGATGTGATCAAGGGTGTCGACCCTGCGACCATCGCGGGGCCTTATCTCAAGCGTACCGCTGTGGTGGGTTCCTACGAGCCCAACGCCTGGGGACTTTACGATATGCATGGCAATGTATGGGAGTGGTGTTCAGACTGGTTCAGCCCTGTCTACTACAAGAAATCTCCCGAGGCCGACCCCGCCGGGCCCGAGCAGGGGAGCCGGAAGGTTTCCCGGGGCGGCGGCTGGTATTATTTCGCCGCGGGCTGCAGATCAGCGAGCCGCTACGAGAGAGCGCCGGGCCGCAAGCGGAATACCGAGGGCTTCCGGGTGGTCTGTACCCAGGCGAAGAAATAGTCCCGTTGCTCAGTTCGTCGAGATCGTGAGCGAGAACTTGTAGGGCTTCTTCCTGGTTCGGACTACCACCTGGTAGCTTCCGGGTGGGAGCACCGGGAGTTCGAGTTCGCCATCGACTCGGTGTTTTCGGTCATGGACGGTGAGACCCGCCTGGTCGGCGATCATGACAGCCACCTCTCCCCTGAAGGCCTCGCCGGTGGGCTTTTTGAGGTTCAGCCGGGTTTTTTTCCCGTGTCTCAGCGTCGCCCTTCCACTGCGGCCCTTGCCGGGATGGATTCTCACTGTAGCGGGAACATGGTTCTCCGCCTCCAGCCGCAGGCGGTAGTTTACGGGAAGCAATCCTTTCAGGACGAGCTGGCCGGAGGTCGCGATGACCGCCCGCTTTGTCCAGGAAGCCTGCGCCAACTGGCTGGCCGTGGCGCCGGTCATCTCTGCCGTGACCCTGCAGGGAATGTTGAGCGGCGCGCCGGTCACGTTCGAGGCGATCTCGAGGTCATACACCAGGGATTTCAAGGAGACGTTGAATTCCACGTCCGCTCCGGGTGGGATCGAGAGCTCTCGTTCAAATTGAAATCCTCGTCCGCTGAGCCTGTATTTCCCCGGCGGCAAGGGGGACAGGCTGAAGGCGCCGTTCGCATCACTGGAGAACACCGGGGATTTTCCCATTTCCGGCAGGCTGAGGAGAGAAAGCTCCGCATGGAGGGGGTTGCCATCAAGGGTTACGGAGCCGTGGAGCCCGCCGTTTTCTTCCCGGCCCCGGGCGAGGAGGTCAAAGGCCAGCCGTTGCCCCGCACCGAGGGTCAGGCTCTCAGCCGCTGCTGCGCCCCGGCCGCCTCTTCCGGTCCATTCGATATCGATTCCAGCTTCCATCTCTTCGCCGCTTCCCACCTCGATCCGGATGTCGGAGGCCGCAGGAAGTCCGCTGAAGGAGTACCTGCCCTGGGGGTCGGTGAAGGTGCTTCTCGGGGAGCACCTCGACGAGCTGAGCACCACGGGGACGCCTGCGATGGCCTTTGCCTGCGGCGAGAGAACCCGGCCCTCGATGACCGCTCCCGCGGCAAGGCGCAGAGGATGTCGCCTGGCTGGGTCAGCCAGGGGCAGCCCGATCGTTTCGCCCTGGTAGGTCGCGTGATGGGGGTGGCTCACCCTGATGCGATAGGTTCCCGGCTCGAATTGCCTGAAACGGAAGGCTCCCGCGGAGTCGGTGTGGGTGCTCATTACCGCGCGTGTCGGCCGGGCCACGCGGACACCATAGAGGGTGGTATGTCCGGACCAGGTTCCTACCGAGCTCAGCAGTTCCACCAGGGCCCGCGGCACAGCCCTCTGCTCAAAAGTGACCACTCCCTGGAAGCGCGAGCGCGCAGGGCTGAGGCGAACGAGGCCTGCGGCCGGCGACTTTTTGCCGTCAAAGGAGATGATTTTAGAGACTCCATAGCAGTCATTTTCTCCGCTGACCCGGAGCCTGTATTTTCCAGGGACCGGGGGCAGACTGATGCGGATCTCTCCTTCGCCGAGAGAGTGATATTCGATGGCTATATTGCTTGCCGGTCGGAAGTCTCCATCGCTCTGGAGCTCGACCTCAACCGATTCGAGGCTGATGGGCAGTCCGCTCTTGCTGTCGATGGCATGGGCCGTGAGCACCAGGCCTCTGTCCAGGGTGACCTCCAGGTTGACGACCCCAGTTTTTTCGGCAACGAGCCCGAGTATTTTTTCCCGGTATCCCGTTCGGCGAATCCTTATCTTTGTCGGCCCTGGTGTCGGGAGGGCGCATTGGAGGAGCCCGAGGTCGTCTGTCCGGCCGAGGTAGCTTGAGACCGAATGTCCCTTGCCGGTAAGGACCGGCCGGTCAGCCCACACGCTGGCCTCCGGAAGGTAAGCGCCCTTTTCATCAAGGGTTCGGATTCGCACAGGCTTTCCGGGGCGGAGAACAGTCTCGATGCTTCCGCGGCGGTTGTTCTCGGCCAGGTTGACGGAGCGGGAGCGGGGGACATGGCCTGCATGAATGTAAAATATTTTTACCAGTCCGGGCTGCAGGAGCGGGCTCTCCCAGGTTCCATCAGCTCCAGAAATTCCGGGCTCGATATAGATGCCGGGGGTCGTTTCAAAGTGAATCCTGGTGCCGGGGAGGGGGGAGGAGAGCGAATCGTATACCGTTCCACTGAGCCTGCATCCTGGAACGAGTACGATTTCTTCCAGGGGCCGGGAATCCTCTTCACCTGTCGGCGGGTTCTTCGCTGGATTGGCGAGAGAACTGATGGTGGTGGGGAAGTATTCCTGGTGCGAGAGCTCTATCTGTTCGCTTCCGCTGGGAAGCTTGAATATTCCGAGGCGATCCGATCGCGTCTCGATATTGCCGCAGCGTACGAGAGCCTCCTCGATCGGTTTTCCCAATGGATCGACAACCTTCGCCTCAACAAGGTGATCCGGATCGAGGGTCTCGATGACGGATGGCGGCGCGGGGGGCTTCACGGACGATTGAACGCCGTTGGAGGGATCATGAAGAACCAGCCTCCGGTTCCCCTGGTCGAGGCTGTTGACTCCGC
>CBFHWB010000049.1:0-16607 GCA_965659285.1 Planctomycetota bacterium | reverse complement strand
GGTTCCTGCTCGAGGATTATCCATTCATAGGGTCCTGCGACCCTCGAAACGTGCGGCGTACCAGGCAGGTGAATTCTATTTCTTCACGCTTCCCGGTGCAAGCCGGGATGGCGCTGATCGAGGCAAATAATGGGGCTGGGGGATCCCGGGAGCGTGATTTTTCACCTCTGGCGCATTCCCCGGAGCTTCGAGGAGGCCGCATAGAGCTCCTCGAAGCGCTCATCGGTATCGTCGGAGAGTTCGCGCATGGCTATTTCGATCTTCTGGCGCCATTCCTCTATTTCTTCCCGATTGAGATCGGGTGGGATTTCGACCAGCTTACCCAGATGTAAGAGTATACGACTGAAAGGCTTAGGTAGTTTGAACCTGTCCCATGAATTGAAGGTCCAGCTATTGGCCAGCCCGATTCCAGTGACCAGGATCGGCAGGCCGGTTTTTGAGGCGAGGTAGATGGCTCCCTGCTGAATTCTGCGTGGAGGACCTCGTGGCCCATCAGGGGTTATGCCGATCCGTACGTGTTCTTTTTTAGCCCGGATCAATTCCCTGATGGCGGCGACAGATCTCCTGGTGGTTGAGCCGCGAATGGCATCGTGTCCGATTCCTTCGACGATTTTGGCCAGCATCTCTCCATCTGCATGGGAGCTGACAAGGGTCTTGAAGCCCGCGTCGGGAAAGCTGGTCGCCAGCGTGAAGAGACGCTGATGCCAGACGAGGACAATCAGGCCCGGTGGGTACACCCATCCGTCTTTCTCCTCGACATCCTTCGACAGGATGCGTTTTCTCAGGCTCCAGCCCCAGATTCGGGCCAGGCGGGGGCCGATGAGACCGACCAGGTAGTTTCTCAGCCGGCGTCTGTTCTTGCGGCTGAGCATTATTTTCGAGTCTTTTCCATGACATGGCCCATGCTCGTACGCCTTGTCTTACTTGTCAACTATCGCTACAGGTATCTATAATCAGCGCCTTCTATTTCAATCAACCAGTTCTCAGTTCTCGTATACGGCTATGCAGGAATCTCACGGCATCCAGGGTTCAACGGCCGCCTCAGGAGATGGTCTTCTCAGGCTCGGCGGCATCGATTACCTGAACGCGCTTCCCCTTCTCTGGGGATTGGGTGAAGCGGAGGATGGAATGAGCATGGGTTACCATGTTCCCAGTCGGCTTGCCGAGATGCTCGAGGCTGCCGAGCTCGATGTTGCCCTGATACCGGTGGTGGCTTCCATCGCGAGCCCGGATTACCGTGTGGTTCCCGGGATCGGTATCTCGAGCTATGGGGGGGTGCGCAGTATACGCCTCTACTACCGTGAGAGTCTCTCCTCGGTGAAGCGGGTTGGCCTGGATACCTGCTCGATGACCTCGGCCCTGCTGACCCGGCTCCTGTTCAGGGAGGTCTGGGGTGCGGAGCCTGAGTTTGTTCCCTGTGATCCGGCTTCGATGAGGGACTATCTCGCTGGCGGGGCGGATGAACTGTCCGGGCTGGATGCCGTTTTGCTGATTGGTGATGCAGCCCTGGCCGGCGGGCGCTACGCTGACTGGCTGGACACGGATCTCGGGACCGAGTGGACGCGCTGGACGGGTCTCCCCTTCGTCTATGCCTTCTGGGCCTGCAGGCAGGAGGCCGTTGCGGCTACCTCGGTCCAGGGTTCGCTTATCGAGCGGCTCGCGCGGGCCAAGGAAGCGGGCCTGCTTCGTATTGATGAGATCGTGGCGGGCGCTGATCTGCCCGCCGGCTTCGATGAGGCCGCGGGGATCCACTACCTGGGCAGCCTCATCGATTACGACCTCGGGGAGGACAAGCTCGAGGCCATGAAGCTCTTCTTTGACCGGCTCTACGGCGCCGGCCTGCTGGATTCTCCCGCTGGAGAGCTTAGCTTCCTGGGCGGCTGAGTCTAGCTGTCGGGGCCGGCATCCCGGGGTTCAGCGTCTTCCTGGTTTTCCGGGGAGGCCTCCGGAAGCTTCTGGAGCAGCGTGTAGTACCGCGTCCAGGATTTCAGCAGTCCGGAGCCCACCGCGGCCAGCGCCGCGGCTCCAAGCTCGGCTTCGGCTTTCAGAGTCTCGATGCCCTCCACCTCGTAGCCGGAGCCTTCAAGCTCGGTTTCGATGTCTCGAGCTTTGCAGTCTGCGTGCGCGGGATCTTTACGAACGAGGAGTAGCTGGTCTTCGATGGGGGATTCGCTCAGCCAATAGCCCGGCGGAACAGCCGGGGTTTCATCCGGCTGTCGTTTACCGATCGAGTAGACCGGGTGCTCCCCGGCGCCTGGAAACCAGAGCTTCCGGGCTCCCATGTCGGCGCTGGCGATCATGGATGCCAGGCTGGAGGTTGAGCCGGCGACGAGCCACGGGCTGCCGGGTAATCCTGTCTGGCGCATGCCATCCTGGTTCAGACGGCTCGTTGGGGCGGAGCTCGGAAAGACGGGGGGAAACCATCGTGTTGACAGTTCGGCCGCCTCAAGCCTGTCGCGGTCCCAGTCACGCCGCCTGGCGGAGAGAAGCCCCGCGGCGCAGACGCTGGTTGCGTCGGCAGCTATAGCTCCGCTCATCCGGAAGCGGAAGAGATCCTTGGGTGAGAGGACCAGGGAGATCCGGGGCTCCAGCCGGGGATTCCTGTTGAGCCAGTCCTGCAGGTCATCGAGAAGTCCCGCGGCAGGGGGCAGGCGCAAGTCGCAGAGGGGCTCGAAATCCAGGTCGAGGGCGATCCAGCCGGCGGGCCCGCTCAGGCCGAGGCCCCAGATCTTGCGTGACTTCAGAGGTAGCCCGCAATAGAGCTCCTGGAGGGCGAACCCCCCGGCTCGAAGCCACTCGACAGGGGGGACGCATTGCACTCCCGTGCCGTCCTCTTCGTAGCAGCCGGCCACGGCGGCGCTGGTTCTTGCCGGGACGCCGAGGTCCCGCCCAAGAGCCACGGCGCTGGCGCGCCCAGGCTGGAAATCGAGTCCGATGAAACTGATCATAGCAGGTCGGCTACGATGTCGCGCTCCTGCTGAAGTTCTTCGACGCTGGCGTCGATTTTTCCACGAGAGAAATCATTGATTTCGAGATCCTGCACGATCTCCCAGCCATCGGGCCTTGCCCTGATCGGGAAGGAGGCCAGGAGCCCCTCGGTGATGTCGTAGCTTCCATCCGAGACGACAGCCGCGGAGGTCCAGTCGTTCTCCGGGGTTCCGAAGTGAAAGGTTCTGACATGATCGCAGATGGCGCTTGCCGCGGAAGCGGCGGAAGATTTTCCGCGAGCTTCGATGACCTCCGCTCCCCGTTTCTGCACCCGGCTGATGAATTCTTCCTGAAGCCAGGTTTCATCGTCGATGACCGAGGCGGCCGGGCTCCCGTTGATCAGGGCGTGGTGATAGTCGGGATACTGGGTCGCGCTGTGGTTGCCCCAGATCGTGACTCGCTCGACGGCGTTCACATCCGAGCCTGATCTCTTCGCAAGCTGGTTGACAGCCCGGTTGTGGTCGAGGCGTGTCATGGCGAACCACCTGTCAGCAGGGATTTCAGGAGCGTTTCCGCGGGCGATCAGGCAGTTGGTGTTGCAGGGGTTGCCTACAACCAGCACCCTGATGTCGGCCGCGGCCTTCTGGAGCGCGTTGCCCTGGCTGACGAAGATCGGGCCGTTCTCCCTGATCAGGTCTCCCCGTTCCATTCCCGGTCCGCGGGGCTTTGAGCCCACCAGGAGCGCCCAGTTGGCATCGCTGAAGGCGGCGTCGGGGTCATCGCTGAGTTCGAGTCCATCGAGGAGACCGAAGGCGCAGTCTTCGAGCTCGAGCGCGACGCCTTCGACGACCTTCATGGCCGGCGGGATCTCGAGAACCTTCAGGCGCACGGGCTGGTCAGGGCCAAAGACCGCCCCTTGGGCGATTGAAAAGAGCAGGCTGTAGCCGATCTGTCCGGCTCCACCCGTGACGGCGACTGTGATTGGGGCAGGCATGAATATCTCCTTGGCAGGTAAAATTGTGTTCCGAATGAAAAGAGATAATTAGCGGCAGGCGGCAGCAAGGTCCAGAAATATCTGCATATCCTGGGGGTCAGGGGGATCGGCTGGAGAGCCGTTTGTAGGCTTCCTGCAACTCCAGGAACTTTTCGTGGGCCACCTTCTGGAAATCTTCGCCCATGTGGTGAACCTTGTCGGGGTGGTATTGGACTGCCAGCTTGTGGAAGGCGACGCGTATTTCTTCGGGGCTGGCGTTTGCCTTCACGCCCAGGATCTGCCAGGGAGTGACCAGGGGGGGAGCGGCCTGCGGCGGCGCCTGCCTCGCCTTTTTCTTCCTTCCTTCGGCGTCCTTTCCCCGCTGGTCTTCTTCTTTTCGCT
Organism: Planctomycetota bacterium; assembly: GCA_965659285.1. GTDB lineage: Bacteria > Planctomycetota > UBA8108 > UBA8108 > UBA8108 > UBA8108. The sequence goes on along the minus strand of CBFHWB010000049.1, from coordinate 12,304 downwards.
TTGCCCGGGGCTCTCCGCCGTCGGCTTCCGGCATCCCTGTTTTCGGGCGAGAGAGGGCTCCTTGAAACAGCCTCTTGAGCCAGCCTCCGCTGTATCTGTAGTCGTCGTCATGTTCAAAGAAATAGCGCCGGCGCTCCTCGTTGGCTTCATACCAGCTCATGGTCTTGAGGAAATCCTGGGGTTGGCCAACGAAGCGTCCAAGAAGATAGTCCAACCGGCCCGGCCGGGTGTCGGGTGAACTGAACCAGCGTTTCTTCTTCGATTTTTCGCAATGGTTCTGGCGATTGCAGCAGGTACAGAAGTACAGGTGGTAGGGTCCGCCGTCTCTTTCGCTTCGGGGACGCAGGATTGCGTCCCTGAGAAGGTAGTCAAGGCCCAGTGGGCGATCACAGTACCAGCAGCTCGGAGCCCTGGCATCGCCGGTGGATGATGATCTGTCCGCTGTCATGGTTCAAAGTATGAGCATCGCATCGCCATAGCTGAAGAAGCGGTAGCCATTGTTGATCGCTTCCCGGTAGGCCGCAAGGATGCGCTCGCGGCCAGCGAGACTGCTCACCAGCATCAGCAGGCTGCTGCGCGGCAGGTGAAAGTTCGTTATGAGCCCATCGACGAGCTTGAATTTCCTCGGCGGACGGATAAACAGGTGGGTTCTCTCGCGGAAGGGCGCGGGAAAGCCGCTGTCGGCAAAACTCTCGAGAGCGCGGGTCGTGGTCGTTCCCACGGCGATGATCCGTCTTTTTTCGCTCCGGGCCTCCTGAAGCTTTCGGGCCGTCGCCTCAGAGATCTCGACCGTCTCGCCATGAAGCCTGCCGGATTCGAGAGCTTCGGAGGACAGTGGCTTGAAGGTGTCGAGCCCGATGTGAAGGGTGAGCCTCAGGAGCTCGATCCCTGCCGCCTCGAGCTGCTCGATGGCCTCGGCCTCCAGGTGCAGGCCCGCGGTGGGGGCGGCCGCCGATCCCGGCACCCGCGCATAGATGGTCTGGTAGCGCTCGACATCCTCCGGAGATTTTCGGCTCGGCTGTTCGCGGTTGATGTAGGGCGGCAGCGGGATCTCTCCGATTTGCCGCGCCAGGAGCCTCACATCCTCCTCACCAAGGGTGTCCCCGGCGGCGGAAAAGGAGACGATGAAGGTCTGCCCCCGGCGTTCGTGACAGGAGATGCTGGTCCCGGGGTCTTTTTCAAGCGCCAGGGAGCGTCCTTCGGCAAAGGCTTTCCCGGGCTTGAGCAAGACCTGCCAGCGGCGGTCGGCAACAGGTTCAAGGAGAAGAACCTCGACCTTTCCACCGCTCTGCTTCCGAGCCCTCAGGCGCCCCGGAAGCACGAGGGTCTCATTGAGTACCAGGATGTCTCCGTCGCGGAGATAACCCGGCAGTTCCCTGAAGCTCCGATGCTCGAGCTCCTCGCGGGCGCGGTCAAGGACCAACAGCCTGGAATCGGCGCGCCTGGGGGGAGGATGCTGCGCGATGAGCTCCGGCGGGAGTTCGTAGTCGTAGTCCTCGAGCGAAATGGAACAGACGTCTTTCTCCCCGCTCACCTTGTCTCCAGGACCTCGATGTCCATATTGCCGAGAAAGGGGATGAGCCCGACGAACATCTCGGAGACGGCGGAATTATCGAGAGCCGAAACCGAGAGCGCGATGTGGTCGGCTTCCACGCGGCCCTTTCCGATGGTTGCATCCAGAGGCACCCATTTGCCCGTATAGACCTCTGTCCACATATGACCGACAAAGTTTTTTTTGTGGTAGACGAGGCCGGCGACAACCCGGGAGGGGATTCCTCCAGCCCGGCACATGGCGGCGAGAAGCACCGCATGCTCAGTACAGTCACCCTGCCTGGTTTCAAGAACCTCTTTCGCCGTGGCGAAGGCCGTGCCGAGGTTTTTTTTATGTATGTAGTTGTAGACCCACTTCTCCAACTGCCGCGCGGCCTTGAGACTGTTCTTTTCTTTCCCGATGATTTTTTTCGTGAGCCCGTTGAGACGGGCATCATCTACCTGCAGGTAGGCTGTCGAGGCGAGGTAACGTTTTGGCAGCGGATTGGGCTCGAGAGGAAGGGGCCGCGCGTCCGGGTCGTCCACAGCCCGGACCTTCAGTCTCCAGGAACCCTTCTCTCCCGCGGGGGTGAGCTCGTGACCCGCGGCGCCGGATTCCTGGAGCTCTATGGGCAGGTTCTTATCCCGAATACTGAGCTGGTAGACGATTTCCTGACGCTTCCAGCCGAGAAAACGGCCCAGGGGGATGGCGCTGGAGATGAAGATCTCCGGGGGTGAGCTGAAATCAGCGGCCAGGATTTCCTCCTGGCTTGAGAGTACGGTTTCCAGGCTGAGATAGGGCGTTCTGGATCTGACGGCTTTTCCCTTATCGTCAACCCAGTCGGTACTCACCAGGCTGTTTCCAGGAGCGACCTCCAGACGGTTTTCGATCTGGCGGAGACCATTCTCCAGCGTCGACAGCGTGCTGACCTGTTTTACGCAGCGGGAAAGATCCGGCATGAAGACCACCAGCTCGAGCCGGTCGCCCTCTTCTTTGAGTGTTGAGCTGATCCTCTCAGAGATGTACTGAAAGCCCCGCGCCGCCGGGTTGAAGGGAACCTCCTGCGTTCGGGCAGGGGAATCTCCGGAGGTGACCTCGAGCATCATCCTGTCGGGCTCGACGACCTTGCCGACGGTGGTGACTCCCTGCCGGGCTGTTTTTTCTTCTTTCCTGAAGCTGAGGATGTTTCCCGCCGCGTTTTCGCGGAGCTCCAGTCGCATTTCAACCGTGACCTTTTCCGTGCCGCGCTTGATCGTCATCCTGGTGAAGGAGATGGTCTCGATGTCACCATTCTCATCGACAACCTTGCGCTGGGAGCTATAGCCGGCCGCCTTGCCGCGCAGATGGATCAGGAACCACTCATCCCCGGGCCTGGCGGCTTCCGGTTCGGTAGAGGGGAAATTTCGCGATGAGCAGGCTGGAACGCACAGGAGCAGCAGGAGGCTGAGGCTCCGGACCTTCACGCCGGCGAGATGCGTGGGAGAGCGCATCTTCGCCTCACTGGCCTCGCAGGGGGACACCCTCGAGCGCGGCGCGGCCGAGGTTGCTATAGAGCGCGAAGATGCGGGCAGCATGGAATTTTTCGCCCCAGCCAAGGCTTTCGGTGTCGAGAACGATCTCCGACAGCCCCGAATCATCGACGTAATATTCGAAACCGATGTCCTCCGAAAGACCGGGGTGCAGTTCGAGCAGGATCGGCGCCTTGTCATTTTCCCGGTGGTAGCAGGCGGGGTCAGCCCGCGAGTCGGCAGTCCCGTTTTCGCACAGGGTGCGGCGGAAAAACGACCGGGTAAATACGGAGGCCGGAATCAATCGAAAGCCGGTCGCATACCGATCGATAGCCAGGTCGACCCATTGCTCTTCGAGTTCATCAAGTCCGGTTCGAGGTATATCGGGTATGTTGAGCTCAAGCCGCCCCAGGCTTTCGCCAAGACAGTTGAGCAGTTCACCAACCGGCAGCGGGCGCCGGCATCCGAGGGCCGAGAGTAGGCTTCGAAGGCAGCGCCTGAGCTGCTCGCGGCCCATCGCGGCGGCTGGGTCCGAAAGCAGGATTGCCAGCCCCAGGGCGGTTATAGCCGGAGCCTGCAGCCGGGCATCACTTCTACGGCTGGTATCGAGCAGTTTTCGGTAGAGCCTGCGCCGGCCGATCGTCCCGTTGACGAACAGCCCCACGGTCTCGATGATCTCAATGTGGCGTTCCCGGGCCTCGCAGCTATCCGTAATGAGGGAGCTGTTCTTCTGATCCCCTGACCGCAGTGCGAACTCAGCGGCGTGAAGCCTCCGGGTCTCTAGAGACCTGACCCTCGATTCCATTCGCAAAAGTCGAACTCCCCGGGAGAGCGGTTCCCAGGCTGCCGGCCACCGGCCAGGAGCAGAAGAGCGCTCATCCAATGATGTGTTTTCTCTTTTTGTTTCCGGCGGAGGGAAGGCTCCGGGCTTGCTTTCCGCCTTGACCCCGCCGCTCCGTTCCAATTCGGTAGAACATTGTATGTCCGGATGCGGATGGCCATAAGGAATTATTGCTGAAAAAGAACAGACCGGCAGGGGGCGAGAGTAAGGTAATATTTCATTCAAAAGAAGAGGGGAGATACGCCTGTCGGGACTTTCCCCCTTGCAATCCGGTGTTGCGGTGACAGAATGCGCGCCGGTCTTACCTGTCGATGATTTTTTGGGTTCCATGCTCAATTTAAAAGCCCTGCGAGAGAATCCGGATCTGGTGAAAGCGGCTGGTCGCAAGAAGCATATTCCTTGCGAGGAGTCGGTAGATCGCATTCTCTCTCTGGATGACCAGAGGAAGAAGCTGGTCTTCGAGAGTGAAGAGCTTCGCGCGGACCAGAAAAAAGTCGGCAAGGAAATCGCCACTCTCGAGGGAGAAGAGAAGCAGGCGAGGATCGCTGAGATGGGGGAGATCGCTGAGCGGATCAAGGGTTATGAGAAGGAGCTGGGGCCGATCGAGGATGAGCTCCACGAGCTCATGCTGCTTGTACCCAACATACCGGCGGAGGAGGTTCCTGATGGGGAGACAGATGAAGACAACGTCCTGGTTCGCGAATGGGGCGAGATTCCACAGTTTGATTTCCCGCTGAAGGATCACCTGGAGCTCGGCGAGGAGCTCGACCTGATCGACATGAAAGGGGCGGCTAAGCTGGCGGGCTCGCGCACCTATATGCTGAAGAACGAGGGAGCCCTGCTTGAGCTTGCCGTTCTGCAGTTCACCCTCAATCACCTTGTCGAAAAAGGTTTCTCTCCGATGCTGGTACCTACCCTCGTTCGCCGTGAGCCGATGGTGGGCACGGCGTATTTTCCCGGCGGGGAGGAGCAGGCCTACGCTTGTGAGAAAGATGGGAAGTACCTGATCGGCACTTCGGAGGTTCCGGTGACGGCCTATCACAGCGGCGAGATTCTCGACGAAGCCGATCTGCCGCGGCTCTACGCGGGCTATTCGACCTGCTATCGCAGGGAGGCCGGCGCCGCGGGAAGAGATACCAGGGGGCTTTACAGGATTCACCAGTTCAACAAGGTTGAGCAGGTGATCGTCTGCCGCAACGATGAGGAGGAGTCGCTGCGCATGCACGAATTTATCCTCAGCAACGCTGAGGAGGTAGTCCAGGCGCTTGAACTCCCCTACAGGGTGGTGAACGTCTGCGGTGGAGACCTTGGCCAGCCCCAGGTGCAGAAGTTTGATATTGAGACCTGGATGCCTTCGCGGGAGAGCTATGGGGAGACCCACAGCGCCTCGCGCTTTCATGATTTCCAGTCCCGCCGTCTCGATCTGCGTTACCGCGATTCGGATGGCAAGGTACATTTCTGTCACACATTGAACAATACCGCCATCGCCAGCCCGCGGATCCTGATTTCGATCCTCGAGCTGAACCAGGAGGCCGATGGCAGGATCAGGATTCCCGGCGTGCTTCAGTCCTACATGGGAGGCAAGGAGTACATCGGTCCGAAGTAAAGAGCTTGTTTGCCGCGGTCGGGCATGGGATTTTTCAAAATCCGTGGAAAAAATCAGATCACCCAACATAATGTGGTGTCGAGGAAAAGAGTTGGAGTAGTTCAGTGTCTCAAAAATGCGCCAGGCTGGCTTTAGAGGATGGAACCGTTCTGCGCGGGATCTCTGTTGGTGCGGATGGGGAGTCTATTGGAGAGGTTGTCTTCAATACGTCCCTGACCGGCTACCAGGAGGTTTTTACCGATGCCTCCTACAATGGGCAGATGGTGGTGATGACCAACCCGCTGATTGGCAACTACGGAGTTAATCCGGATGATGAGGAATCGCGTGCTCCCTCCCTCAGGGGGGTTATTGTTCGCGAGATGAGCCGTCAGCCTTCCAATTTCAGGAGCTGTGAGCCCCTTGACGATTACCTCGCCCGACATGGAGTGGTCGGGATCTCCGGAATAGATACCCGGGCGGTGACGAAGCTGTTGAGGGTGGAGGGCTCGCTCAAGGGTCTTATCTCGACATCCGAGGATTCGGATGAAGCTCTCGTCGAGAAAGCGAAGAACTGGGAGGGACTCGGCGGCCAGGACATGGTCAAGGAGGTCAGTTGCGAGGAGCCGCAGCTTTGGGAGCAGGGCTTCAGTTCGCCTTTCTCGGCCTGCTTCAAAGACAATCGCGCGACCGAGCGTCTAGGCGAAGGTCTTGAGATCGTGGCTTTCGACTACGGCGTGAAATACAACATCCTGAGAATCTTATACGAGATGGGCTTCAAGGTTCATCAGGTGCCGGCGGATACCACAGCGGAGCAGGTTCGTGAATTGAACCCCGATGGAGTCTTTCTCTCAAATGGACCCGGTGATCCGGAGGGGTTGCCCTATGCCATCGAGACGATACGGGCGCTTATCGGTGAATATCCGATTTTCGGTATCTGCCTTGGTCACCAGCTGACCGGGCTGGCCCTTGGAGGCCGGACGGAAAAGTTGAGGTTCGGTCATCACGGGGGCAACCATCCGGTACTCAATACGCGGACCGGCAAGGTCGAGATCTCCGTGCAGAATCACTGTTACGCGGTGGTTCCGGATTCCTTTGAATCTGACCAGGTGGAGCCGTATTTCATCAATCTTAATGACCAGACCCTCGAGGGTCTTTATCACAGGGAGTTTCCCTTGTTCACGGTGCAGTTTCATCCGGAGGCGGCACCCGGTCCGAATGATTTCACGTTCCTTTTCGATGATTTTGCGCGGATGATCCGAAGCGCCAAGCCCCTGCCATCGATACCCGAGATCTGGGAAAGTCCCGCTCGAGTCTGACGGTGGAACAGGGCGGCGATGAGGCCGGCAGAGAGAGTAGAGATGAGCAGTTTGAATCAAGGCCGGCCCGCCCGGCACAGCTGTGTGGTAGGACTTCAGTGGGGAGATGAGGGCACGGGTAAGATCGTAGATGTTCTGACGGCTGATGCAGACGTCGTTGTTCGTTACCAGGGCGGAGCCAACGCGGGGCATACCGTACAGGTAGAGGACCAGGAGTACATCTTCCATCTGATCCCCTCCGGAATTCTCAAGAAGGATACGGCCTGCGTGATCGGCAATGGAGTTGTTATAGACCCCCGCGCCCTCATCGCCGAGCTCGACGGACTCCTGGAGATGGGTCTCGATCATGAAGAGAATATTCTCATCAGTGACCGCGCCCATGTCGTGCTGCCCTATCACAGCGCGCTGGATGAGGCGAAAGAGAGCGCCGGTGGAGATGGAAAGATCGGCACCACCTTGCGAGGCATCGGCCCCTGCTATACTGACAAGGCTTCGCGGGTCGGTATCCGGATGTCCGAATTCGTCGATCCGGATGGTCTCAGGGAACGGCTTGTTCATCTTGGCGAGTTGAAGAATCGTGAGCTTGAGAAGCTCCACGGCTGCGACCCCATCGATCCCGATGTTGTTTTTGAAGAGTATTCCGCGTATGCCGAACGGCTGCGCCCCCGGGTCTGTGATGCGACATCCTTTCTCCATGAACAGGATGCCAGGGGCGCCGGTATTCTCTTCGAGGGAGCCCAGGGCGCAATGCTCGATATCGACATGGGAACCTACCCCTACGTGACCTCATCCAATACCTCCTTCCTGGGGCTGGGGCCGGGGACCGGTTTCTCGGCTCGCAAGGTGGGAAAGGTTCTCGGTATAACCAAGGCCTATGCGACACGGGTTGGGGAGGGTCCATTCCCCAGCGAGATGCAGGAAGATGCCGCTGCCAGCCTGCGCGAGGTAGGTGGGGAGTTCGGCGCTACGACCGGGCGTCCAAGGCGCTGCGGCTGGCTTGATATCGTGGCCTTGCGGCGCGCGATTCAATTTGGCGATGTCGATGCGATGGTCGTGACCAAGCTCGATGTTCTTGACCATCTCGAAGAGATCAAGGTGGCTGTCTCCTATAAGGTTGATGGGGTTGAGACGGACCAGTATCCGGCCTCCACGGAATGCGAGGTGATTCCCCAGTACAGATCCTTCCCCGGCTGGCTGGAGAACACCACAGAGTGCAGAGCCTTCGAGGATCTCCCGGAGAAGGCCCGCGAATACCTGCGTTTTGTCGCTGATGCCGCGGGCTGTCCCATCGCGATTGTGTCGGTGGGCAAGGAACGCTCACAGATTGTTTCACTTGATCCGTGGCTCGAACCGGCTCCGGTGGAAGGAGACTGAGCGAGTGAAGTTTTCTCCCGAACAGGTTCCGGCGCATATTGCCTTTATCATGGATGGTAATGGGCGCTGGGCCATGAATCGGGGGTTCCTGCGGCTGAGGGGCTATGAGGAAGGAGCGGTATCTCTGCGCAGAATCACGACCCATTGTCGTGAACTGGGAGTGCGGGAGGCGACCTTCTTCGCCTTGTCTACGGAGAACTACCTGCGTCGCCCGCGTCGGGAGATCAGCTTCCTGATGAAGCTGTTGAAGACCTATCTCGTCAAGGAACGGGATATGTTGATGGACAATCACATTCGTCTTACCACCATCGGCGATGTCAGCTCTTTTCCCGCGGATGTCCTGGAGACGCTTCATGAAACAGAGATCCTTACCTCCGAGAACGATGGGATGGTCATGCGGCTTGCTCTCAACTATGGTTCGCGCCAGGAGATCATCAACGCGGTCCGGGCGCTCTGTGCGGAGGTCAGGGATGGAAAAATAGACCCGGACAGGGTCGAGGAGATCAGCGAAGACGTGTTTGCCGCCTACCTGGCTGATCCGCAGATGAAGGATCCCGACCTGGTGATTCGAACGGCTGGAGAATACAGGCTCTCGAATTTTCTTCTCTGGCAGTCCTCCTATAGCGAGCTCTGGATCACCGATGAACTATGGCCTGATTTTGACGTTGAGCATCTCGATGAGGCGCTGGTAGCCTATGTCGACCGGGACAGAAAATACGGCGCCGTGTTGGACCCGGCTTCTGGTGAAGCCTCGGGGGCCAACGGAATCTGAACGCTGGTTGTCGCATGCAGGAGGCGCGGAGCTTGAACCATCACATCGCCTTGACTCGCGAGGTGAATCTTAGGGGACTTGTCCCCGGGGAGAAACGGCTTGGGAGCTAAGCAGATCCGCTACCTGGTCGGGACCATACTGGTGCTCCTGGTCGCTGGCGTACTGGCGCTTGACCATGTCTTCGACAGCAGAATTGCCGGTTCGGCGATCCTCGTGGGGATGGGGCTGGTGGGCTATCTCGAGTTCTCGAAGATGTCCTCCGGCCGCTACCTTCGTCTTTCCTCCCTCCCGGGTCTCCTCGCAACGGGCCTGTTTCTCGCCGCGGCCTGCTGGGATTGGAAAGCTCATGAAGAAGGCCGTCTTCTTCTCAGCAGCTTCGGGCTCTTCCAGGGCGAACACGAGACCCTGATTCTCGGGGTGTTTGGTCTGCTCTTCCTGTCCTTTGCGGCTGTTCTTTTTACAAAAGACTTCCTTGAGCGCGCGGGCGAGTTGGCCCAGGCCGTTCTGGGAGCCCTGCTTGTGGGACTGCTTTTTTCTTTCGTGGCACGGATTTACTGCAGGGCCGATAGCGTAGTGACCGGGGCCATTTTTGTTTTCGGAATCAAGCTGACCGATATCGGAGGCTATGTCATCGGCTCGATACTGGGGCGGACAAAGATTCTTAAGGTAAGTCCTGGAAAGAGCTTAGAGGGTTATGTGGCCGGTCTTATTTTGACGGCGGGCTGGTTTTCGGGAGCCGCCCATCTGGGGTACCTTGCCCCCGTGAAAATTGGATGGCCGGGGGGGATCGCCTTTGGGATAATTCTTGGTGTCAGCGCCGCTATAGGCGATCTGAGCGAATCGCTCATGAAACGACTTTACGGTGTCAAGGATTCCGGGTCTCTGCTGCCGGAGTTCGGGGGGGTTCTGGACATGATCGACAGCTTTATTTTCAGTGGATTTGTGTTCTGGGTCCTTTCCTGCTACTGGTCTTGAAGATCATCACATGGAATTAGCTATCGAGTTGGCCTCACAGGAAGAGGCTCTGTTCATATTCGGCGCGGGTGATGTTCATCTGCGCCAGATTCGAGATGGTCTCGAGATCCAGGTCGCGGCCCGCAATGGGGTTATCCGTATCGAGGGAGACGAGGGGCTGGTTCGTCGCGCGGAGCAGCTTCTGAAAGACATGGCCGAGCTTTACAGGGCCGGGGATCCTCTGCCGGACCTCTACGTCGAGTCCCGGCTGGCCAGGATCAAGGCCGATGATGAGCGGGAAAGAGGAGGGGCTGAAGAGTCCGGTTCCCCGGACGCGAAGGAGAGGAAGCTGACGCCCCAGGAACGCGCGACAGTGAGGAGCCTGGCCCGTTCGAAAGGCCAGGAGGGGTACATCGAGGCGATCATCCGCAATGAGCTGATCTTTTGTATTGGTCCGGCGGGAACAGGAAAGACCTACCTCGCCGTGCGCCTGGCGGTCGACGGTCTGCGTTCCGGAGACTATCAGAAGCTGATCCTCTGTCGGCCGGCGGTAGAGGCCGGTGAAAAGCTGGGCTTCCTTCCCGGTGATTTCCAGGCCAAGGTGAACCCTTACCTGCAGCCGCTCTACGATGCGCTCAATGACGTTCTCGGGATGGAGCAGGTGAAGCGCTATATCGAGCGGGAGATTATAGAGATCATTCCGCTTGCCTATATGCGCGGGCGCACCCTGAACAACGCCTTTATCATTCTCGATGAAGGACAGAACACCACAGCCTCCCAGATGAAGATGTTTCTGACCCGGCTTGGAATGGGCTCCAAGGTTGTGGCCAACGGAGACGTGACGCAATTCGATTTGCCCGAGGAGCAGCTCTCCGGCCTGGTGCATGCCGCTCCCCTTATGAAAGATATTCACGGGATCGCCTGGGTCGAGCTTGAGAAGATGGATATTGTGAGGCATCCGCTGGTCAAGAAGATCGTTGAGGCCTACGAAAACAATTCCACTCCGAAGGGTCAGTAGACCGGCTGCCGGCGGGGCTGAAGCGCCCCTTACGGATTGCAGAAAACATGGCAAGAAAACGAAAGAGCAAGAGAATCGACGAATTCCTCCGGTCCCGCCAGCAGGGGCAGGAGGTTGTTCTGCGAGAGAGCATTCGCCAGGCGAACCTGTTGTTCAGGATCGTTGTGACCGTGTTACTGGTGGCATTGCTGCTGCTCTTGCTGAATATTGGCGAGAAGGACGAGTTTCAGCGCGAGCAGATAGGCGTGGCCGGGCTGCTCACCATGGTCACGGTGCTCGGGGTGCTGGTCATCAATCGCATCCAGCCCGCCCTTTTCCAGTCGACCGCGAAATTCAACCAGTTTGTTCTCCTGATTGTGCTGACCGTCAGCCTGTCCTGGGGCATGTTCGCTCTCAGCTGGCCGGCCTATCTCCTGCCGCTGCCGGCCCTGGCGATGATTGCCGGGCTGGCCTACAGCAATATGGTGGCGATTCTTCTCTGTGGGGGCCTTGCCTCCTACCTCGCTCTTCTCGCTCCGGCTCCCTACGAGCCCTTCCAATTAGCTGTTACGTTGAGCCTCGGAGCTGTCGTATCAGTCCTCGGAGTGAGGAATATGCGCAAGCAGTCTCAGCCGGTTCTCATAGGAATCAGGGCGGGATTTGTTCAGGCGCTGACCGTTATCTGCTTCAAGGTGATGGGGGATTTTTCCGGCAGTGAAGATGTCGGTTTTCTGGCTTCCTTCCTGCGGGATCCCGGGTACGCGCTGATGGGCGGGCTCATTTCCGGGGGCATCGTTACCAGCCTGCTTCCCCAGATCGAGAAGATCTTCGATGTGCTTACCGAGCGTCGCCTGCTGGAGCTCGCCGACCCGAGCAACCAGCTGCTGCATATCCTGCGTACGCGCGCGCCGGGAACCTTTCAGCACACCCTCGGCGTGCAGCAACTGGCGCGGGAGGCGACGGAAGCGATCGGCGGGAATGTTCTTCTGGCCAGCGTCGGAGCGTATTACCACGATATCGGCAAGATCTACAAGCCTGAGTATTTCGCCGAGAACATGGGCCAGGACAAGTCGATTCATGACCAGCTGCGTCCGTCGATGTCGAAGCTCATTATCATGTCGCATGTAAAGGAGGGGATTATTTTCGCTCGAGAGGAGAAGCTGCCACAGCAGATCATCGATATGATTCCCATGCATCACGGAACGACGGTCGTCGAATTTTTTTACCACAAGGCCCGGTTGGAGGAAGGCGATGAGGAGGAGGGCTCAACCGAGGATACGGAATATCGTTATCCCGGTCCCAAGCCGACCTTCCCGGAGGCTGGAGTGCTGATGCTGGCGGACGCTGTCGAGGCCATCTCCAAGAGTGTCCAGGATCCTACTCCGGTAAAATTCAGGGAGATAGCGCGGGAGATGATTCGCAAGCG
>CBFHWB010000048.1:0-25064 GCA_965659285.1 Planctomycetota bacterium | reverse complement strand
CATCCCCCGTCATCTCGACAGACGCCCTCGAGCGGGGGTTCACCAACGAGGCCGGGGTCGCCGGAAGGAATCGTTTCCTGGCGATCATCACCGGCCTCTGGCTGGTCCAGGAATGCCGGCGCCAATGGGCTGAAGAGGGGCTCGATGCTGATTACGAAGAGCTGACCCTCATGGCGCAGGAGGCTCCGCCCGCCCGGTCCTTCATCGACCCGGACGATCCCATCTTCGCCTCTCCGGGCGACATGCCCAGGCGGGTCAGGGAGGCCTGCGCGGCCTCCTCCCAGCCCGAGCCCGAAACCCGCGGCGATATTCTTCGCTGTATTCTCGAATCCCTGGCGCAAAAATACGCCTCGGTTGTCCGGGCGGCGGCCGAGTTTTCGCCCGGCGCCATCGAACGTCTCCACGTCATCGGCGGGGGCAGCCGCAACAGCCTGCTGAACCGCCTGACCGCCCGGGAACTGGGGCTGCCCCTGGTGGCCGGACCGGTCGAGGCCACCGCCAAGGGAAACATCCTGCTGCAGGCGATGGCCACCGGCGAACTGGCAGATCTCGAAGAGCTCCGGCAGGTCTCCGGCGCCAGCACCGAGCTGGTTTACTACGAGCCGGGCGAGGAGCTCTAGCCCGCCCGGGTTCAGCGCTGGCAGCGCGGACAGTAAAAAGTTGAACGCCCGGAGAGCACCTTTCTCCTGATGATGGAACCGCACTCGAGGCATTCTTCTCCCCCCCGTCCGTAGACCCTCAGGAGAACCTGGAAATATCCGGCCGTCCCATCAGGTCCCTGGAAATCGTTCAGGGTCGTGCCGCCCTGGCGGATCGCCTCGGCGAGAACCTCCTTCACCACGGCGGTGATCCGCCCCCAGCTCTTGAGGCTGACCCTCCCCGCCGCCCGCTGGGGATGCACCCCGGCGAGAAAGAGCGCCTCCGATGCGTAGATATTTCCAACCCCCACAACCCTGCGTCCATCCATCAGGAAGTTCTTGACCGGCTGGCGGAGCTTCCGCGACCGCTCGAAGAAATACTCAGCCGAGCACTCATCGGAGAGCGGCTCGACTCCGAGGTTGCTGAACCTCTTGTCCTCATCCAGCAGGGCCGCGGGAACGAGATCGACCATCCCGAAACGCCGGGGGTCACGGAAATGAAGCTCCCTGTCCCCGCTGATGGAAAAGATGACGTGGGTGTGGAGCTGCGGCGTTTCTCCCGGCTCAGAAAAATAGATTCTCCCGCTCATGCCGAGATGGATAACGAGGAAGGCCTCCTCCCGGCTTCCGTCCTCCTCCAGGCGAATCAGCAGATACTTCGCCCTGCGGCCCAGGTCCTTGACCCGGCGCCCTGGGAGCTCTCGCCGCAGCCTGCGCGCGTCTACAGGATAGCGCAGCCGGGTCTCCCTCACATCGACCCCCTTGATCAGCTCTCCCTTGAGGAGCCTCTGGAGGCCTCGTCGTACAGTTTCGACTTCAGGCAGCTCAGGCACGGCTCACAACCCCGTCATATCCTGTAGGCCGCCCTCGCCTCACGCCCCAGGAGAGCATCGGCCTGGGGATCGCCGAAGAACCGTTCACTATGCCAGTCCCAGCGCAGCTTGCGGCCCATGCGAAGGGCGATGTTGCCCAGCAGGCAGAGGCTGGTGGTGCGATGACCGATCTCCACATCGGCGATCGGCAGCTCGCGATTCCTGATCGAATCCACCCAGTTCTGCATATGACCGGGACTCTCCGGAACCTCGACACTGGCAGGTTCGCGCGGAAGCGGCGCCTCCTTTCCATCACGGTAGAACCTGCACTTGCCGGTTCCGAAACCTGTACGCAACTCCCCGTCTTCGCCGTAGAAGGTCATTCCATAGCGCTCGCCGGGCAGGACATCTCCGCCCTTCTCGGGCTGGTCCCAGGTCAGGGTAAAATCAGGATCCTTGAACTCCCACCGCGCTTTCATCGAGACCGGGAAATCGTAGATATTATCCTCGGAACAGGTTCCCCGCGCCTCGACGCTCTCAGGCCCCTTATGATCGATACCCATGGCGAAGGTGATCACGTTGAACATATGCACGCCCCAATCGGTCATATAGCCGCCTGCGTAGTCACTGCACCAGCGGAAGTTGTAGTGTACCCGCGCCGGGTGGTAGACCGCCTCGGGCGCCGGACCGAGCCAGGCATCATAGTCGAGAGATGCCGGGATCTTCCCGGGAGGAGGGGTCCGTTTTTCTACCTTGTTTGTCCACATCCAGTTCTTTACGGCGTGTACCTTGCCGATCGCTCCGCCGCGAACCAGGCGCACGATATGCCGAACGTATTCCGTCGAGCGATGGTTGATACCCACCTGGACCATGCGGTCGTATTTGCGGGCAGCCCTGACAGCCCGGCGGCCCTCGACGATGTTGTGGGAGAGAGGCTTCTCGCAATAGACATGCTTGCCGGCCCTGCAGGCAGCGATCGTAATCGTCGCGTGCCAATGGTCGGGGGCCGCGACAACGATTCCATCCAGCGCCTTGTTGTCCATCAACCGCCTGTAGTCGGCTGCCAGCTGGGGTTCGCCCCCCGCAGCCTTCCGGGCCCTGGCAAGATGCCCCTTGTCCACATCACAGAGAGCGGCGACCTCCACCTGGCCATTCCCCCGGGTCATCCCGAGCAGGCTGCCTCCCCGGCCTCCAATGCCGACATGACCGACCGCCAGGCGCTCGGCCGGGCTCGCGGAGAGCATACCTGGAACGAAAGAAGGCAGGGCGATGAGAGGCGCCGAGCACGCCAGGAAACGGCGTCGCGACAGGTCTCGATGGCTTGATCTCATGGACGAAGGCTCCCAACAGGAAACAAAAAACAGGCTCACCAGGCTGACCAGTGTAGCGAAGCCCGTGACGGGCAGAAAGAGCTAAACGCCGGCCGCCGCCCTGCACGGGCTATCCTTGCTGACGAACGGCCGAGGAGGAGTTAAGATCCAGTTGTTCAACACAGGCCCTCGAGATTCCCTTGTCTTCCATGCGCCCCTATTTAGAGCTCTGCCGTATCTATCTCGTGCCGACCGCCCTGGCCGACAGCTTCGCCGGCTTCGCGCTGGCCGCAGCCGTTTTCAACAAGAGCGAAGATCCGCTGCCTGCCCTGGTCGTGGCGGTCATCTCAGCCTGTCTCTACAGCTCCGGAATGGCCGGCAACGATCTCTTCGACCTCGAGAAAGATCGCCAGGGAGCCCCGGAAAAACCCCTGCCTTCCGGCGCCCTGCCTGTCGCTCGCGCCGCCTGCCTGGCCTTCGCGCTCGCCTTGCTGGCCCTCGGCCTGAGCTTCCTGCTCGGCGAGGCCTACTGGCCGGCCGGCGCGGTGATCCTCTGCTCCCTGCTCTACAACATCGGAGCCAAAAACATCCCGGTCCTTGGCAATATCCTGATGGGAACCTGTAGAAGTGGGAATTTCCTGGTCGGAGCGACCGCCGCGGCAGGCTCCTTCCTCCAGGTCCTGTCCAGCGGAGAGCTCCTGGCACCGGCCTTGATCCTCGGCGGATTCATCGCCGTGGTAACGGCTATCAGCCGCCTTGAGGATGGCGACCATCGCCCCCTGCTCTTCGCCTCGCTGGCGTACCCCCTGCTGGCCATCCCGGTCATCCTGGCCGCGCTGAACCCGGGCTCTCCGGTCAATTGGATCGCCAACCTGGCGCTGCTCGGATTCCTCTTCCGGGCGATCCTGGAGGCTGGAAAGAACCGCGAGCTCCTGCACCCGGCGACCGCCTATATCAGGAACGCCCTCGGAGCGCTGATCTTCCTTGACGCCGCCCTGCTGCTGGCGTTCACCCCGCCCGGGTTGAGCTCGCTCCTGCCGGCGGCGGCGCTCTACCTGCTGGCCCTTTTCTCGTGGTGGTCGAAGAGGAACTGGTTACAATCTGGCGGCGCGGACACCTAGGGTCGCAGGTGGCTGGCATGGTCCGCGCCTCGGAACTGCCTGCAGGTTAACCAGGAAACGATTTGAGAGAACCGGGGGTCGAAGATGAGTGAGAGAAAAAAGGTGCTTGTCGTTGGATCCGGCGGCCGTGAGCACACGATCGTATCGGCCATCTCACGCTCGCCTTCAAACCCTGAAATCTACTGCGCTCCGGGCAATGCGGGAATCGCCGAGGCGGCCCAATGCGTCGACATTGGCGGAGAGGACGTCGAGGGACTCCTGCAGTTCGCTCACGCTGAAGAGATCGACCTCACCATCGTCGGACCGGAGGCGCCGCTCGTGGCAGGCATCGTCGATCTATTCGAAGGCGAGGGACTGAAAATCTTTGGCCCGGGAAAAGGCGGAGCCCAGCTCGAGGGCAGCAAGATCTTCTGCAAGGAGTTCCTCTGCCGGCATGGGATACCCACCGCGGCCTTCGAGATCTTCGAGGACAGCGAGGCGGCCCTGGCGCATGTAAACGAGCGGCCGCTGCCGATGGTGGTCAAGGCTGACGGCCTGGCGGCCGGCAAGGGGGTCATCGTGGCGCACGACAGGGACACGGCGATCAAGGCGGTCGAGGACATCATGGTGGAGCGCAGCTTTGGCGATGCCGGCTCCCGGGTTCTTATCGAAGACTGCCTCACCGGCAGTGAGATCTCGGTCATGGCGCTGACCGATGGCGTCAACTACCTGCCGCTCGAGACGGCCCAGGACTACAAGCCCGCCTTCGACGGCAACGAAGGTCCCAACACCGGGGGCATGGGCTCCTACTCGCCCTACTATTCGCTCGGAGATCCGCTCGTACAGGACATCCTCCACAAGGTTATTCGCAAGACCGTGGAGGGGCTCGCACAGGAGGAGTTGCCGTTTAAGGGCGTGCTCTACGCCGGAATCATGCTGACGGATGAAGGTCCGATGATGCTCGAATACAACGCCCGCTTCGGCGATCCCGAGACACAGTCCATCCTCTCCCGCCTGAAGACCGACCCGCTGGCGGTGTTTGAGGCCACCAGCAAACCTGGCGGACTGGAGGAGATGGTGCTTGAGTGGGATGAGCGGGATGCTGTCTGCATCGTGGCCGCCTCGGGAGGCTACCCCGGCTCCTACGAGCAGGGGGTTCCCATCGAGGGGCTCACCCCGGCAGGCGAAGACTCGCAGGAAGCCGGCCTCTGGGTCTACCACGCCGGCACCCGTCGCGGTGAGACAGGCGAAACCCTGACCGCCGGAGGGCGGGTTCTGGGAGTCACGGCCCTCGGAGAAACGCGCCAGGCCGCGAGCGAAAAGGCCTACGAAGCCCTGGCGGGCATCTCGTTCGATGGCCTTCACTCCAGGAGCGATATCGGACAGACGATGGCCAACTGACTGGTCGAATACCGGCCGTCAAAAAGCCTGGAGCCTACCGGCCCTCTCCCCCTTCGACCGGCTTCTCCCCGGCAGGATCTGTGGCAGGAGGAGCCTCCTCCTCTTCTTCAGGACAGACCAGGCGGTAGATGTTGTCCATCGTCCGGTTGAGGCTCTCTTTTGAAACGCGGTAGCGAAAACCCGCATCGAAAAAGCGCAGCACCGCATCCGCCTTGTCCTTTGTGTTCAGCCGGGGATTGATCGCCTGGATCTGGGCCTCTTTTTCAAATTCCCTCTGGTAGCTCACCGAACGCTTGGCGACCATTCTACCGAGACGCAGAAGGTTCGCGTGAGCGGTAAGCGACTTGGAATGAACTGCCGGACTGTCACTGGGAAAGTCGATAAGGACGGCCTTCTGGGTCGCGCCCATCTTCCTGCGCCATTTACGGATATAAAGCTCGAGCCCCTTTCGATCGACCACCCCGGCAGTCGAGTACTTCTTGCCTTCCTTTACGGCATCCAGGGTGGATTTAAAATCATTCCAATTACCGACAAGCTCGTTGATGAAATCATCGTAGACCGTACACATCCGGTTTGCTTGGGCCTCGCGCTCCTGTTCAGTGCCGACCTTGATAGCGTAGTTCTCCTGGCCATAGAGCCAGACCAGCGGGTTCGCCTTGGGCGGAAAGATTTTCGTTTTGCCCTTGAACGCCTTACCGACCGCGGACGTCTGCTCTTCAAGATCTATCTGGACCCTGAGATAATAACTGTCCACACCCAGCGCTTTCTTCGGTACCCAGTCGTAGATGACCCCCTTCCGCTTGGAGGTCTTGAGGGTATAGAAGATGGACTCGCCGATCAGGGGCAGTCCATTATGAACCAGGTCCATCTGGATCTTCGTGCCGAGGGGAAGGTCGGCCGAAAAGTTCAGCTTGAGCTTCAGCGTCTGCTTACCGCCCCTCGCGGCCGCGACATATTCCGAACTGATGAGCTCCATGTACGGCTTGTATTCAATATCCTCGTTAGGATCATCCTGGCTGAATCCCCGGGAACAGAAAACACCCGTAAACAGGACAGCGGCAAGCGCAGGAAGGAACAATCTATCGAGCTTCATCAATCTACGTCCTCTTGGAGAAGAATTTTCGGATTGGGCAGATAATAGGAAAGCGAAACATCATCCAGCACCGGCGTCTGCACGACTCCGCCTGCGGTGTTGCCGGAGAGGGACTTGGATCCTTTCAGAAAGAACTTATACACGAATTCGGCGCTCTGGCCCTTGACCCCGGTGTCCGGCCTGAAAATCTCGCGGCCTGATATCTGGCTCCTGACGTTCGGACTTCTCCAGGGCGCGCGGAACCGAGGCGGCAACGCGTTGGTCGAACGGAAATAGGTCTCACACTCAACCGGGGTATTCACCAATTGAACCGCGGTGGAATTGGGCAGGGAATCTGTAAAGGTCGTCGGGTAGTACGCCGTCCAATCGATGGATCGCAGGACCACGCTGTCCACCCCTGGAGGCAAGGGAACCTCAAAAAGATTCGCATACTCACCCGTACGCTGGGTGAAATAACCCGCCCCGGCATTGCTTCCATAGTAGCGCTTCACCTGGGGAAAGGTTCCCTGGTAAACGATCAGTTCATCGATCGTCGCATTGGCGAGAATCCGCTTCACCGTGGGCGCTACTGTAGTCACCCCGCCCCCTCCGCCCGTCTTGGCGCTGGTGGTAAACCACTTGAACACGCCGGCATCTGAGACGCCCTGCGCGCGGACGATTCCGCCGACCATCAGGCCGTCAATGGGCTGACGCTGGTTGAGACGGACCCAGGAGTTGGCCGTTCCATCGATGACCTGCTGGGCTCTCCTGGGGGTACCTCCCGTGGTCACCTCTTTGAAATCGATATAGAGTTTGATGGGGAAGACGGGGTTGGCATCATCCCAGTCGATCGCGATATGGTGCCATTCGTGCGCCCTGAAATGCTTGATGTCAGCGACGATGTCGGCTCGGGAAATGATCTTCTGCTGGTCAAGATGTTCGAGAATCGGATTGTCGCCCTGCTGACCACCTCCTCCGCCGCCGGCCGAGCCGGGGTCGGGATAGAGCTTCACGCTTCCCGCTGCGCCGCCGACACCCCCGGCCTCCGGAAACGCCTGATGATAGTACATGCGAACGACACGCATCTGACCCCGGGTATTCTTGAAGAGGAAGAATTGGCTGCCTTCCGATCCGCTGAACTCCTGGGCGGCCGGCAGAACCTCCCTGATCACCTGGGTGCAGCCGAGCAGACCGCTGAAGACCGGATCGTCACCGTCAAACTCGAACTTAACCCAGAAGCCGATTCCGCCGCGGTAGTAAGGAACGTTACCGAGAATATTCTGTCCCCGGCTGCCAATACCGGCGGACCCGACCCTCACGTTACCGCCGCCGAGGCCGACCTCTCCAATACGCTGCCGCGCCGGGAGAACCAGCAGCCTGTTGCCAAGGTGCTGCTGACGAAAGAGGCTGGAATTGAATCCATCCGGGAAGAGATCCGTTCCGATCTCCTCTTTACCGACAATGGGATCGGTGTACTGCGCCGCCACATTGCCCCGGAAGACGTTCAGGTTCTGAAGCGTCTTGAGACGATAGAATTCCCTGTACTTTCTCTGGAAACGACTGAAGTTGAAATCAAAGACGCCCTTGAGAGCATCGCTGACCTCATCGCCAAAGAAGCTGACGCCGCTTCCCTGGAGCGACCTTCGCAGCCGACTGACATTCTGCGGATCGCGCTCGGAAAAAGAGTGCTCCGCGAGAATACTCGGATCCCTGCCGAACATCTGGCTCCTGGAGGTATACGGGGTCTGCTGGCGGCGAGCATCGAGCAGACCGGCAAGCTCCACACGGCCATCACGAGCCGATCCCTGCGAATAAAGCTCCGTCAGCGCGTTCATCGGTTCAGGCCAGGTCTGGACAAACTTGCGATCGTTCTTGCTTGAGCGAGCGCCAATATTGAAGGTCTTCTGGAAGTGGAACTGGTTGGTATGCCGCAGAACATCGAACACCTTGACGACCGTCCTGATCTTACGACGGAAGGGAAAAAGATCCGCCGGAACCTCTTCGCCGCCGCCACGATTTCCAACCACGGTGCGGGAGGCTCTCTCACTCCATTGTGACTTGTCGACCATCTGGCCAAGGGTGGTGATCTCGAAGGTTCCCATCGGGCCAAAACAGAACTCGGTGGTATGTCCCTTTTTCAACTGGGGAACCTGGCCACCTGACTTATCCGCCCAGACCAGATCGGACTTATCAACCGCCACGTAGGCCGAGAGGTTCGGATTGTAGCGAGAGATCCTGGTGTTGGGATTGAAGTTCGCCTTGATAACCCCCTTGATCAGGTCGTAATACCAGGCGTTGCTGTCATGCACCGCGAGTCCGAGCTTGCGGAAGGTGTTCCGTTCGGCCCCCTGGGCTGTGCCCTTCTGCCAGAGCCTGCCGATGGGACTGCCCGCGCCGCCAATGACATGCCCGCGTATCAAGCGATTGTTCGGCTGGTCCGGATCGATCACCAGGACGCTGGCAAAGCCCGGAAAATAGCTGGCATCCAGGCCATCGATAAAATCTTCGAAGCCGGGCTGGCTGGGATCGTTGGTACGCCAGGCGCGGAAGAACCTCCGGCCATTTTTTCGATTACTGACGATCTGCTGAACAATCTTGAGCGACTCGGTATATTCAAGCCGCGGCGTATAAACAAAGATCGGACGCGGCGTAACATCACGGACCTCTTCATCGGCGAAGATCCGCTCTCCGAGAATCTGGGCGGCCTGGTCGACAGCTGTAACGGCGCCGCCGGCGACCCCCAGGCGGGAATACGGAAAGGTTCTTCTCCCGGCGAGTCCCATGAAACAGGAAATAAGAACCTCCTCCGGCGCCGTGTTGATGTTCACCGGGTATCGCGGTTCATGACCGAGCCGCGGCGCTCCAACAGCGCTGGGCATCCGCAAGCCTCCGCCGCCGCCGACACCTCCTCCCTGCGCCCCCCCACCGGTATTGGTCGTACCCAGGGCCAGGTCGCGAACCTCATCGTCTCCGTCATCTGCCTTGTAGGTGTAGGGATCAAGCCAGGAGTGGCAGACGACAAAATCTTTCACCGTCTCAAAGTTTTCATCCCCAATCAACTGGCGCAGTTGGTTCTTGGACTGGAAGCGCTGACCCTCGAGACGCTGGCGGAAAAGCATGACACTCTCCCCCGTGATTCGCAGCCCGGTTCGGCGCGGGCCGGTATAGAAGGGGTTGGTCACCTGGCGACCATCTCGCTTGAGGCGGGCGCTGCGCTCAATCACGGTCCCGAGATTATCGAGCATCCTGGCCAGCGTATCCTGGCGGCCGTTCAGGTTGATGAGCGAGTTGGTGTCAATGACCTTGGTCTTATACTGAAAACGATAACCCGCGACATCAAGGTAGGTGCTCCAGCGTCCGACCCTCGGATCCTCGACTCCAACCCGGCCATGGGCGAGGTCGTCCTCCTTGGGCAGACGAAACAGCCAGTCGGTATTACCATAGAAAGACCATGAGTAATGATTGCTGGCCTCGTGAAGCTTGGCAACGACCATGTCCAGGGCCGAGCTCGACATCATCTCCATACGCTGAGCATCAACGTAATTGTTGGCCGCCTTGCGCTCCAGCCTCATGAGTTGGGCAAAGGATGCCCCCAGGACGGCAAGCAGGGTGAGAACCCCAAGCGCGATGATCAGCATCGCGCCTTCCCGCCGGTCAGCGGCAAAATAACCGGAAGGCGTTGCGCAGAACTGCTTCCCGAGTCTCTCCCTGCGCGCATCTCTGCTCACATCACTGTTCAAACCTTTTTCAGTCTTCTGCATTCGAACTTTCCGTCCCTGGACTGTGCGAGATATAGGAACTCAAAAACAAGAAACGACTCAGCCGAAACGCCAGGTAGCTTTCGCAACATCTGCCAGAAAGCCTGAAAGACGCGCCGAAAGAGACCTATAGCCCTTACCTAATAGACTGCCTGCCAAAGCACGGCGTTGCAAATCAGCATGGGCAAAGTCGTCTGTTTTTTACAGGCGCCATCCGGGTGCCTGAAGACAAGATAGCACAAATGACAGAACGCTGTCAGCAGTACCGACTTGTGGAAAACTCAGGGAGTTTAGCACACGATGGGGACTCCGGCGAGAAACGATCTTCGGTCCTCTCCAGCTAAAAGACCAGCGGAGCACTTAAATGATCCGTACTCCGCTGGAATTCTCTTATTTCTCCTGAGCGCAGCGCGCGCCGGTGCCGGCTGGATTACAGCCCAAGCTCCGCGCGTACCTGTGTCTCAATCCTCTCGAGAATGTCAGTGTTCTCATCGAGGAACTGGACCGTACGGTCTCTCCCCTGGCCGATTCGAACATCCTCGAAAGAATGCCAGGCGCCCGAACGCTTGACGATCTCCTGCTCAACCGCAACATCGAGCAGATCCCCGATATAGGAAATGCCCTCGTTAAAGATGATGTCGAACTCGGCCTGGCGGAACGGAGCCGCCACCTTGTTCTTGACCACTTTGACGCGTGTACGGTTGCCGCGGAAGGTGTCCCCATCCTTAATCGCTCCGATTCGGCGAATGTCGAGGCGAACCGAAGAATAGAATTTGAGTGCCCGGCCGCCCGAGGTCGTCTCGGGACTGCCGAACATGACTCCGATCTTTTCCCTGATCTGGTTGATAAAGATCAGGCAGGTCTTCGATTTGTTCACAGCGCCGGTCAGTTTTCGCAGAGCCTGCGACATCAGGCGCGCCTGGAGGCCGACGTGGGTATCTCCCATGTCACCTTCAAGCTCCGCCCGCGGCACGAGAGCGGCAACGCTGTCGATGACGATCACATCGAGCGCGTTTGAGTTTATCAGCATCTCGGCGATCTCCAGAGCCTGCTCGCCTGAATCCGGCTGCGAAACGAGCAGTGTGTCAAGATTGACCCCCAGCTTCCTCGCGTAGCTTGGGTCAAGGGCGTGCTCGGCATCGATAAAACCTGCCGACCCGCCCGCCTTCTGGGCATTAGCAATGATCTCGAGGGTCAGCGTGGTCTTGCCCGAAGACTCAGGGCCGTAGACCTCGACGATCCGCCCGCGCGGAACACCGCCGACTCCAAGCGCGACATCCAGCGAGAGCGAACCCGTGGAGATCGTGGCCACATCGACCTTGTGATCAGCTCCGAGGAACATGATAGATCCCTCGCCGCACTTGCGTTGGATCTGGTCGAGAGCAAAATCAAGCGCCTGCCCCTTGCCCTTCTTTTCTTTGTCCTTTTTTTTGGCGGAAGCCTTTGCCTTACTTTTACTCCTCGACCCCTTTGGGGAAGGACCGGCCTTTGAGGTTGTTTCTTTTTGTGGCACCGCTATTTCCTGACCATTTTTCTGCTTTGGCGTTTCCGGTTTTGGCGTTTCCGGTTTCGCTGTCTCCTGCTCTATCGGAAGTTCCGCCACCGCGGTCGAAGTTTTCATTCTACCCATTTTCTCTACACTCCTTATCAGCTTGGTTACTTTAGATCACAATTTTTTTTCCTGAACCAGAAGCTGTCCGAAAACATCGGTTCCACAGGAGGACCGCCATTTTCGACCACCATCGGCTCATACTCTAACTATCCCCTGCTTCCTTGTCTGAAGAAGAATCATCACCGGAAGAGCCCGCCTCGGTTTCGTCGCCGCCAGGGTTCTCCTGGCCAGATTCGTCCCCCGAGCTCTTGCCTTCATCTACCCGGACTTCAGACGCGCTGCCGACGCCGCCGACACCAGCCTGGCCGGAACTCCCGACCGCCTCCGCCATGCGTCTCCTGGCAGTGTCTTTCATATAGCCATCCAGGGTACTGCGAATCTCGCGCTTCGTACGCGCCGGGTGATACATGACCCTCCAGCGCTGGTCAGGTGACAAGTCACCATAGTTCTTCCGCACGAGATTACGCCTGAAGTCGAGCGCCTCACGCTCTCCCAGCCTTCTGTTCCCATCACTGCAGGACACCGCGACGGCGCCCATGAGGACAACAAGAACGGCTACCCGGGCAGACGCCCTCAGGCGGCTGTCCGGTAAACAGGAGGAAGCCGCGCCAGGAAAGACCCTGGAGCACTGTTGAAGCTTCGTTCGAATAAAAGAAGGTACCGGCATGATTCTCCCGAACTTCCCTGGCTCCTGTGGATACAGGAAACGACAGGGGTCCGTAAAAAACGAAAAAGCAGAGTATTCGTTCTTCCCCAATTCCTACGGGGGGAACGGTCCCCGTGAAGGAACATGCAAACCGGCAGCGGGGATTCTATTGAGTCCGACAGGGAGTGCAAGAAAAAACCGGCGGCGATCGAGCCGCTGACCCGGCCCAGGACCACTTCACATCTTCAAAAACCGCGGAAACACTGAGTCTTTGTCGAAATAAACTGTCTTGATGCGCGTAAATACCTAATGGTAAATTCCGTTTCCTTTTCGTCTGAAACTTTTCGAAACTTCCCTTCTTTACAGGGTCTCTCTACCTCTTTTTTCTCAAGGAAAACAGTATGAGTACTCCTTACAAGCTGGAATACATCTGGCACGACGGCTATCAGCCGACCGCCAACCTTCGCAGCAAAACCAGGGTCAAAGACCTGGACCACGAGCCCACGCTGGAGGATTGCCCCCAGTGGGCCTTCGACGGCAGCTCGACCGAACAGGCCGAGGGCGGCTCGTCAGACTGTCTCCTCGATCCGGTGAACATTATTCCCGATCCGGGCAGGAGAAACGCCTACCTGGTCATGACCGAGGTCAAGAACGCAGATGGATCCATCCACCCCTCGAACACCAGGGGCGGCTGGGATGACAACGACGACCTCTGGGTCGGACTCGAGCAGGAATACGTCCTCATGGACGGTGACCGTCCCGCCGGCTTCCCCGCCGAGGGCTACCCGGGCCCCCAGGGACCCTACTACTGCTCCGTCGGACACGGCAACGTGGTCCTTCGCCAGCTTGTCGAAGAGCACCTCGATCTCTGCCTCGATGCAGGCCTCAAGGTCACGGGCATCAACGCCGAGGTCATGCTCGGACAGTGGGAATACCAGATCTTCGGCGAAGGCGCCAAGAACGCCGCTGACGCCGCGGTCTACTCCCGCTACCTGCTCCACCGTACCGCCGAGCAATACGGCGTCGTGGTGGACCTGCATCCGAAGCCGGTCAAGGGTGACTGGAACGGAAGCGGAATGCACTGCAACTTCTCGACCACGAAGATTCGCGAAGGAAGCGGCGATGCAAAAGCCAACGAGGCCTATATCACCTCGATCTGCGAAGCCTTCAGGGAAACCCACGCGGAGCATATCGCCGTCTACGGTGCCCACAATGAACAGCGCCTGACAGGTCTCCACGAGACCCAGTCGATCGACCAGTTCAGTTACGGGCCCTCCGACCGCGGCGCCTCGATCCGGATTCCCGTCGGCACTGTTAACGATGACTGGAAGGGCTACCTCGAAGACAGGCGCCCGGCCTCCAACGCCGACCCCTACCAGATCATCAGCATGATCCTCGCCACGCTGGCGAAGGTCGACGGTTGATCTCTTAGCAGTACGAATACAAAGAGCCGTCCTTCCCCCGGGAAGGACGGCTCTTTTTTCTTTGCCAACCGCGAACTCGTAGACGCTGCCCTCTTGAATGCCGGGTGCCATGGGTATTAGGATAGTCGGTCCGTCCCCTGGTAGAGGGCGCGCAGAAACGCGAAATCAATTCAACAGCGACAATAGAACTTTTAAGGAGAATACGTCATGGACGTTCCTGAAATGATGAAGGCCCAGGTCTTCTACGAGCCGGAGCAGATGACCCTCGAGGAAAAGGCTGTTCCCGAGATCGGCCCCGAGCAGGTGCTCGTCAAGGTGCACGCCACCGGGATCTGCGGCTCGGACGTCGCCTATTACTTCGGCAAGAGCTCGGTCGGAACCGATTCCGGCAAAGGTCCCCTGGTGCTCGGACATGAGCTCTCCGGCATCGTGGCTAAGGTTGGCGACATAGCGGCCGAAAAGGGCGGATTCGCCGTTGGTGACCCCGTTGTCGTCAACCCGGTGCAATCCGACGTCGATTCTCCCTGGACCCAGAAGGGGCTTTCCAATGTCGATCTCGGAACCGTGGTCGGCGTGTCGGTCGACGGCGGTTTCGCTGAATACTGCGCCTCGCACTGGTACTGGACGGTGAAGGTTCCCCAGGACATGAACCTCGACATCGCGGCCTCGGCCGAGCCGCTCGCCTGCGGCCTCTACGCCGTCAAGAACCTCAACATCGAGGCCGGCCAGTTTGTCACCATCTTCGGACCCGGCCCGATCGGAATCATGATGGTCCAGATGGCGAAGGTCTACGGAGCCGGGAAGGTTCTGCTGGTGGGAACCCGGGACGAGCGTCTCGATGTCGGCAAAGAGCTCGGCGCCGATCTCATCGCCAACACCAAGGACCCCGAGTCCCCCAACTACGTCGAAGATCTCGGCCAGTTCATCCAGGATAACAACGATGGAGAGCTCTCCGACCGGACGATCCTCGCCACCAGCAACCTCGGGGCGATCAAGTCGGGTGTCGACACCGCCGGCAAGGCCTCGACGGTCGTCATCTTCGGGCTTCCCGGAGACGACGACGTCCACAGCGTCAGCGGTATCGAGTGCATGCTCAAGGACATGACGATCCGCTACTCCTGGCTGGCGCCGGACACCTGGCCCGAGGCCGTTGACCTCCTCCACAGCGGCAAGGTTCGGGTCGAACCGATCCAGAGCTACAGCTTCGCGCTCGAGGAGCTTGGCGACTCGCTGCGCAAAGTCAAGGACCGCGAAGGCAACGCGATCAAACCTCTCATGAAAAACTAGGCGCGGCCTGGAGAAAATCAAGCCGGGGTCCACCGTTATCGCGAACGGCGGACCCCGGCTTTTTCGTTCTCTGTCTGAAGCTCAGTCGTTAACGTTATTGCCGCCTCCCACGAAGCCCATATCCCTGTTGGAGGTATTCCTGCTCCCTCCTCCGACGACCGAGTGATCTCCATGGGCTGTGTTGTTGCGGCCGCCGCCAATAAAGGAGAACTCTCCGTAGGCGAAGTTGCCTCCGCCGCCGCACACGGTAGAACCTCTTGCCTCGGCCGAGTTTCCCCAGCCGCCGCTAACCGTGGCGGCTCTTCCAATGGCGTAGTTGCTGTCTCCCCCACTAACAACGGCCGCCTCGCCATTGGCGATATTGTTGTAGCCTCCCGCCACCGTTGAGAGCCAACCGCCCATGGCGTTGCGAGCGCCGACGATCAGCCCGCCCCAGCTCCAGTAATTGTTCATCGCGCCCACTACGAGATTGTGAGATCCAGTCCTGTAGTTGCTATCATCGGTATCGCCGACTCCATCATCTGTACGATTCTCCTGGTAGCCGATGATCAGGTTGCCGCGGCCATTGGTCCGATGGGTGCTTGATTCCCAGACATTTCCGGCATCGTTCCCCCAACTCGAACCCATGCCGTTGACCAACTGCAGGTTGACGCCCGTGATGCGAATCGTGGGCGCCAGGGTTCCCTGGTTATCTATCGGAATCTGGACCAGGCTCAGATGGCTGAGTATCTCGGCTTGCTCGGCCGTGAGAGCCGGACCGGCCTGGGCGCAGGCGACTGGCACCGGCTCATCCCCTCCGTTAAAAAGCCAGCGCAACAGGTAGACCGCATCGCCGATATCCCGGGCGCCGTCACCGTTGGTATCACCGTTCACCGCGGCGGTCGGATCTTCATCACCGCCGGCAAGCGCTACCAGTTCAAGCGCGATAACCCCGAGGATCGCCGCGTTGAGAAAGAGAGCGAAGAGAATCATGCGTTTCATAGGATTACTCCTTTTAGGATTGTTCTAAGTTCCGGAACCAAATGTACGGCGTGGCACCTACCAGGATCTTCCTTAGTTCACGCCTGCTGACCCGGTATTTCCATTATACCCCGTTAATTTTCCCCACCTTCCCAACATTTCAGAATCCAGGGATAAGGGTCCGGCCAGCCGCGAAAACAGACTCGAGCGGACACGGGTGCAAAAGAAAAGCTGACCGGGGTATCATGCCCGGTGAACGACCAAGGGAAAGGTGACCACGCAAGGAACGCCGCATTGAAGAATCCGGATCTCAAACAACCCAGCATTGAAGATGTAGAGAGCGCTCGCGAGAAGATCCGTCCCTGGCTGCCCCGCACCGCCTTAGGCTCCTATCCCGAGCTCTCGGCCCTCACCGGGACCGAGCTCATCGTCAAACACGAGAACCACCAGCCCACCGGCGCCTTCAAGGTCAGAGGGGGCATCAACCTCCTCAGCCGCCTCAGCGAGGAAGACCGGCTGCGTGGAGTGATCTCGGCCTCGACCGGCAATCACGGCCAGTCGATCGCCTACGCCGCGCGGCTCTTCCAGACGCGCGCCATCATCACCGTACCCGAGGGAGCCAATCCCTCGAAGGTAGATTCGATGCGCGCGCTGGGCGCCGAGGTTGTCTTCCACGGCGAAAATTTTGACGACGCTCGTGAAGAGGTTGAACGCCGCAGCGCCGCCGAAGGTCTTCGCTATATTCACTCAGCCAACGAGCCGCTCCTGATCGCCGGGGTCGCGACCTGTACACTCGAGATCATCGAGGAGCAACCGGACCTCGACGCGCTGATCGTTCCGATCGGAGGAGGAACCGGGGCCGCGGGAGCGGGGCTCGTGCTCGAAAGCATGAGCCCGAAAACAGAGCTGATCGGAGTCCAGGCCGAGGAGGCGCCCGCGGCCTGTCTCTCCTGGCAACAGGGAGATCTGGTCGAGGCGCCGATGGCGACGAAGGCGGAGGGACTGGCCACCCGCTGCGCCTTCGAACTGACCCAGGATCTGCTCAGGAGGCACCTCGATGACTTTGTCCTCGTCAGCGAGCGAGAGATGAACGAGGCCGTTCGAGTCCTGATCGAAAAGACCCGCAACCTTGCCGAACCTTCAGGAGCCGCCGCGCTTGCGGCAGCCCTGAAGCTCAAGGACAGGCTCGCCGGAAAGAAAACCGCCGTGGTGTTCAGCGGCGGTAACATCTCAACCGCGCAGCTGCGCGAGATACTGAGCGCGACCTGAATCGTCGAGCGACCAGGAAGAAGCCGGCGCGAAGTTCCACGGGGATCAGGAAATCAATTCCGGCCGCGGCTCCGGCCGCCGAAACGCCCACGACCATCATCCCGCCCGCGGCCTTCGTCTTCGCCTTCCCTGCGTCGATCGTCATCGTCGTCGTCGTCATCAGCAGCGGTAGCGTCGCCGTATTCCACGGTATTGGAATCGATCTCGATGGTCTGAACCGAACACTGCTGCCCGGCATTGATGGAGATGAAAAGGTAGGAAGTCTGCTCCGGGTTCACCTCACCGTAGTAGCTCTGGTATTCGCCGGCCTTCCACTTAACGGGCTTGCCATTAATCGAGAAGTTGAGGCTCTTACCCACGCGCTCGATCCGAACACGGTTCCAGCCGGACTTCAGCTCGACCTCGAGGCGTTTGGAGCGCATGTCGTCGGAAGTAAGACCCACGCAGCGCCCTCCCGACACGTTGACCGTCGCCGAGAAGTCGCCCCTGATCAGCCTCTTTGAGCTCAGCAGCGCGTAGCGCCAGATCCCTGAGGTGTTCTTGGCGGCCAGAGCCTCCCCCCGGCGAGCGAGCGAGAGCTTCTCGAGCGGGTGCCGCTTCCAGCGCCTGTCCTGGTAACAGAGAACCTGCAATTCCGAAAGCTTGACTCCACGGACCGTCCCGATTTCCTTTTCAATCTCAGCGAGCCTCTTCTGGATCCGAACCTGGCTCAGCCCCTCGAGGCCGGCAAGAAGCTTGCCGTACCAATAGGCCGCCCTCATCAGGCAGCTGATTCTGACGAGATCCTTGTTCGCCTGCGCCTGCTGCCACCAGCCGTCAGCTATTCCCTGGAGCTCCAGGGGGACGCCGGGTGAGTTGAACTCCGCATCCGCCAGTTCCTTGAGCTCCCCTTCGGGCCCCTTGCCCACCATCGGCATGCCGGATTTCCAGTCGCGCTTATAGAGAGAAAGAAACTCTCCTACAACCCCGTTGGCCTCTACATTCTCCGGATTTCCGGCGAGCTTCTCGATGGTCGGCTGGATCTCTTCAAAGCGCTTTTCGAGCACCTTGATATACTTTTCCTTGTCCTTGGCAATACTCTGGAGAAGCTTGTCCCTTGAGGCCCGCTTACGGGCAAGCCCCGCGAACTTGTCCGCGGCCGGGTAATCATCTACCCGGATCGCAAGGTCGACAAGGTTCATCCACTCATCGAAAACAGTCTCTTCGGTGATGAGCGACTTGGTTCTTGGAAAGACTGTCAGCAGCCCCTCCTTGACCTGGACCGGATTGATCAGGTAGCCCGCCTCCATCAGGGAGTAGGCCCCGAGGGCGGTCTCCAGGTCGGCGCTGCGGGATGAAAGGTCCATAGCCTCCTTGAGGAGGACAAACCTCGCGACCATATCAGCCTTCTCCCTCTTCGCCTTGGAGAGAAGAATCTTGGCAAGGTCACGCCGCGCGGTGGAATTTTTCTTCGAGTACTCGGACCTGAAGAGCTTCTTGATGAGCTTGCCCGTCTCCTCCTGCTCGAGCGGAGGAGGTTCAGGAAGCTTTCCCTCCTGGGAAAAGCCCGGAAGAGAATACGCAAAACCTGCCAGGCAGATAATGATCGGCGCAATAAAGCGATTCAAGACAACCTCCTGTTTAACCCGAACACCCGAAACTCTTCGGATGAAGTCAAACCCCTGTCGACGGCATCAGTTAACTATAAACCCTTGAGAACCGGAAAAACCGGCCTCAAAGCCTATAAGGACAACGACATCTTGCACGATGAGTCCGAATGCTGCAAGCGGAAGACAATTAACGACAATCAGAAGAGCTCTCAACGCCTGCAGGAGCTCAGGCAACCCTCGATGCGTACGCATTCAGCGCCCAGGGCCGGAGATGGGCCATTCTGGAACATATAGGAGAGCAGATAGACCGCATCAGCCAGGTTCACGGCTGAATCGCCATTGGAATCGAGCAGAGTGAGGTTTCCGCCCTCTCCAAGTCCCTCCCCGTCACAGGGAAGCTCTCCGGGTACACCCAGGTAGAGTTGCCGCAGCAGGCGAACAGGATCTGAAACGTCCAGGAGGCCATCCTGGTTGGCGTCTCCGGGCAAGCGAAGGCCGCGAGGGCCGCCTCCATCATCGGAATAGCCCGGGGTTCCGAGCTCGACGGCGCCGGAGCGCCAGTTGTCGGAATCACTCCAGGTATCCAGCTCCGCGAAGGGATCATTGACCACCAGGGTGAAGCCTTCGCCATCGGCGGCCGGATACCAGTCGGCGTATTCAAGCTCGAGAAGCGTCTCTCCGAACCGGCCCTGGAGCTCAACGGTTTCGCCGCCGTTGCTCAGCTGCCCGGAATATTCACCCGCCACCAGGATTCCCTCGGCGCCGTAACGCGAAGAGAAGGCGGCGAGATTCTTAACCACGAGCACATGCTCACCGGGGGCCAGGGCATCGATCCCCGCCTCTGAGAAATCAAATCTCGTCGCGCCGGCAAGCGAGATGCCGTCAAGGTCAAGAACCCGGTCGCCCGTGTTCATCAGCTCGATGAACTCGTAGTCCTCCGTGGCGAAGCCCGCTCCAGGCGCCGCATCCGGAGGGTGGTACATGAGCTCGGTGATCCGCAGGGGGAAGCTCCCCTCGACGATGAAGAGCGCCTCGCTCAGGGCGCTCCACTCGCCATCTTCCCTCGTGCGAGCCTTGACCACCAGCGTCTCATCGAGAGCGAAGGGCTCGGTATAATCAAGGGCGCCCTCCTCGGAAGGATCGGACCCGTCGGTCGTATAGAAGACGCTGCCTTCGGGAAGCCCGACCTCGATGGTCCTCTGAACCAGCGCCGCCCGGATGAGGAAATCACTGCTCGTGGTGCTGAAGTTCAGCCCGTGGATCGCGAGGACGTTCGCTCCGATCCGCAGATGCTCCTCGAAGCCCGGCAGCTCGAAAACCTCGGGATTTCCCGGGTCGGCCTCGTTGGAGCCGGAAGCCCGCGAATTCCACTGCACAGAACCAGCGGCCGGGGCGTTCTCCGCCGCGAGCCGCTCGCCGTTGAGATAGGCGACAAAACCGTCATCGTAGTCCAGCAGCAGGGTCAGGTTGGTCATCGCCCTGAGTGCCGCCTGGTCCCGCAGGGTGAATGGTATCCTCACGAAAATCGAGGTGTTCCCCGGATCACTCGTCATCTGCTCACCGACATCGATGCCGATCGCCTCCTGGTAGCCGTTGGAATTTTCATAGCCGACTCCCCCGGAGCCGCTGCGCCAGCTCTCACCATTGGCGCCCTCCACGTAACCCGGCGCCAGCCACTCCTCACCCATCTCTCCATCTCGCGGCACGCAGACGCTGAGAGGCGAATCATGGTCGATCACCGGCGTATCTACAAACCGCTCCAGGCCGGCGACGCCCATCGACAGCTCGGCGCCGGGAAACACCGATCCGCCATGCAGGACACGCCCATCTACGAGAAAGGTCGGGGCGGGAATGTCCGGATACCAGCCGGCGTTTCTAATCTGGTTGATAACGATATCCGTTCGGCGGGGAATGAAGTCCGTTCGCAGCCTGCTGCGCTCCGATTCCCACTGGTTGTCCCGCGTCCAGATGGTTCCGCCCCACCGCCAGCGAGCCGTCTCCGCCACGAGGGTTGTCTGGATCTGTTCAGCCCGCAGGTCGAAGAGCTCCTGGACACGCTCCGGGGTCAGCACTCCCCCGTTGAAGAGGTGCTTGTGGATCCTGTCGGCCAGGAGCCGGCGAAACGGCTCGTGTCTCATGCTCTCGCGAAAGAGGTTGCCGGGGCCGGGCTGGTTGAGGTTGGCGTCGGTGGTGTGGCGAAAGGTAATATCCGCGTCCCAGTTGAAGAAGCGATAGCCGCCGAGCCCGGGTGTGCTCGGTCCCCCAGCCATCCAGTTGTGGTTCCAGCTCCAGTCCCAGTCATTGCCGGTGTAGAAATTCAGCACCATGTAGTCGGCCAGGGAGGTGAAGTCGATCCAGTCACGGGCGGTCTCGTAATTACGGAGGATCCCGGGAAGCCGGGCCCAGGCCGGCGAAGCAGGCCCGATGGTACGCCCCGAGTTGATCGACTCGTATTGTTCCTTTTCTCCCCCGAGGTAGGAGGCCATGAAGGTCCGCGTCGGCCGCTCCACCATGTGGTAGTGCCCCCAGTAGGTGCCGTTGATGTAGACATGCACGAAGCGGCCGTGCAGAGAGAGCTGCCCCATCTCAAAGAGCGCATCGTGATGCCAGCGGTTGCGGAGATAGAGAGCATCGGAGGGCCGCTGGTTCCCGGCACCGAGGTAGAAAACCGAGTCGTGGGAGCCGCTGCGCAGATCGAGCTGGTCAAACGATTCGGCGGCGCCCTCGCCGTAGCGCGTTCCCTCGAAGACCGGGTACCTCAGCTTCGTGTAGCCGTACTCGGCGCGGAAATAGAGCCGCATGGTGTTCTTGGGGTAGTTGACGCTGTGGCCGCCGACCCGCTTGATCCCGGCGTCAACCTGGAAGCCCTCCCGGCCTCCGTAGTCGAGCATTTCGATGGATGCCTTCACCGGGGAGCTGAAATTGATTCCCAGCGGAGTCACGATCGAGATCGAGGGCATCTCGCTGAGAGCCTGCTCGAGGAGCGGACCGTAGACCCGGTGCGAGGTGATGTCCCTCAACATAACCGACTGGGTAACGACATCGGCCGGAAAGATGTAGGTCTGGGTATCGACATTGCTCGGTTCGAGGCCTTCCTTGAAGGCCGCCGCCCTCAGGGTCGTCGTCCCGTTGACGCTGAGCGGCCCGGCATAGATCATGCCCCGGGTGGCTGTGGGTTCGCTGCCATCGAGAGTGTAGCGAATCGTCGCCTCCTCGGTGGCGCAGGTGATCTCGACATCGAAGCCCTGCTCGTAGACGCCGCGGTCGACGCTGAAGCTGGTGTCCGCGACGAATCCCGCCAGGCCGCCGGCATCATTGGGAGAGCCCGGGGTCGGGTTCTCGAAATAACGATCGGCGAATTCCGCCACCCCCACCAGCTCCGGCAGGAGGAGAAAATCCTCGCTCTCGACGGCATCGTTGAGCCCATGAACAGCCAGGATGTTCTCGCCATCTCGAAGCAGGTCGATCCTGTCGGTGATGTCAATATTCTCCTGCCGTAAAGCCATGGCGACCGGCCGGTCCTCGAGGGCGGCCGAGTCGTAGCCGGCATTGTCCGGAGCGTTGCGCCGGGCGAGCTCTTCTCCATTGAGATAGGCGATGAATCCATCGTCGAACCGGACCCGCAGACGCAACGAATCAATATCCAGGGGCAGGGCTGCCTCGAAAGGAATCCGCAGGTAGACCGAGGAGTTGACGCCTCGCAGGGCATTCTCGACATCGGTCTCGACAAAGGAAGAGAGACCTCCGAGTTCCAGGGGATGAACGCCCTCGCTCAGGGCGCGGATGTGGCCAGGGCCGAGAGCCTCGCTCCAGACGGCGACATCATCGATCTCGCCCTCAAAGTAATCGCCTGCGGCATCGTTGGAGAAGCCGATATGGATCTGGCGCTGCCAGTCGAAATCCGAGGATGCCTTGGAGCCTCTCCTGACCAGCGAACCATCGACGTAGATCCTCTGCCCTCCCTCGCCGACGACGTGGGCTACATGGTGCCAGCGCCCATCTGCGAAATTCCTTCCCGAGGAGGCGATGGTCTGGTTGTTCCAGACCCTCGTGGCAATATTGCCGCCGCTCAGATAGATATGCCTGTCATGACCGCCGGCGCCAAGGTCTCCATCTACGACGCTGAACAGCCCCCTCCCCCCGGTCTCCGTCCTGAACCAGAAAGAAGCCGTATAGGCCGTCTCCGAGACATCGATCACGACGCTGACGTAATCGTTTGATCCATCGAAACTGAGGGACTGGCCCCCGCCTATCTGCTCCGGAGCCTGGTCGCTGAAATCCGCTCCATGAAGGACTCCCCCATGACCCAGACCGGAAGTGTCGTTGACGTTTCCATCAAAGCTCCAATAGCCGATCGGAGGCTCTACCGGCGGACCTCCTCCGGAAGGATAACCGATTCCGGTAGTGACCGGCAGCCAGCCTGCAATCTCGCTGTCATTGAAAGCAGCCAGGCTGCCGTTCCAGGAGAGGCCGAGAAAGCCGGCCGAGGGTACGAGCATCCTGGCCCCCGTCCCTTCCCGCACCAGCCGGTCTCCGACCTGGCTCTCGCCGCGACCGAAGGAGAAACCTCCCTGCTGCTGGGGAAAGGCCGGAGAGAATTCCGTGGCGGGAATTCCAGCCGGGCTGACCAGGGCGAGGTATTCTCCATCCCCATCGAGGCTGAAATTCGTGTGAAGCTCCCCGCCGGCAGCCCGCCTGTCCTTGCCGGAGGCGAACACGACCAGGTAGCTTCCCGCGCCCAGGTCCATCTCCGGCAGGGGCCACTTGAAAAGATCTTCCGAGTCATCGCTCAGGTACCAGCCCCCGAGCGAGGCGGCCTCGCTGCCGCTGTTATAGAGCTCGATCCAGTCTGGACTGTCGCCATCCGCATCGGAGAGCCCGCCATCGTTCACGGCGAGAAATTCACTGATCACGATGCCCTGCTGCGCGCGCAGGCTTCCCGCCGCAAGAAAGATGAGAAGAAACAGGAACCCGTGGAAA
This sequence comes from Planctomycetota bacterium, assembly GCA_965659285.1. Taxonomy (GTDB): domain Bacteria; phylum Planctomycetota; class UBA8108; order UBA8108; family UBA8108; genus UBA8108. Next base: position 1,206 of record CBFHWB010000048.1, on the reverse strand, counting down.
ACAGTACGCATTTAATTACTTTCGGGATCAAAGCCGAATCGTGAACAACCCCCTGGATACTGACATCTATGATACGCATAGTTCATACGACAACGAAGCTTCTTGTCTCCGCAGATGGAAAACAAGCGGTGAAAACGGGCTACCGGCCCCTCCCGGGGATCACGATCCGGAAGAGGGATGCCACAGCAGCAGCTCAAGCGGCAGGGCTATGGAGCTGATGCGAACCTCGTCGATCAAAGCACGCGCATCGAGAGCGATTTTTCCAGCGTGAAAACCGCGGCCAACCGTCCAGGTGCCGACATGAGGGATAAGTGCGCCTGAGAAATCCGTCGAGCCCTGCAGGTGGCAGCGATTGCCCTCTACGAGGTAGAGCCTCATTTTCGAACCATCGCTCATAGCCGCGACGTGATACCACTTTCCTTTCTCAACCGGATCCCGGCTCGCGAGAGTACGCACCTTGCCGCCGGAGTCGATGGCGACGATGGCGATGCGGTTGTCTTTGCGAATCTCTAGCTGCAGCGGCGCGTTGGCGGCCTCCGTCGGCTTGCCGTCCTCGCCGACGATCGTCTGTCTGCGCCCGAGTTCGACCGGCCTGATCGACGCCTCCACCGTCCACTGGTTGAACGAGAAGGTGTTGATGACGTTCATGTGAGTGCGGGAGCGGCCGTAGTCGGTGTAGAGATCGCGCGTGGCACCCCCTCCCGCGATGGAGTCATCAAGAACCCCCCGGTTCTCGAGCCCGAGACCGGGAACGGTTGCGGCCGGCACCTCGGCTCCGCCGCGCGGCGCGTTGCCGGAGGAATAGGCGTAGAGATGGTTTCGCTGGCCGGAAACATCCCGCACCGCTATGGAATCGCGTTTCTTGCGATCGTGCGGCACCAGCTTGCCCGCCGCGGTGTCCTCGAAGCGCCAGTAGGCGACGGTATAGGCGCGGGAACGCTCAGCGTCGCTCAGCTCCCGAAGCGGAGCGTAGAGCGCCTGGTGGGCCTTCGCGAGCTTCCCCGCGTCGAATTTGAGCACCTCGCGGTCGTAGCTCATCAGGCCGTTGACCTCGACCTCGACATCGGTGGTCTGGGTATAGATCGCGGCGCTCAAACAGGTCTCGATCATTGGACGCAGCTTCCTGATGAGACCGAGGTAGTTTTTCTGCAGGTCGGCCCGGTTCTTGAAGCTGCGATAGCCCCAGTTCTTTTCGTTCTGCCAGGT
>CBFHWB010000047.1:0-25203 GCA_965659285.1 Planctomycetota bacterium | reverse complement strand
CCCCAGCGCCTCCTCAACGAGACGAGCCTCTACCGGCCCAAGCCCGGGCTTCCCGCCATGCGACCGTAGGCTCCGGGCGGATTCCTCGGAACGAATCAGCCCCAATGCCGTAATCGCGGCCCTCCGCAGCCTCTCATCCTGATCTCCAAGAAGCTCCAGGAGCGTCACCACCGATGACTTCTCCGCTATTCGACCGAGAGCCTCGGCAGCCTCCCTGCGAACAGCCGGCTCGTAGCCCGCGGCGCAGAGTTCCCCACAGAACTCTGCCGCCGCCCGCGAGCGGGTTCTCCCCAGGGCCCGCAGCGCCGACCTGGCAAGCTCTCCTCCGCGCTCCTCCTTCTCGATAATCGTCTTCAGTTGCGCGACGCAATCCTGCCCGTCGATTCTCGAAAGACGCGTGGCGGCCTGGGACGCGTCTTCGTTGCCGAGGCGGAAGATCGAGGCCAGGGCCGCGCAGGAATACGGACCGCCCAGGCGCTCGAGCGATACAAGCGCCGCCGCGCGAACCAGTTCGTCCTCTGAACTCCTGTAGGCCTGCTCGAGAAGAGTTGCCGCTGAGCTTCGTGAGCCCGCATCGGTCTCCTTCCCAACCGCCTCGACCAGGGGCAGCAGGGCGCCGGGCACAGCCTTCCCCAACTCCAGTCCCAGGGTCTCTACCGCGGAGCCCTCCAGCCGACCGGGCGCCGGAAGAACCTCGCGGACCGTTGGCTCACGGCTGGTCAGCCAGGCAAGAAGACATCCGGCCGCGAAGGCGGCAAATGCCGAAAGGTACTGATGAGATCTTTTCACCGGTTCAATCCGTCCTGAAGAAAACGACAGGTTAGCGGTTCGCTTGACCGGTACAGTATCCAATCTCCTCGAGGCTGAAAAGCCTCAGCGCAAAACCCCTTCCCCAGACCTGCATTTTCTCGTGCATCTTCAGCTGTGATCAAGAGAATGAGAAGCCCTGTAATAAAGCCCTCCCCGCCCTCATTAGTGGATGCCGGTATCTATGAACGCTGATGGTACAACCCCGAAAACGAACTCGATGAAAGAGCTGCGGGCCTTTCTGAGTGAGTACTACGGCCAGGTGCTCCAAAGCACCGGAGACCTCGAGCAGAATGCCTGCTGCGTAGCCTCCTCCCTCAGCACGTATTCAGAAATTGCCGAGTTGATCCCTTCAGAGGTCAAGGACCGTAACTATGGCTGCGGGTGCTGTATCCCCCCCGATGAGCTCGAGGGGCTCACCGTACTGGATCTCGGCTCCGGCACAGGCCTCGATTGTTTCATCCTGGGCAGCCTGGTCGGCGCGAAGGGCCGGGTCTTCGGCATCGACATGACCGATGCGCAACTCGACATCGCCCGGCGCAATGTTCCGGAGGTGATGTCCGCCTTCGGATACTCCGAGGACAATGTCTTCTTCAACAAAGATTTCATAGAGACCCTCGAATCCATCGAGGACTCCACGGTTGACCTGGTGGTCTCCGATTGCGCTATCAATCTCTCCCCCAGGAAAGACAACGTCTTCGGCTCAATCCACCGTGTGCTGAAACCCGGCGGTGAATTCTACATCTCCGACATCGTCGCCGACCGCCGCCTGCCCGCGAGTATCCGCAATGACAAGAAGCTGCATGCCGAATGCCTCGGCGGCGCGCTCTACGAATACGACCTCCTCGATACGATTACCGCCGCCGGGTTCAGAGACCCGCGCAGCGTATCCCGCAATCTCGTCGAGGAAAACATCGGCGGAACACCAAATCGTTTTTACTCGATGACATTGCGCGGATTCAAATTCGAAACGCCGCTTGACCGGCGCTGCGAGGATTTCTGCCAGAACGCCACCTACCTTGGCAATTGCCCGGGAAGCGAAGAAAACTTCTTCCTGGACCGGAATCACCTGTTCGAAAAGAACACCGCCAGGGCGATCTGCCGGAATACCGCGAGGATGCTCGCGGAGACCCGCCTGTCGAAATATTTCGAGGTAACCGACGAGCTCGAACATCGCGGTATCTTCGACTGCTCCTCCCCCACCCCCTCCCCCGGCGAATCGCCCGGTTGCTGCTGAGCCCTGGCGCCTGAAAACCCGGAAAACATCGCAGAGACGAATCAACCGGGCTTCCGGTTCGCGGAAGATCTCTCCAGCGACAAAGCCGGCGATCGCATCCCGCGAATTGCCCGCAAGCGAATGACCTGCAACCAGCAGGCTTCGCCGATGATTTCACCTGTCTGAAAAAACTCTTCTCTGATTTGAGCTTGTCAGCCCGGCCAAAATATGATTTATAAATTACAAATCAACTTTTGGAGTTGCTCGTCAACCTTGAAGCCTTTCGCAAGCGGCTATCGGCTTCACCAGAGACGTCTTAAAAAAGAAGTGCTAGATGGAGTCGAGAGCCAGGGCCGCTGTCGAAGAAGAAACCTTCGCTGCGCGACGAACCTTTTTCGTCTTCCCTGGAATTCTGACTCTGGTGGCGGCTCTTGTCGGCTGCCTGAACTGGCTCCCTGCCTGAGCCGGCTCACCTGGAAGTGAGAGAGAACCCTGGGATGCGGACACCCCGTCCGCGTCCAGCCCCCCAGCCGGGGTAAAGACAGAATTATTGGTTGCCCCGCCGGGGAGTCATTGGTTTCGAGATTGCTTACCAGGCATGACCTTCGAAATCGTTGCGGCGTTCAGGAACTCCTCGACGGGGTTTTTTCGTGTCCTGGCCCCTTCTGGACGGCCTACCCTGATAATTGCCAAAATCTCACAATTGCTAATTGACAAAAACGCAATTCGGTTCTAAGCTAATCATCAGTTGAGTGGGTAGCACCACCAGGGATCTTCAGGAGGTCTCTTGAAGCGGCTCATGAATCGGGATTCTGGGCGGGTTTACCGCGTGACGATGCGGTTCCAAGTCCCGATAAACAGTGTTCGAACGGTCGCTGAAGAATAGCTCCTTTTTACCGGGTCCTCGGGAGTGCTTAAGTCCCTCTTGCTGGCTGAAATCTCAACCGATATCAGGATATACCAACTGCTGAATCTCCGCTGAAAATCAAGAGCCCGGCCACAGGCCGCGGCACTGAAAAAACGGAGACTTCTCTTTCCGTAAAAACAACCCCCAGGAGCATAGCTATGGCCCAGGAAGAATATTACGAAGAAGAATATGACGAAGAGATGGAAGGCGAGGAGGAGCTTTTCGATAAGCCCGGCTGGCTGACTGAAATGCCCTATTGGGCGGTCTCGGCCATCCTCCACATTATCCTGATCCTCATCATCGGAGGCCTGGTTCTCAGCCGACAGATCACCAAGGAACAGAAGAAGGTCGATATGGTGGCCAAGCTGAAGAAAAAGCCGCCGAAGTACGACCCGAAGAAAAAGCGCGACCTGAAGAGAACGCCCAAGATCCTCAACCCGAAGATCATCAAAGAACCCGTCATCAAGCGTAAGATCGACGAGGTCACCACTGATATCCCCAAGGGAACCGACCTCAACAACCTCTCCAACGTCAACCAGAACTCGACGATGGTCAACGATGCCATCGGAGTCGGCGGCGGAGCGGCCGGAGCTTATGGACATCGCTACGGCAAAGGCTCGCTCACCCGCGAAGGCGGCAGCGAGGGTACCGAATCGGCCGTCCTCGCTGCTCTCGAGTGGCTCTATCGCCACCAGGATGCGGACGGCGGCTGGAAGGCCGCGGGCTTCAACAATGCCAGCGTACGCGAGAGACGCGGCCCCAGCGCCAACAAGGATTCCAATCGCTACCCGAAGGACATCGGCTGGGAAGAGAACAATGTCGGCGTCACGGCCCTGGCGATCCTCGCCTTCACCGGCTTCGGCCACACCCACATGGACGGCGAGTACGAACACTTTGTTGACTGTCTCAAGAAGGCCGTCAAGTACATGATCAAGCAGCAGACGACGCGCACCGGCGACCCGGCCAAGGACGGCCGCTACGGCGGCGGCGACTCGGAGCAATGGATCTACAACCACTCGATCGCCACCATGGCTATGGCCGAGCTGCTGCTGATGTCGAACGACTTCAAGCTCAAGAAGTCAGTCAAGGATGCCACCAAGCTCTGCCTGCGCGCCCAGAACGACGGACGGGGCTGGCGCTACGGAATCAAGCCCGGCGACAACGATACATCGGTGACGGGATGGATGGTCCTGGCGCTCAAAACCGCCAAACAATGCCGCCTGGGACTTCCAAAGCAGGAGTACCAGAACGCCTTCGGCGGAGCGCTCAAGTGGTTTGAATACGCCACGGCCTCCAACGGTAAGACGGGCTACAACGTGCCTGGCGACGAAGGCTCCCGCCTCGCCAAGGGATACCCGGACCCCTACCCCTTCTCCAAGGATCTTTCCTGCATGTCGGCGGTGGGCGTGCTCTGCCGCCTCTTCGCGGGTCAGAGCCGCAAGGAGGCCTCGATCCGCTCCGGCGTCGACATCCTGAACCAGCAGCCTCCGATGTGGCGCGAGCAGAAAGGCCGTTCGCTCTCCACTATCAACATTTACTACTGGTACTACGCCACCTACGCCATGTTCCAGTTTGGCGGCAAACCCTGGCAGGTATGGAACCAGAAGATGCAGCGAGCCCTGGTCGACACCCAGAGGGCCGAATACAAGGACGACTCCCCCGAGGTGGACGGCAGCTGGGATCCCATTGGTGAATGGGGCATCTCCGGAGGCCGCGTCTATTCCACAGCCCTGGGAGCCATGACCCTCGAGGTCTACTACCGCTTCGAACGCCAGCAGGAAGGTATCGGCCTCTAGGCGCCCGAAGCAGCGGTCCACCCGGCCGCCGTCCAGATGACCAGCGTCTCTGAACACGACCGGGCGGCCCGGCAGTTTCCACACACCCGGAACCCGTTCCCCCGGACAAACCGCGGCAACGTAAGAGGGGTTGCGTAGACACTCTGTCCACAGGACAGCGTCACGGGATCGGTACGCAATCTTCGTAGAGTTTTTTGAAACCGGAAACCAATTTCAGGAGCGCAGGGTATGGTCGAAAAAGAATATTACGAAGACAGGTATGCGGAAGAAGCCGCAGGAAAAGAGGAAGTTTTATCCAGGCCTGCCTGGGCAAGAGAGATGCCCTACTGGACAGTCTCGGCGACTCTGCACATCTTACTGGTGCTCATCATCGGGGGGCTGATCTTCAGCCGGGAGACAACCAGGCCGCGGAAACGCGAGCCCCTGGTCGCCAAGACGATAACCCCGCCGCCAAAATTCGATCCGAAGAAAAAACGTGACCTGAAGATGGTCCACCAGATTCTCTGTCCGATGATCATCGAGAAGCCTCTCGTCAAGCTCAAGCCCCAGGAAATCACCACCGAGATCCCCAAGGGATCCGATCTCCACAAGATCTCCGACACCAACCTGGAACTGGACTCTGCGATCATCGCCCTCGGAGTTGGAGCGGGAGGGTCCGGCGCCTACGGACATGACCGGGGCGTGGGTAAAACGAACGGCCCGGGAATGACCCGAGAGAGCGAAGACGCTGTTCTCGCCGCGCTGGAATGGCTGTACCGCCACCAGGACGCCGATGGCGGCTGGAAGGCCGCGGGCTTCAACAACGCCAGCGTACGCGAGAGACGCGGCCCCAGCACCAACAAGGACTCCAAACGTTACCCGAAGGACATCGGCTGGGAAGAGAACAATGTCGGCGTCACGGCCCTGGCAATCCTCGCCTTCACCGGGTACGGCCACACCCACATAACGGGTAAACACGAACACTTCGTTGCCTGCCTCAAAAAGGCCGCCAGGTATATGCTCAAGCAGCAGACGATGCGTACCGGCGACCCGGCCAGGGACGGGCGCTACGGCGGCGAAACTTCCGAGCAATGGATCTACAGCCATGCGATCGCCACCATGGCCATGGCCGAGCTGCTGTTGATGTCGAACGACTTCAAGCTCAAGAAATCGGTAAGGGAAGCGACCAAGCTCTGCCTCCGAGCGCAGAACGATGGACGAGGATGGCGCTACGGAATCAAGCCTGGAGACAATGACACATCTGTAACGGGCTGGATGGTCCTGGCTCTCAAAACCGCCAAGCAGTGCCGCCTGGGACTCCCAAAAGGAGCGTTTCAGAATTCCTTCGAAGGCGCCCTCAAGTGGCTCGATTACGCCACCGCCTCCAATGGCAAGGTTGGCTACAACGTACCTGGAGACGAAGGCTCCCGGCTCGCCGCGGGGCACGCGGATCCTTATCCCTTCTCCAAGGATCTCTCCTGCATGACCGCGGTCGGGGTTCTCTGTCGTCTCTTCTCCGGCGAGAGCCGGCGGGTCGCCTCCATCCGCTCAGGCGTCGATATTCTCTCGCAGCAACCGCCTGTGTGGCATGAACAGAAGGGCCGCTCGCTCTCCACCATCAACATCTACTACTGGTACTACGCCACCTACGCCATGTTCCAATTTGGCGGTAAGCCCTGGCTGGCCTGGAACGAAAAGATGCAGAAGGCTCTCATCGACACCCAGAGGGCCGAATACAAGGACGATTCCCCCGAGGTGGACGGCAGCTGGGATCCCATTGGCGAATGGGGCATCTCCGGCGGCCGCGTCTATTCCACAGCCCTGGGAGCCATGACCCTCGAGGTCTACTACCGTTTCAAACGGCAGCAGGAAGGAATTGGCCTGTAGAGCTCTCGAAGCTCCAGTTCGCCTGGCCTTGTCCCCTGCCCTCAGAATGAGGCCAGGTGGGCCGCCAGCTTCCACATGCCCAGCACATCCGCCTTCGGACAGGCCTCGGCCGTGTAGTTCAGATTGAGCGGCTGCAGACGCACCTTGCCGCCGGGGTCGAAGAAGACCTGCCGAAAGGTGACCTCTCCTTGTCCTTCAGAGGAAGGGTTCTTCCTGACCAGGGCGAAGTCACGGCTGCGCAGGGGGCTGTCGGAAAAAACGGCCAGGTCACCTTCGGCAAAGCTCGGCCTGACAGGAGCCTCCATGCTGTCGCCGATGATATGGACCGCGAAGGCACCCTCATCCGGAACCGAGGGAAGGTGGAGGAACTCCTCCGGTTCCCCCACCGGCCGGCCCTCCTGGTCAAATTCAAACGAGTAGCCATCAACGACCGAACCGAAAATGGGAATCCCGGAACGCTCAGCGGCCGCATCATCCGGAGCCTGGCCCCGCTGGGTCTCGGCCAGGGCCAGGTTCAAACGCGCCACCTGCGCCTCGAGAGCCTGGATCTGTCCCTCCTGGAAGGCCAGAAAGTGATTCGGCGGCAGCTTCAGGAGCCTGGCGACCTTCTCGGCCAGTCCGGACTCCAGACTCTTTTTTCCCGTCTCGATATCCCGAACCTGGTATTTCTGAATACCGAGCTTCAACGCGACATCCTCCACCGAGAGATGTCGTTTCCGGCGCTGGGTGCGGATCTCCTTGCCCAGGGAACCGGGAAGGCTCGGCTGGATAACACCCTCGGAAGGAGCGGCCTCGCCGCGAAAGAAATAGGACGGCTCGACGCCCAGGGCCTCGGCGATCCGGGCAAGCACCTTGGTGTCGATACGACGCTGCCCCTTCTCCAGCCGCGACATCTGCGACTGCGACAGCCCGATCATCTCAGCCAGGTCCTTGGCCGACATCTTGATCCGCTCGCGTAGGATCTTTACCTCGAGACCGATGTCGAGCATGCGCCTGGCGCTCCAATGAGTAAAATGAACCTGCCCCTGTTACATCTTACCAAAAACGCAATTTCTTGCAATCTGCCCAAGTCTCTACAGCGTTACCGGAAGCTCCGGGGCCGAAAAAGGTCAGGATCCGGCCAGAATGAACAGAACGACCATGCTCAACGCGTTAAAAAGCGCGTGAAAAAAGATCGCGAAATACAGGCTGCGGGTCCGTTCATAGACGTAACCCGTGGCGATCCCGACGATCAACAGCGGCATCAGCGCGGCTTCGTTTAAGTGGTAGGCCGAGAAGATCAGGCTCGAAACCAGCAAGGCAGCAAAGACCGACATCCTGCTCTTGAGGTATCCAAAAATGAGTCCCCTGAAAATAAGCTCCTCCCAGAGAGGAGCCAGGATAACAGCGCTGAACACCAACAGGGAAATCTCCAGGGGATTCCCCCTTTCAATGGCATCAATAAACATCTTCACCGGATCCTGGACTGTTGGCTCCCGCCCGAGCCCCTTGAGCAGCTGCGTCCAGAGCCAGCCAGACAGTGCGAGGGGAATGATAAAAAGAACGTAGATGAGGACGACAGGTAAGAGATTGGCGAACGGGGCCCAGCGCAAACCGAAGCTTGATAAAGGTAACTTCCAGTTGCCGACAACCCAGGCCAGGACCGCAAAGACGATGAAGCCTGCTCCCAGGAGCAGCCCGCCTGTCTGCTTGATGACGAGGTTCGTGTTTTCATCAAGGCCCGTATCCCAAGCCTCCTCCAGCACCACCATCACGATCCCGGCAACGATTGGAAAAGCTTGCAGGGCGAGGATCACCACCACCACGGTCGCCCCTGGCCATTTGGGCTCTGCCAGGACCTTGGCGGGGCGAAAGCGAGCGCCCCCCCGGCTGAAGTGGAGCATTTTCAGGCCAACGAGAGACACGGCACTGAGAACCAGCAGCAGCAGAAATCCAATTATACCCAGCTGCTCTTCCTGCATGAGAACCCGCCTCCTCAGGCCGAACCGGATCCGTCAACCATACCCTCGGTGGGACTCGATGCGTTAGCGTAGAGCTTACGCTCGATGCGGCCGGCCAGGTATGCCTCACGGCCCGCCAGCAGGGCGTTCTTCATCGCCCTCGCCATGCGGACAGGATCTCGGGCCAGGGCGATACCGCTGTTGAGAAGGACGCCTTCTACTCCGAGCTCCATGGCGATCGCGACATCGGAGGCCGTGCCGACTCCGGCGTCAACTATGACGGGCGTGTCGATCGTCTCGAGGATGATCCGAATATTGTTGGGATTGAGAATCCCCTGGCCTGAGCCGATGGGTGAACCGGCCGGCATGACGCTGGCGGCTCCCGCCTCGGCGAGATGCCGGGCAAGAATGGGATCATCCGAGGTATAGGTGAGCACGGTGAAACCCTCGGAGACCAGCGTGGCCGTCGCCTCGAGGGTGGCTACAGGGTCGGGGAGGAGGGTGCTCTCGTCGCCGAGCACCTCGAGCTTGATCAGGTCCGTCTCCAGCAATTCCCGCCCCAGGCGGGCGTAGCGGCAGGCATCCTCGGCGGTATAGCAGCCCGCGGTATTCGGCAGGAGCGTGTATTTAGAGCGGTCGAGGTGCCGAACGAGGCTCTTCTCGGGATCTTCGAGGTTGGCCCGACGAATGGCTACCGTGACCACCTCGCAGCCTGAGACCTCCAGGCATTCGTTCATCTCTTCATTGCTGGAGTACTTCCCCGTACCCACAAACAATCGCGAGTTGAAACGATGCCCGCCCAGAACGAGCGCATCATCACTGGAGTCAGAAGATACTTCCTGCCGCTCGATATCTTGCGTTTCAACGCCTTGTGACATGGGTCTCAACCTCCACCGACAAAAGTCACCACTTCCACCTCGTCTCCATCCGAGAGAAGCACCTCCTGGTGCGTACGCCTGGGAACAATGCCGCGATTGACCTCGACAGCCACACCCTCCCGTGGCAGCTCGAGCGCCTCGAGCATCTGCCCTACTGTCGTTCCAACAGCAAAGGAATGGGTCTCACCGTTAATCGTAATTCGCAGCATTCTGCCAAGCCGTGGGCCGCAGGCGCCAGCCTGGCCCCGTCCTCGTTCGAGACTGTCCAGAAAGATGGAATAGCCACGGGGAGGGTAGCACAGGAAAGCCCCGGGAAGAAAGCAATTGCTACCCGGGGCGCGAGACGGAAAGGGGAAGAGCGGGGCGTGCCACCAGCACGCCCCGGAGACTCACTCCTTCTCCTGAGCGGAAGTCTCTGTGTCGACCTCGACCCCGAGTTTCTCAAGATAGAACAGGGCGTTAGACCTGTACTGGCGTCCGCCGCGAGCGAGATACTCACGGAAGTGCTTCACTGCGTCATCCTTCCTTCCCTGGAGGTCATAGATCGCTCCGAGGAAGTAGTAAGATTCCGGGTTGTCCGGTTCAGCGACGAGAGCCTTGCGAAAGGCCTCCTCCGCTCCGGGCAGATCCTTCTTCAACGCGAGAACATAGCCCAGCGCGGCGTTGATACCGCTGTAACGCTGTGCATCAGTCAGCTCCGCCGCCTTGCGAAAGTTGATCTCGGCGCTGTCGATCTCCCCCATCTTCAGGCAGACACGCCCGAGATGGTAACGGTACCTGGGGATGTCGGGCCGCAGATCGATAGCCTCTTCGAGACTGCTTACGGCGAGGTTGAAGTCGCCCTTTTCAAAATGGACACTGGCGATCTGGTAGTGGTAGTCATCCCGCTTGGGATACTCCTCGACTCTCGCCCGGAGAAAATCCAGGCGACTATCGAGATACGAGTGAGTCGTTTCCTCTGAAAGAGAATACTGCTCCCTCTCATCGACAATCGATTCACAGGCGCAAAGCGACAAACAGAAAACCGAAACTAATGCCAGTGGACCCCTGGAAGGGGTGTTTTTGATCTTTTCAGACATGTCCTTTTTCCTCCGAGACGGGACGCGTATACCCTTCATCGGTATTCCAGCGGAAAAACTTGCCTGTGAACCTGCCGCGGAACCGATAATCCTAAAGAGCCCTCCTGCGGGTGCTGGAGCCCCTCAGAGCCCCCTCCCGATTCGCATTATCAGTCGATGGTTCCGCCGGTCTGCTGACTCGGCTGATCAGGGTCTCACCAGGTCGAGTTCGGCGTCCTCACCGAGTCCGGCCAGTTTCCGCTGTCCGAGCAGGATCCTGCCCAGGACCGTCACCCGGCCCTCCCACTCGGGCAGGGGCCGACCGGCGATAAAGAGTCGGCCGCCGCCGCCGTGCAGCGGATGAGAAATGACCGTACCGCGCAAGATCCTCCTGGAGGAGAGCTCCGGAGCGAGAGCGCAGCCGGCGGCGGGGTCGGCATCCTCGACGACGGGATCGATCAGCAGGCCGACAGGTTCAACCAGCCTCCTGGGGCGCAGCCCGGCGAAGGCTCCGCGCTCGACGAGATGCAGGACTGCCGACGCGTGGTTCGGAGCGGAAGAAAGGAACAGCTCAAGGTAGATCTTCTCGCCTCCTTTCACCAGCAGGGAGAGCCTTGGCGGCCGCAGACGGGCCAGGCGAAAGGAAGAATACAGCCGAAAGGGCGGCATCGTATCAACCGGGGGCGCAGTTGGAATGGCATCGAGGCTCCGCGCCCCGCCGCCGAGCAGCTCCGCTGCCCCCGCGCCGTGTCCGACAGCCGGCAGAACCCCGCCGGGCCGGCCCCGGAGCTTCTCCACCAGCTCCCGGGCCGGCCTTCCCCGGCACAGGAAGAGGCAGCGCAGCCACTCCCGGCGCAGGGCCGGCCGGGAAAGCCTGCCGCTCAGCGCCTCTGCCGCTTTTTCAACAACAAGCTTCTCCAGGCGGTTTCTCCTCTCCCTGCCAAGAAGCTTCTCTCCCTCTCCAGCCCCCTCGAGCCAGGAGCCCACCGCCTGGGCGGCTCCAAGACGGGCCATCCAGGGCGCTCCCCGGGCGACCGCCAACTCGAGCACCTCGTCAAAACAAGGCTGGCCCTGCAGTCTCGCGGCGGCCGCCCTGCTCGCGGCCATCGAAACCAGGAAATTCCCGTCCAGGATGAGCGAGCAGAAATATCCGGCCCCTTCGCCCCCCCCGCAAAGTCTGAGCGCCTCGGCAAGAACCCACCGAACACGCTCATCCTTCTCCGCGGCAAGTGCGGTGGCCACTCTGGATGCCTGGGCCGCGGCGGGATAACGAGTGAGCGACAATGCGGCGGCTAGACGCCTGCCGGGCACTGGCGAGGCAAGCGCCGCGCCAAGAGCCGCGTGGTCTTCTTTCCTGCTCCCGATATTCGCCAGCGCCAGGGCGGACTCCTCTCCTGCCTCCTCAGAAGAGGCCATCCTCAGAAGCGCGCCGCGGGAGGTCTCGGTGTCCATCCTTCCGAGAGCCGAGACAATCTCCCGGCGAACAAGCGGATCCTCCTCCAACTCGAGCCGGCCCAGCAGCGCGCGGTCGGCGCCGGGAGGAGCCTTCCTGCCGAGAAGGCCCGCCGCCCTCAGACGGACCTCGGAGCTGGCGTCGCCCAGGGCTCCTGCCGCGAGCCCGAGTACATCGACAGCCTTCGTACCCGGCCGACAGCGCCACTCGGCCGCCTCCAGTTCATCTACCAGGACGATATTCACCGCCGGCGGCTTGCTCGTCGAGGAGCAGGACCACATCGATGAGAGGAGAACCGTGGCTGTGATCACCGCGGCCCTGCTGGTCGACGCAGATGAGAGCACCCTTTATTCCCCCGCCGGAGTTTCAGCGTCGCCTCGTTTCAGAGCCTCTATCTCCTCAACGGGAAAGAGCTTCCCCTGTCCTATGCCGGGACATTCATCCGCGATCTCATCCCAGGCTCTCTCGCTCTTGAGGTTGCCGCGCCAGAAAGGAAAGGTCCGGCACTGCGTCGGACGCGCGGGATAGACAGAGCAGCCCTTGTCGAAGAAAACACAATCTCCACCAGGTTTCTCGATGAGAGAATAACGTCTTCCCACCTTGCGAAGATAGCGCTCGCCGAAGCTGTCTACCGAAAGGCCGAGGTGCTTCGCGAGCGCCTCGATCTCCGCTGGCTCAACCCACACATAGCCGGGAGCCCCCGTACAGCAATCCCCGCAGCGTGTGCAGGAAAAGCTCAAACCCTCGCGATACCATGGTTTTGACGACATACAGAGAGGTTTAGCCGTCCCGAGGGTGCCTGTCAATAAATCAAACGGAAGAGGTATTCATAACCGATGCGAGCGAGACCCTTCCATAGCCATGCGTATTTTCACTATAATCCCGCTGTATGGACCGGTGGATCACCTGCCTCATAGCTGCTTTCATGCTCCTGCTCCTGTCAGGCTGCGCTCAACGCATCCTGCACATCGAATCGCAGCCGCCTGGAGCCGACGTCTACATCAACGGAGAGGCCGCCGGCAGGACTCCGCTCGAACACCCCTTCGATTTCTACGGAAAGTTCGAGATCGTGCTCCGCCACACCAACCATCAGTCCAGGCGAATCGTCCACGAGGCCTCGCCGCCGTGGTACGCCTACTTCCCGATGGACATCATCGTGGAATTCATCCTGCCCGTCTTTCCCCTGCGCGATGTTCACCGAATCGAGGCTTCATTGCAGAAGGCCGGCAAGATTGATGAGGCTCTGCGCAAGGATCTCGATGAAAAGGTACAAGCCGAGAGCCCGGAGGGCGGCGGCAAGGAAAAGTGAAAGGGGCTGGCGGACCGTCGGGTGAGACTCCCGTGACGTCAGCCCACAGACAATAGATGTTCTCAAAGACCATCCAGCCCAGGCCGTGGTACCGGGACAAGAAGGTCACCGTGGTCGGCCTCGGATCCTTCGGCGGCGGCGCCGGAGTGACTCGCTTTCTTGACTCGCAGGGAGCCCGTGTCACGGTAACGGATCTCAAGACCGGCAAGGAGTTGGAAAAAGAGCTTGCCGGCCTGTCTGATCTTGACATCAACTGGGTACTTGGCGAACACAGAGATGAGGATCTACTGGAAGCCGACCTGGTGGTGCTCAACCCGGCCATCCCCAGGTGTCTTCCCCTGGTCGAACGCTGCGTGGACGCGGGAGTGCCGCTTGAGACCGAGATGAACCTGTTCTTCAAATATTGCAGAGGAAAGATCTGCGCGATCACGGGTTCGAACGGCAAGACCACCACCACCAGCCTGGCCGGCGCCATGGCCAGGCAGCGCTGGCCGGAACTGCTGATCGGCGGCAACATCGGCCGGTCCCTTCTACCGCAGGTGGATAAAATCTCCGAAGAAGACTGGGTTCTGCTCGAGCTCTCCAGCTTCCAGCTGGATGACCTCGCCTCCATCGACAGGCGCCCGAATATTTCGGTGATCACGAATCTCTCGGAAAACCACATCGACTGGCACGGCAGCTACGACAACTATCTCGCGGCGAAGCGGCAGATCCTGCGGACAGGGCCCCCGCCCGACATCGCGGTCCTGAACCTCTCTGATCCGCTTCTGAAAAAATGGGCCGGAGAGAGCGCGCGGGAACTGCGAGCTGTCTCATCCCCCGCAGAGGGAATCACCGGGGTCATCACAGATATGGATGCAGGAGCTGTCCGCACCATCAGCCGCGGGAAGGAAGAGCACCTGTTTTCCCGCGAGGATCTCCAGCTTCGGGGAGATTTCAATCTTGTCAACGCGGCGACCGCCGCCGCCGCGGCGGCGGCGATGGGAATCGAGCCGCCCGAGATCCTCGAAGCGGTCCGGTCTTTCAAGGGCGTCGAACACCGGCTACAGCTCGTCGGCACCTTCAGAGAGGTCGAATACTTCAATGACTCGATCGCCACCACCCAGGAATCAACCGTCGCCGCCCTCCAGAACCTGGGGCCTGCGGTCATCCTCATCTGCGGCGGCAAGAGCAAGGGGTGCGGATTCGACCAGTTGGCCGCGACGGCCGCGAAAGCGGCCAGGCACGTGGTCCTGATCGGAGAAACAGCCGGGGAGATCGAAACGGCTATCAGGGCCGCGGGAGGAGCCGGCGCCCCCGAGTTGACCCACGTCGCGAACCTCCGAGCCGCAGTTGAAGCGGCCGCTCGTTCAGCGCGGCCCGGAGACCGGGTTCTCCTCTCCCCCGCCTGCCCCAGCTATGACCAGTTCAAAAATTTCGAGGAGCGCGGCAAAGAGTTCTGCAGACTTATCGAAGAACGATTCGGCGAATAAATAACCCGAAATGCTGAATCCCCCCTCCGAAGCAGTTAAAATGATGCTCGGCAAGCATCGATAGAACGATCAGGAGACAGGTATGAAATCTTCCGGATATTTCACAGGCATTTCCCTTCTACTCACCTTTACGCTGGCCGCCGGATTCCTGTACCTGGACTCCGCGCCCGCCGGGAACGGCCAGGCCAGCGCACAGGAAGAAAAGCACGGGGGAGACATCATCTTCGAGGTGAAGAAGAACAGGCAGAAGCTCGGACACTCGATCTTCAGCCACCAGCTCCATCTCGATTCCGGCTCGACCTGCAAAGACTGCCACAATGACAAGGTTTTCAAGCGCGAACGCAAGATCGGCAACAACAAGTTCACCATGAAGGACATCATGGAGGGCAAGGCCTGCGGAGCCTGCCACAATGGGCGTACCGTGATCAAGAACAAGGCCATCTTCCATCCCAAGAACAACTGCAAGCGATGTCATTCGGCCACGTTCCGCAAGAAACGACGCTGAAAACAGCGGGATCTGAAACCGTCAAGGTTCTGGGCGGGCGTTCCGCATACGGCACCCTCCGCGCCCCCGGCTCAGCTCGGTTCATTTTTCGTTATCCCTTACACGGATAACACTTGGAGAAACACTCCGGATCCGGCACGAGTATTGAATAGTCTCTTACCGAAAGCGAATGCCGACTTCATTCGCAGCGAAATAAAAGAGCTGAACAATACAAAGAGGAGCGAGACGGCGAAAGCCCCGCATTTCACGATCACCAGGACCTCCCCGACCTGCTCCTGGTCTGCCGCGCGACCTGATACAACCCGATACGACCACCTCCTGTCCTCCCCGCGCCGCCTCGCTCCTCCCTCCCTTTCCTCCCCGTCCAACCACCAAGGTAAAAAGATGGATCGAGAACCCCTCCCTGCCGGACAGAGCCGGGTCTTCATCATCGGCTTCGAAAACTTCTCCTTCTACTACCTGCCCAGGAGATCCCGGATCGTTTCCCGCCGACAGGCACCGACCCTCAACTGGACACCTCCTTCGAAAAATTCACGGGGTGAAGGAGAAGACGCGCCGCCGACCGGCGCCTAGAGCTCTCAGCCCCCGCTGCCAGGCTCTTCAGCAGGTTCCTTCTCATCCTCGTTCCGATCCGCCGACGCGGCAGTTGATTCGGCGCGGGGAGAATGGATTCCGTATTTGCGCAAGCGGCGATAGAGCGCCTTGCGAGTGATGCTGAGCCATTGGGCCGTTCGAGACTTGTTGCCGCCAAAGCGCTTCAGGGCGGCCTCGACCGCCTCGCGTTCAGCCTCATTGACGATGCCCTCAAGAGAAGCCCGCGCCCCTCCCACGGCCAGGCCCGGGCGTCCCCGCCCGACAAGCTCCGGAGAAACATCATCTATCGAAATTTCATGGATTCCGAGGGTGGCCAGGCGGCGCATCTCATTCTCGAGTTCCCGGACATTTCCCGGCCAGTGATACCTGGCCAGCAGTTCAACAACACCTTCGGCAAATTGCGGCGAGCGCTCCAGCTCATCGTGGCGGGCGAAGAGCAGCCCGGCGAGGGCCGGTATATCCTCCCAGCGTTCCCGCAGCGCAGAGACATCAAGCTGCAGCCCCTTGACCCTGTAGTAGAGATCCTGGCGAAAGGCTCCCTTCCTCACCAGGCGCTCGAGGTCCGCCCGGGCGGCCGCGATCACCCGGATATCAACCAGCAAGGTTCGCTTGCTCCCCAGCGGACGCACCTTGCCATCCTCCAGCACGCGCAGCAGACGTGTCTGCATATCGATGCTCATATCCTCGATATTGTCGAGAAAGAAGGTGCCTCCATCCGCCTGGGATAACAGCCCCTCCCTCTCCGACTCCGCCCCGGTAAAGGCTCCCTTCTCATGCCCTAGGAGCTCGCTCTCGATCAGGGTATCTGGAATAGATCCGCAACTGAGGGTGACAAAGGGCGCCGCGGCCCGCGACGAGGCCTGGTGGATGGCATGCGCCAGGATCGTCTTGCCCGTACCTGACTCCCCGCAGATCAAGACAGGGATATTGGAACTGCTGACCCCCCTGATCGTGTCAAAGAGGTCCAGCATGTCGGGATTCGCCGAGGCCAGGCCGAAGAAATCGTCAAGCTCCCGGGCAAACTCTGTACGGCTCTCCGCGGCCGGCCCGGCCTCCCTCGCCGGCGGGGCGGCGGCGGCTTTCACCCTGGATCCGCGCAGGCCGGCCTCCTGCTCGCGAAGCCTGATCGCGACCGCACAGAGATCCGCCCAGGCGGGCAGCCGGTCCTTTGCCGCGGCGGGAACGTCGAGAATGACAAAACGATGGTCAATATAGATTCCGCCGACGATCTCTTCACCGGAGAAAACCGGGCAGATCCTGATAGAGAGGGGTGACTTCAATCCCTCCTTCGAATCCTCGGTTCGAACGCGGCGGTCGGTGCGGGCATCATCGACGGCCCAGCACTCTCCCGCGGAGAGCATCCGGCTGATGGCGAAGTGGCTCATCCTTCTCAGCGGATCCTGGATATCCTCACTATCCCTGTTGCGGGCGGCGAGAACATGGAACCCCCCGGGCTTCCCCAGCAGGAACAGGAAGGCTCTCTCCGCATCGGTATCAGAGATTACCGAGTCGAGAATGTCCGAGAGGGTTTTACGCCCCTGCCCGCCTGCTCCAAGCCCAGCAAGAGCTCGCAGGAAACGATCATCATTGCCTTCTTCCCTGGCCATAGCATCCATCCTACCACCCACGCGCCGACCGATGGCAATCTTCCCCCCGCAGACAGTCTCATCTCAGCCGCCGATGATCTTCCGCGAAAGCACCTCGGCAAAGCCCATGTTCTCAGCCCTCAACAAGGTGATGCGCCTCGCCGAATCGAGCACCTCGACCCTGGAAGCTCCATCGAGGGGTCGGCCGTCAGCCACCAGCCGCATGCCTCGCTTGGGCAGGTCCTCCGCGACGAAAACCAGCGAACGGTCAAGGGGCACCGCGAGCGAAAACCGGACGGAACTGAAGGGAACTGCCTGGTGCGGATAGAGCGGGGTCACAACCATAGCCGCCAGTTCGGGATGTACCGCGGGTCCGCCGGCGGCGAGGTTGTAGGCGGTAGATCCCGCCGCCGTCGCCACCACGAAACCATCACCGGCAAATTTGTTGAAGAGAACTCCATCAAGGAAGACGCTGAAGCGTACGCTCTGGCGGGTCTGCCGCTCGAGCAGGACGTCATTGAAGGCAAAGAGCTCCTCCTGCCGGCCATCTTCAAGCTCGGCATTAATCCGCAACACCGGATGCTCGTCAGCCTGGTAATTCCCCGAGGTCAGAATCTCAACGACATCATCCAGGCAGGACTGGGGATTCATATGGAAACCGACTGTTCCGAAGTTCACACCAAAGATGGGCTGCTCGGGAAAATCGTAGCGGTGCAGGCACTCCATCAGGAAACCATCGCCCCCGAGCACCAGCAGAGCCTGGGCGCCGTCTTCGACCGTACCGGGCTCATCCACGATCTCGTAGCCGCCCTCCCTGAGGCTGTCCTCGAGCCGCTCGAGGCTCTCAGCGCACTCCGGCGCCTGCGTATTGGCAAGACAACAGACCCTGGACAGATTCCGCCCGCTCACGATGTCACCCTGGCGCCTTCCCGCGCCGCGAAAAAGAGCCACTCGGCAAGCTCATCCTTACCTCGACCATCGAGAACCTTGTAGTTCCTGCCGGCTCCATCACCGTTCTCCTCGCGATCTCGGTCGCTTCGAAAACGCTTGTAGCTGATCTCCCGGAAATCGTTGTCGAAGTCGTAAGACCGCGAGCCGGAGAAACGCGCCAGGATCACCCCGATCTCATCCCGAGTGAGCAGCCCCTCCTCGTTGTAGCTGACCAGGACGCTCCGCGCCTTTGTCGACAGCACGAGATCGAGCATGGCCGAGAAGACATCGCCTATGGCCCCGCTGCCATTGGTTTCTTTCGTTCGCCGACGGCCCCTGCGAACGCAATACGCCGACTTGAGATGATCGTAGGGTCTCAGCCCGGTCTTCCCGTAGAGAGACGCCTCGAACTTTCCAAGGTCATCGTAGAGATGATAGCCGGAGAGGATATCCAGCACGTGGTAGTTCGCCGCGTACTGGCGCTGGTTATAGGGAGGATCGATGTAGAGCACATCTCCCTTCAGTCTTCCGACCAGGGCGTTGGCATCTTCACTGTAGGCCTTGTTTCTCTGCGAACTCTCGATTACCTCGGGCAGGGTCAGCCGGAGGGTCTTCTTTGCAGATGCCTGCCAGCTCTTGAGATAGGCTCCATAGGTGCCGGAGATGTTCGCCACGCGGTCCGCCGCATCGACCAGCGCGCTCAACAGGAGATAGAACTCGCCCCTGGTAAAGAGCTCCTCGCGATATCCCTCGCGCAGGAAGCCGAGAATACCATCAAGCCGCCGACCATTCTCGTCGGTAAAATAGCGCCGGTCGGCGGCGCCGCCCGGGCAATAATTTCGATAAACAAGCCCCTCCACCGGCTCGATGCAGGTATTGAGATAATGCACCGCCCGGGCAAGCGGCAGCCTTCTCGCCGCCTGCCGGGGTGACTCCTGCCCATCATCGTGCTCCAGGATGTCGCCCTGGACATGCATCCCCTCGATGAAATCCTTCGAGTTGAGAACGTCCCGGTAGCGACCGGAGAATTTCCTGTAAGCCGGCCACCTGCTGACCTCGACAGCCGCTACCGCCTGCGCGTAGCAGGACGGCAGGATGTCGTTAGCAAGCACCTTGTAACCCCGACGCTTGAAATGCTTACCAACGCTGGAGGAGCCGGCGAAGATGTCGATGAGAGTTCCTCCCTCGACACCCCGGTCTAGGAGCAGGCTCTCTATCTGGCCAAGGAGTTTTGTCTTATTGCCGATGAGACGCATCTTTTGCCGCTGGCTGGTGGCGGGAATAAAAGTCGATTACATTCGATCCCCGGGAAGAAGACAAGCGACAAACCGGTCCTCCAGAAGGGAGGAGAACCTCCGGGGTGTCCAAAAAAACCGGGCTCGCATCCCTTGGAACACGAACCCGGTTTTCCTGGTAGACGATATCGCGGAGCGGGCTCTCTGCCGGCCCCCCGCTATCGGCTTGATCAGTACATGCCACCCATGCCGCCGCCGCCAGCAGGAGCGGCTTCCTTGCTGTC
Source organism: Planctomycetota bacterium (assembly GCA_965659285.1). Classification (GTDB taxonomy): domain Bacteria; phylum Planctomycetota; class UBA8108; order UBA8108; family UBA8108; genus UBA8108. The sequence continues at coordinate 5,367 of CBFHWB010000047.1, read as the reverse complement.
ATCAGGTATCTCGCTGATGATAGCCTCGGTGGTAAGCAGCAGCCCGGCGATACTCGCGGCATTCTCGAGAGCGGAGCGCGTCACCTTGGCGGGATCGATAACACCCGCCTCGACCAGGTCGACATGCTCATTGGTGAGCGCGTTGAAGCCCTGGTTGCCCTCGGCCTTCTTCACCTCCTCCGAGATCACGGCGCCGTCAAGGCCCGCGTTCTCGGCGATCTGGCGAATGGGCGCCTCAATGGCGCGACGCACGATATCGACACCGATAGCTTCCTCGGTGTCTCCCTCGATCTTGAGGTCATCGAGCACGCTGACGCAGCGCAGCAGGGCGACTCCGCCGCCGGGAACGATTCCATCCTCGGTCGCCGCGCGAACGGCGTGAAGCGCATCCTCTACGCGCGCCTTCTTCTCCTTCATCTCGATCTCGGTGGCCGCCCCGACGTTAATCTGGGCTACACCGCCGACCAGCTTCGCCAGGCGTTCCTGGAGCTTTTCCTTGTCGTAGTCGGAAGAGGAGTTCTCGAGCTCTTTCTTGATCTGGGAGATACGGCCCTTGATGGCGTCGGCCGTTCCGGCGCCCTCGATGATCGTACACTGGTCTTTCTCGATCACGACCTTCTTGGCGCGGCCGAGGTGAGCGACCTCGATATTGCTGAGATCGACGCCAAGATCCTCGAAGATAGCCTTGCCGCCGGTGAGGGTCGCAAGGTCTTCGAGCATGGCCTTGCGGCGATCGCCAAAGCCGGGCGCCTTGACGGCACAGCAGGAGAAGGTCCCGCGCAGCTTGTTGATGACCAGCGTCGCCAGGGCCTCGCCCTCGACGTCCTCGGCGATGATGACGATCGGCTTACCGGCCTGGGCCACCTTCTCGAGCAATGGAACAATGTCCTTGATCGCGCCGAGCTTCTTCTCATGGATCAGGATAAACGGATCCTCGAGCTCACAGGTCATGTCTTCCTGCTCGGTGACGAAATGCGGCGAGAGGTAGCCCTTGTCGAACTGCATACCCTCGTGCAGGGAGACGGTGGTCTCGAGGCTCTGACCCTCTTCGACCGTAATCACGCCATCCTTGCCGACCTTTTCCATGGCCTCGGCGATCATGGTGCCGATCTCGGCATCATTGTTCGCGGCGATGGACCCGACCTGGGCAATCTCCGCGGGATCCTTGATCTCGATAGAGAGATCCTGGAGACCTCCTACGAGCGCCTGGACAGCCTTGTTGATCCCGCGCTGCAAACTGATAGGGTTCGCTCCGGCGGTTACGTTCTTGAGACCCTCGTCATAGATGGCCTCGGCCAGCACGGTCGCGGTAGTCGTTCCGTCACCGGCATTGTCGCTGGTCTTGGAGGCAACCTCCTTGACCATCTGGGCTCCCATATTCTCGTAGGAATCCTCGAGCTCGATCTCCTTGGCGACGGTCACACCATCCTTAGTGACGGTAGGCGCGCCGAAACTCTTCTCGACGATCACGTTCCGCCCACGGGGTCCGAGCGTGACCTTCACGGCCCGAGCCAGTTTCTGGACTCCCTTGCGAATCGCTTCACGGGCTTCCTGATCAAATGAAATCTTCTTGGCACTCATGCCGAAATCCTCCTTGCGGGCCGAATCCTTCGTCCCCGGCTATTCACCTGTTTATTCGTAATTACTCGATAACCGCGAGAACATCGTCCTCGCTCATAATGAGCAAGTCCTCGCCGTCGAACTTAACCTCGGCACCGGCGTACGATCCGAAGATCACCCGGTCCTTGACACTGATCTGCATGGGGCCTCTTTCGCCGGATTCGAGAAGCCGGCCGGCTCCAACGCTGACAACCTCGCCCTCGCGGGGCTTTTCCTTGGCCGCATCGGGCAAAACAATCCCACCCTCGGTCGTATCTACGGCTTCCAGCCTCCTGACGATAATCCTGTCATTCAGCGGCTTGATCTTCTGTTTCGCCATCTTTGCTCTACTCCTTGAAAACTACTGTTTCCAGCCCTCCAGGGCCGGCAAATTGATATCCAATAACCTTTAACCCAGAAATTCCTCTTCGCAGTCAGAACTCCAACGCCGCTGGAAGGTCTTCACCGCGCCACGGATCCTCACGCTGTCCAGCGGCTTTCGCACCAGGGCCAATCCCCCGGCCTCGAGAATTCTCTCTTCCAGCCCGCTCGACGCATCTCCCGTGACAAAAATCGCTCCCAGGCCCGGCAGTTCCCGGCTCAATAACTCGTATGTTTCCAGCCCGGTAAGATCCGGAACGTGGTAATCCAGTATCGAAAGCTCCGGTTCACGTTTCTCCCGCCTCAGTTGGCGAGCGAGGTCAACCGCCTCCTGACCACGAGTCGCAGTCGAAATCTCATGCCCATCGAGTTCCAGAAGATTCTCCAGGCTCCTGAGGCAACCGACATCGTCATCCACCACCAATATTTTCAGGCGGACGAAGGAACTGCTCATCAAAACAACCGTCTCTGGTCAGTAGGAGGCGCCCATCAGAGCGCCGCATCTAAATAAGACAGCCCTTTCAAAGTGCAAAGCCCGTGCCACACCAGGGAAAATATCGTAAACCCTTAAATAGAAATATCTTGCAACGACCGGCCCGGAAAAGTTCCCGAGAGAGACTGGCAAAGAGGCAGAAATGGCCGATTTTAGCCTGTCAAGTTGGCAGTATACGAAGCTGAACCGGGAAACGAGCGCTCTTGAGGAAACAGGGTGGCCCCTTGTTAAGCCTCAGCGGTATCCTGGCTGGCATCTCCGGGGGAAGGACGCTCAAGATCGTATTTAGCGATCTTATTGTAGAGACTCTGGCGGGGAAGGCTCAGAGCCCTGGTCACTCGTGACTTGTTCCAGCCGCCCTCGGTGAGAGCGTTGAGCAGCACCAGGCGCTCGCACTCGTCGATGATTTCGTTGAAGCTCTCGCGCAGCGGGATCCGCAATACCAGATGATCGGCATCCTTCTCGATACCATCTCCCAGGCAGGCCGTGCCGGGAGCCGCGGCGCTCAGGAAGGGAGTGAGATCCTTGCGAGCGATTTCCTTATCCTCCGAGGTGAGCAGCACCTTCCGCAGGACATTCGAGAGTTCACGAACGTTGCCGGGCCAACCGTAGTCGACCAGGGCCTTCGAGGCGCTCGAACTGAGTCTCCTGCGGACACCTTCCTCCCGACTGATCGTGTCGAGAAAATGCTTAACCAGCAGGGGAATGTCCGACCGCCTCTGGCGCAGAGGCGGAAGGTCGATGCTGATCACATTCAGACGATAGAAGAGATCCGCTCGAAAGACGCCTTTTCCCACCAGGTGCTTGAGGTCCGTATTCGAAGCGCAGATGACCCGCGTATCGACCGCGAAGCTGTCCCGTCCACCGATCGGTCGAACGACTCCTTCCTGCAGGGTACGCAGGAGCTTGCGCTGCATGTTTTCCGACATGTCGCCGATCTCGTCAAGGAAGAGCACTCCCTTGTCTGCCGCGGAGAACAAGCCCTGGCGATCTTCGTCGGCCCCGGTGAAGGCGCCCTTTACATGCCCGAAGAGCTCGCTTTCGAGCAGGGTCTCCGAGATGGCGCCGCAATTCTCCGAAACAAAGTCGCGCTTGCCGCGATTGCCGGCCTGGTGAATGGCCCTGGCGACGAGTTCCTTGCCCGTACCACTCTCACCACAGATGCAGATGTTCAGATTGGAATCTTTAACTTTCTCGATGATCTCGATGATCTTCCTGATCTTCTCGTCCCGGCCGATGATTCCGTAATAGGATTCATCCGGAGAATCACCAGCTTCGACCGTCGACGCCGCAGGCACCTCAACAGGCTCCTGGGGCGAGATTTCGGCAACGGCGGGTCCGGTTGGCGCGCCGGCAGCGACCGGCTCTACGTCAGAACAACCGCAGGATCTTGAATAGATAGGCGCGAAGGCGTCGACAAATCGGTCGAAGCTCTGCCTCAGCCCTGCCTCGATCAGGCCGGTACCAAAGTCCCGCTCAAGGTAGAGAATACCAATCTTCTTTTCTCCCATGGAAAAGGACCGGCACAGGGTGGGTCGTATTCCGGAGTTGCCGGAGCCTTCCGCGCCGACCTCCTCCTCGAAGACGATCAGCTCCCTCGACTCGAGCGCCAGCCGGGCGACCGACCGGTTTACCGCGAAGTCAGGGTTGGTAACATCCACCCAGGAGAGCGTGTCGTCACTCTTGTCTTCGAGGCGCAAGCGGGAAGCGCAGACCTCGAAGTCGAGCTCGCGGCCGCTCTCCAGGGCGCCTGACGCCCGCAGGCCATAGAGCAGGAAATAGCCGCGGCGAAATCCAAGCTCCCCGGCGAGACCCTCGATCGAGTTCTTCGCAAGAGCTTCGAGTTCCTGCTCTCCGTCATGGAATTCTGAAACCAACCGGCTCAGCCATTCATCCATGCACTTTCGTGATGAATCAACACCACTGCTATCACGCTCACCGGGCGTACCCCGGGAGTTATCTCTCAACACTGTTCTGTCTCCTCAGACCCTTCGTCGTTCTACTGAACCGACCCTCATTAGGATATATCGGTGTCCACGAAGGGCTTTCTGTAGGCTTTTCAGCATTGATAGAACCCTCTCTCTTACTCTCCATTGCGTTTTCCGGATACAATGGACGTGAAATGACATTCAAAAGACCGTTCGCAAGACCGATAAACATGTCAAGAATCCGGCTCCCGGTACCCCTGTTCACCCTTTCACTGCTTTTTTTCGCAGTCCTGTTCACATCCTCCCCCGGGCAGGAGAAGCTGGCTCCGGCGCGGCAAAAACCCGCCGCTGAAAAGCTCCGCCTTGAGAAGCTGGTGAAAGAACTGGGGCACAAGAGCTGGAAACGCCGGGAAGCGGCCCAGAAAGAGCTCATCAAGGCCGGTAACGAAGCCCTCCCGCTGCTGAAGAAGTATTCTTCCTCAACCGACATCGAACTCGCCAGGCGCTCCAGGATTCTGCGGGAAAAACTCGACCCGATGATTTTCACCTTCCAATTGCTGGAAATCAGGCTTGGGGACCAGCCTGAAATTCTTACCCAGTACACCGGCAAAGGTAAAAACAGACGGGCCATCAAGCTGAGCGGAAAAAAGCCGAAGGGAAGAAACCTTTCGAGCTACGTAATTTCCTGGGAATCCAACGAACCCGGGAAATACCAGGTCCAGGTGAGGGAAGGAGCATCCCAGACCAACCCCGGCATCGTCCTCGATACCCCCCTCCCCACCTCCCCCGCCCTCAGCACCCTGAAGCTCGCCGAGGAGGTACGTTACGAACACCGCGGAGTCGTAACGAGCCGGGAGCGCTTCCCCCTGGCCAGGATTCTGCATCAGCAACATCAGCGCCTCTCTGAAAGCGGTGAAACCCGCAAGACCGTCTTCTCGCTGAACCTGCTCCATCGTCTCCTGTTCG
>CBFHWB010000046.1:0-25518 GCA_965659285.1 Planctomycetota bacterium | reverse complement strand
CGAAGCGAGAGAACTGAATCCAGGGGAGGCTCACGAGGGGCTTCTTGGCTCGAGCGGCTGCCGCGTACAGCCCTTCGACCACGCCCTTGAGGTTTTTTCGCTGGTTGTAGAGAAGGAGTTCGAGGGAAGTCTCTCGGTGGCTTCTGCCGATTTCAATCCAAGCCTCTCTTTCTACAATGATTTCTGTGACCTGGTGTCCTTGAACAGTAACTGCTCCAATCCTGAATTCGGAGCCTGCCTGAATGTCCATCTCGGCCCTGGAACCTATACGGTCGGTGTCGCTGCCGAGGACCGTGTCTCTGCGGGCAGCTTTCGCCTTGTTGTTTCAGACGTGAGGGAATTCAAAGACTTCTCACGAGGAGATGCGGATGCCAACGGGCGAGCCGACATTTCTGACGCGGTACAGATCCTGAATTTTCTCTTCCAGGGCGCCGAGCCCCCCAGTTGCCTGGAGACGGCCGATGTGAACAATGATGCCCGGGTCAATCTGACCGATGGAGTCTACCTGCTTTCCTGGCTGTTCGGCGCGGGGGAGGCTCTTGCTCCTCCAGGTCCTCCAGGGGATGGGACCGGCTGTGGTCCTGATCCGGATGCATCGGGGAGTCCTGGAGACCTGGGCTGCGATGACTACTCCGGCTGTGATTAGCCCTCGGCTTGTTTCTCGGTTGGCTCAGGGAAGAGGTTGTAAATTCTCAGGACAGTGGCGTTAGGAGAATATTTTTCCCGATGGCGTTTTTGCGCCCCATTGCCTGATGTGCCCCCTGAAACATAGACCGGGGCGAGCTGCCTTCGGCCATCAGGGTGCAGGTCAAGGTCGTAGGCTGAGTGCCCGGCGAGGGAGTGGGCCGGGGGGCTGGCGGGGGGACGCCAGAAGGCCATCTCGGTGGCGCTGTGTAGGTGTTCACCATAGCCCACGATGGTACCGTCCGGGAGAAAGCGAAGCCCGTTGATCGGCCCATCGGATTTGGCCTTGAGTCGAAGCTCATGGTTCCGTTTTCCTGAACCCCAGTCAAATACAAGCACGGCAGGGGTGCCGGGGCAGAAGGAGTTGCTCTTGGCGTCCCTGAACCCACCGGCGGCCAGACGTTTCCCATCCGGGCTGAAGGCAAGGCACCGTATCCCGCCGACATCGGCGATAAAGTTGTCCTTACGGGTGTGAAGGGTTGCGGCATCCAACTCCCCGGCTGGTTTCCAATCGCCAATAGTCCATTTCCGGATGGTTCCGAGCAGATCCCCGCTGACAAGGTGTTTTTCCCCCGGGTGGACAGCGAGGCTGAATATACATTCGCTGTGCCCTGGAAGCTGGGCCACCGGCTTTCCGTTTTTGGCATCCCAGGCCTTGATGACCGCGTCATCTCCCGCGCTGAGCAGGAATTGTCCGTTTCCGGCGATGGCCAGGGCGCGGACATTGTCGCGGTCGGCGGAGGCGATGCTCCAGCGGGGCCTGGTGTTCGCATCCCCAAGGTAGTTCCAGCAGTGGATGACTCCCTGGTAGTCCGCGGTGTAGAGGCTGTTGCTGGAGGCTCCAAATGCCATGGATGAGATCCAGGTCTTGTGCCCCTTGAAGCTTTTCAGACCTCCTGTTTCGATATTCCAGACATGGACCAGGGCGTCGACGCCAACGGCGGCGAGGTATTTTCCGCAAGGGCTGAACCTGGCACGGAACAACTGGGCCTCGTGCTTGAATTCCCTGGCGACCCTTACGCTCTTGATGTCGATGGCCGCGGGGTTCATGCCATGACCTCCCGGATCGGCTTGCATTCATCGTGCGCTATAGCAAGCTTCTGCCCCTTGTAGAGGTAGCGTTTACGGCGGGGGTCTATTCCCAGCACCGAAAAGATCGTGTGAAAGAGATCCCCGATATCGTAGCCGGCTCCATCGACCCAGGCGCCGTCTCCGGAGGTTTTTCCTACAACCGCACCCTGCTTGATTCCGCACCCGGCCATCGCCAGGCTCCAGCAGTCCGGCCAGTGATCGCGTCCTATGCGGGAGTTCACGTTGGGGGTCCTGCCGAATTCGCTCATCAGGATGACGAGGGTGTTGTCGAGCATGCCCCGTTCTTCCAGGTCTTCGATCAGCGCGGCGAATGGACGGTCGGCCTGGGGGATAAGACGCTGGGACATGTTGAAGTTGTCGCCATGGGTATCCCAGTGGTAGCTGTTGACCTTGATGAAACGAATCCCGGCCTCGAGGAGCTGCCGTGCGCGCAGGATGTGTCTTCCCAGGGGGTGGGTTCCATAGCGATCCCTGTCTTTTGGCGACAGCTTGCTGTCATCAAAGATTTCCTTGCGTGCCATGAGACGTTCCGCCATCTCATAAGATGTTTCGTAGGCGTCGATCTCTGAAGCGCCTCGGGTGGATCGAAAGCGCTCATTGATTTTTTTGCGGAGAGCGTTTCTCGCAGCGTCATTTTCAGCGGAAATGTTCCCCGGACGATGGATATGAACGGGGGGAGTGCCATCGCCCAGCGCAAGGGCGCCGTGTTTCGCCCCAAGGAATCCCGCCTCCCTGTGGATAAAGCCGCCGTTACCGGGCTTGATCCAGATGTAGGGCGGCAGATCGGGGTCAGCCGGGCCCAGGAGTTTTGAAACGGCAGAGCCAAGATAAGGGTAGTCGACACCTCGGTCGATCGGATCGCCGCGCTGGATGCGGGGGACTCCGCTGGAGTGGTTGGGATCCTTGGTCTCCATGTTTCGAATGACCGAGATCTTGTCGGAGATCCTGGCTGTGTGCTCCATCAGTTCGCAGAAGTGAATTCCGGGCGTCCTGGTCGGAATGCTGCGGAAGGGACCTCCGAACCGTGTTCCCGGCAGTGGATGCCAGCTTTCGTACTGGCTGATACCTCCATCGAGCCAGATCAGGCAGACCTGTTTTTCTTTTTTCTCGAGAGCCCTCGAGACCGTGGGGTTCAGCAGGCTGCCGAAGCCTGCCAGGCCACCGAGGACGCCCAGGACACGACGGCGGGACATTCCGTGTTCAGGGCCGAGACAGGCGTGTGGGTTGGTTCCCGGTTTCATCAGTGACTCAGCCTGAATTCTGTTGAATTGATGAGCGCCCAGGCCAGTTCTCCAAGGGCGGAGCTGGCCCGTTCGGTGTTTTTCTCGAGGTAGGCATCGAGCTCAGCGACCTCGGATTCTTCGGGAAGACGGGACAGGACGCTGAGGTAGAGGGTCTCGGCGATCTTGCCGGGCTCTTTGAGCGCCCCGAGGCGCTCAATAAGGTTCCCCTTGTTTGGTTCGAGCCAGCTCAAGAGCAGCCGGTCATTCATCAGGAACAGTGACTGGTTCAGGCCTGGTATGAACTCGGTTTCGGGTTCTCCGGGGGGCCTGCCGAAGGTCTGAATGAAAATCGCCTGGATCTCGGTATAGGACCGGGGCAGCTCCTTGTTGGTGCCGGTGAAGTAGCCGCGACGGTCGAACTTGACGTCGGCGGGAGTCTTCATGGCCATGACTCGCTGGCGGTTGCCGGTGGCTCTCAGGACGGATGCCAGGAGCTGCTCGGGGGTCAGAGCTCGAGGGGTCGCTGTCCGGTAGCTCGCCGGAGGCACCGAGCTGGCGCCATCGGGCAATCTGCTGGATCGCTGGTAGGCTTCGCTCAGCATGATCGACCGGATCAACCATTTGAGGTCATACTCACTGGCGATAAACTTTCCCGCCAGGGCCTGCAGCAATTTCGGATGAGATGGAGGGTTGGCGGAATGGGTCTGGTCGAGAGGATGAACGAGGCCTCGCCCGAGCAGACGCGCCCAGAAACGGTTGACGCTGTTTCGGGCGAATACGAGATTTTTCGGTGAGGTAAGGTCGCTGGCAAGCTGTTGACGCGGAAGGAATTTAGGGACCGGCGGCAGGCCGTTTCCGGCCGGCTTTGAAAACTCCTGGCCCTTGGCGAGGGCGGGGATGACAGCTTCTTTCATGCCCGGGAGCCTGGGGCCGGTGGCATCTCCTACCGAGGCGAAGACGGATTGGTATTCGATCTCTCGCTTACCAAGAACCTCGACAAGATACTCCTTCTTGTCGCTGGTATTGGTGGCGGCCTTGGTCCAGCTCAGGTAGGCGTAGAGTCCCCAGTAGTCGGCCTGTTCCCATGTCTTTACCGACGGGTGGTCGTGGCACCTGGCGCATTCCAGGTCCATCCCGAGGAAGAGCCTGGCGATGTCCTCGGTCATGCGTTGATGCCCGCCGGTGCCAAGGAACTTCATCGCCGGACGTTCAGGGCCCAGGCCGGTGGCGGCGACCATCGCTCGGACCATGATGTCCCAGCGGGGGCGCTTTTTCAGAGAGGAGAAAAGGTATTCTGTCCACTCATCGAGGGGGACCTTGCCGAGGTTCTGTCTCTTCAGGAGCTCTACCGAGAGCAGGTCGGACCAGTGTCGGGCGAAGTCTTCTCCGGAAAGCAGCTTGTCGATGAGCTTCCGGCGCTTTTGAGGGGCTGGATCGGCGAGGAAGGATCGGGCGGAAGCTTCCCTGGGAATGATCCCGGTAAGATCAAGGTGGGCGCGACGATAAAACTCGGCATCGTCGCTGCGAGCAGAGAGAGGGCCGCCGGCACGAGCCGCGATGTGGGAGTCGATAATGGCTGGAAGCCGGCTGTCAGCTCCCTTGAGGAAAGGAGCCGCAAGCGTGAAGGCGAGTGCGATCAGGCTCATGGTTTTCATGCCGACAGACATGATCGAATCTCATGGAGAATCTGGCAAGCCAAAAGCTGTCTACTGAACAGAAGGCGCTCCCGTGGAAACGGGCCAGGCGATGCCTTCTATTCAATAGAGAAGCTGGGCTCTACTCACAGGTTATCGCCCCGCTTTCGCAGCCGAGTCCATCCTCTGTGGCATCCTCGTCGCAGTCTGTCGAGAGATAGCCCGGTGAGGTGGGCGATGGGGGAGCTGGCGCGTTGCCTCCGCTGAACAGCCAGCTGAACACGATGATCGCATCGGTGATTTCGATTGCCCCGGTGTCGTTGGTGTCGGCGGCATCCATGCAAGCTGGCTCGCCTCCGCCGCTGAAAAGGTAGAGCAGTGGAATGACTCCATCTGTGAGGTTGATGGAGCCATCGGAGTTGGCGTCTCCGCGTACCAGGCGGGACCCGACGGGTTCGGCGCATTCGGCGGCCTCGGAACAGTCCGAGTCGTCGCAGTCGGCGGCCCCATCGCGATCATCGTCGATGTTGTTGCCGCAGATCTCGGAGGGGACGCAGATTTCCCGGTCGATGCAGTCCTCGTCGTCACAGTCGACATCGCCATCGCCGTCATCGTCGCGATCGTTGGTGCAATTCTCGATACCGTCAGATTCTCCGATGAGGATGTCGTCAATTTCGAAGTCCTGGTTGTTGGTATAGGACCAGAAGCCGACATGGCCTGTGCGCCAGGTCGAGTCAAAGACCTCCGCCTTGATCTCTCCATCGACGATCAGCCAGAGGGTGTCGTCGTCGAATTCGATGGTCCAGTTCGCGCCCGGTTCGATGTCTCCGGTGCCGGCAACGAGTGGAGTCTCCTGTCCCTTATTCCAGACGGAGATCCTGTACCCCTGGTCCTGTGTACGATCGATCCAGTCGATGCTGTAGCCGCTGTTGCCCGCGAACCTGGGCATGGTGTCCTGGGCGAAGATGAAAACACCGCCATGACGCCCGACAACGTCCGCAGGCCTGCTGAGGAATTCCAGCCGGAAATTGACGCTCTGTACATTACCGAAGCGCACCGGCTCGGCTCCAATCCAGGCCCAGGACTCCGGGGGGCCGGCAGTGGTGATTCGTAACGCCTCTGTGTCGATGCGCCAGTCGCCGGAGACGACCATCCAGTCATCGACCGGGCCGTCATCGAGATCGAAGGTTTCTTCGTAATAATCGACGACTTCAAAAACGGTAACCGTGCTCTCGGCAAAATAGGTCTCTCCGTTGGCGTCGGTGGCCGTAAGGGTCACAACATAATTGTCAGGGATTTCGTAGGCATGGGTGACCTGTTCTCCCTCGGCGCTCTGTCCATCACCGAAATCCCATTCGAAGGACTCGATGCCGACATCCGAGGTGGTGCAGGTCGCGTCAAAGTTGACCTCCAGGGGGGCGGCACCGACCGCGGGGTCGCTGGAGAAGCAGATGTTGGTGTCCGGGGATTCGAGATAGAAGTTGTCATAGGAGACCAGCTCATCGTTCGACCAGGCCCAGAACCCGAAGTGTCCCCCGCGATGGGTGTTGTCGTTGGCGTTGATGAGAAGCTCATCATCTCCCCACACCTCGATGGTTTCCGGGGTGACGACAATTCGCCATTCTGTTGGCGGATCGAGCAGGGCGCCGGCGCCTGTAGCGACCATCATGTGTCGACCATTGTCTACCCGGATCAGCCTGAGGCCGTGGTCGCTTTGTCGGTCGATCCAGTCGAGCTCGTAGCCGCTGGTGCCTGGGTCGTAGCGTTGGGTCGGGGCGGTTGCGCAAAACATGATACCCCCGTGTCGGCCAACGCCATCGCCCGGTCTGTTGATGAACTCCATATCGAAGCTGGCCTCGAAGGTAGGCGCGAACTCGATCGCCGGATTTCCAAGCCAGGCCCAGGCCTCTCCGCCGGCGCTGGCGCCCTGGAGGGCCCCGTTGACTATATTCCAATTTCCGGAGTGGACCCAAACAACCTCCTCGGCTCCACCCTGTATATCGAAGTCCTCCTCGAAAGCCTGGGGGAAAACCAAGGTCGCCGTCATCGACAGGATGATAAATAAACTGATTGTTTTTGGCTGAAAGCCTTCACGTACTGTCACGACCCCTACCTCCGGTATCCATTAACTCTGTTTGACCCAGTTTGAGGGGTGTATTATAGGTTCCCGGGGGTGACAAATAACGGTAAATAAGTTGCCTCTCCGGCCGGGCTGAACCGCCAGCTCCAGTCGGTTTTACTTGTTGCTGGATTCCATGAAATGAAAAGCATCAACCACAACTATGCCAGGGGCCTCCTGTCTGGCGTGGCTCTCGCCTGTTGTTTCTTCGTGTCAAATCCCTGCGAAGCCGACAGCGTTGTTGTTTTCAATGAGATTCAATACCATCCAGCCACCCGGGAGGCCGAGCTCGAGTGGGTTGAACTTCATAACCAGATGGCGGTGGACGTCGACATCTCGAGCTGGTACCTCTCCGATGCGGTGTTCTACCAGTTCCCTGGAGGCACCATCGTCCCGGGTGGAGGGTATGTCGTCGTCGCCATCAACCCGGCGGCTGTTGAGGCTGAGCTGGGTGTCGTCGGCGTCTACGGTCCTATCGTCGGCCGGCTGGACAATTCCGGAGAAAACCTCGAACTTCGTGATCACAACGCGCGCCTGATGGACAGCGTCAGCTACAGGTCCGGGGATGGATGGCCCGTTGCCGCCGATGGGTCCGGGGTTACCCTGAGCAAGATGAACCCCAACTGGCGAAGCTCGAGGACCGGGAGCTGGGGGGTCAGTGATCGGACCGGAGGAACCCCGGGAGCCGTGAACTTCCAGCCTGAAGACGGAGAAATCCAGGGCGGCGGGGCGACCCAGGGCCTGGTCTCCTATTGGAATTTCGATGGCGCGGGAGCTGAGGCTGGTGATTCAGCCGGGTCGAATGATGGAGACCTTGGCTCCGGGGCCGGCAGAACGGCCGGGCTGGTAGGCGCCGGCGCCATCAGCTTCAACAATACGGCCAACGCGCTGGTCAACGTCGGCAGCGGTGTCGGCAACAGCTTTTCGTTTTCTACCGGGCTGACCATCGAAGCCCTCATCGCTCCCGGCTGGAATGGCGCGGCCGGCGACTATGAAACGATTTTTCGAAAGGAAGACGGCAGAAGGCGGATCCTGCTGAGCTTTCAGAATGATGACAACGCCGCGACCAGGGATGTGGCTATTGTCCCATCCCAGCAGCCTGTTCTGTCTTTTGGTATCAATGTCGATGGCGCCTACAGCGAGCTCGACATGCCTCTCGATGGACTGGCGGGCCGCCCGACCCTGGCTTCATTGAGGGATGGAGCCTTTCATCACATCGCCGCAAGCTACCAGGCGAGCAATGGCAGGAAGAGCATCTACATAGATGGCAGGAGAGTGTTTTCCACCGACCTGGGCCCTGGAGAGACCATCAGCTCGGGCGGCTCCGCGACCGCCTATATTGGAAATATGAGCGGACGCCGAGAGCCCTTCACCGGAACCATCGACGAGGTGGCGATCTGGGAGCGGGCGCTCAGCGATGATGAACTGGCCTCCCATTTTCGCCTGGCCGCAGCCGGGGAGAATTATTTCGCCGAGCCCGGTGTCAAGGTTCCCGGGGAGATATCCGTTCGATTTAACGAGACAGAGCTTCCGTTCGCGGGCGGCGGGAGGCTGGAACTTTTCAACGATGGGGCGAGGTTTAACCTGGAAGGCTATGTTCTTTCAAGTCATGGCGCCGAACCCGGGGAGTATGTCTTTCCCGCGGCTGAGCTTGGGCCTGGAGAATACCTGGTCCTCGATGAGGCTGGGATGGGTTTTTCCTTCCACACATCCAATCGATTGTTTCTCTACACACCCTGTCGCTGTGTCGTGGCAGACGCTGTCAGGCTGAAGGAGGGGCTGCGCGGTCGTTTCGCCGCACGAGAGGCCGGCTGGGGAGCTCCTTCCGGAGAAACCTTCGGATCGGCCAACCAGTTCAGCCTGAGCGACCAGATCGTTATCAACGAGATTTATTACAATCCCGCGGATGAAGCCGTGGCCGACCTGGAGCCGGTGGTTGGCGAGGTGATCGTGCCGATCGATCATGCCTGGAGCTATAACGCATCCGGGGCCGACCTCGGAACGCAATGGCGCAATCCCGGTTTCGACGATGGGGCCTGGGAGACCGGCGGGGCGTTACTCTACCGCGAGAACAGTTCCCTGCCCGCGCCGAAGACCACAGAGATCCCCCTCGGGGCCACCACCTATTATTTCAGGTCCGTCTTCGAGCTGGAGGAGGATCCCCTCGCCGTCGAGCTCTATTTTCGTACGGTGATCGATGATGGGGCGGTGATCTACCTGAATGGTGAAGAGGTTCTCCGCTTGAGAATGCCCGCCGGGGAGATTGATTCAGGGACCTTCGCCAGCGCATCGGTCTCCAACGCCGATTACGAGGGGCCTTTTCTCATCGAGGGCAACGCTCTTCGTCGAGGGGCGAACCTGATTGCGGTTGAGGTGCACCAGCGAACCTCGGGGTCAAGTGATGTGGTCTTTGGGCTCGAGGCCAGCATCCTGGAGCTTGCGCCCGCCGGGAAGAAGGAGGTTTCGGGGAGGTCGCGGGAGAAGTGGATCGAACTGTTTAACCGGGGTTCGGAGGCGGTTGAGCTTGGAGGCTGGAGGCTGTCTTCAGGTGTTCGCTACGAATTTTCAGGGGAGGAAGTCATCGGTCCAGGGGGATACCTGGTGGTCGCCGCGGACCGTGAATACCTGGAGTCCATTCACCCGGGGGTAAGAATCGTCGGTAACTTTGAGGGCAACCTCTCCGGTCGCAGTGATCGGATCGTCCTCAGGGACGCCCTGGGGAATCCGGCCGATGAGGTGCGTTATTTCGATGATGGGCCCTGGCCGATTTACGCCGATGGTGGAGGTTCGTCCATTGAGCTGACTGACCCCGATTCCGACAACAACAACTCCGGCTCCTGGGCGGATAGCGATGAAGGCGCAAGAGCCCAATGGCGCAGCTACAGCTATCGGGAGACGGCGAGACCGAATGTCGGGCCGTCACGCTGGCGGGAGCTGTGCCTCGGCCTGCTGAGCGCCGGCGAGGTTCTCATTGATGATCTGAGCGTGGTCGAGGATCCCGAAGGGGCGGCGCGCCAACTGATCGCCAACGGCAGCTTTGAGTCCGGCGAGTCAGGCTGGCGCCTGCTTGGAAATCATGGGCACAGTGAGGTTGTCGAGGATCCGACGGAGCCTGGAAACCAGGTGCTCCACCTGGTGGCAACCGGGGCGACTGAACATATGCACAATCATGTCGAGGCTACGCTTGCCGGGGGAGCGAGCGTGACCAATGGCCGGCTCTACGAGATCAGCTTTCGGGCGAAATGGCTCGCCGGCTCAAACCAGGTCCACACCAGGCTCTATTTCAACCGATGTCCGAAGACCACCCTGGTGGACCGTCCGGAAAATCCCGGAACCCCGGGGGCGCGAAACAGCCGCTTTGTTCCGAACGCCGGGCCCACGTTCGCTGGCCTTCGCCATCTGCCGGTAGCGCCCGGTCCGGGGGAGCCTGTGATGGTATCGGCCGTGACGCAGGACCCCGATGGGATCGGCGAGGTCAAGCTTCGGTATTCCGTCGAAGGTGGCGCCTGGCGCGAGGTCGATATGGGGACCGTGTCCGGCGGTTTATACCAGGGCACGATTCCGGGGCAGTCCGGTTCCAGGACTGTTCAGTTCTACGTTTACGCCGAAGATCGATTGGAGGCGGGCGCTTCCTGCCCGGCCGGCGGGGTTGATTCAAGGGCGCTCTATCACACCCGGGATGGCCAGGCGAGGCTGGGAGACCTGCACAACATCAGGATCATCATGACACGGGATGATATCTCGAGGCTCTACCAGACGATCAACGTCATGTCGAACGGTCTGACTGGGGCGACCGTGGTCTACAACGAGGCCGAGGCCTTTTACGATGCCGGTGTGCGCCTGAGGGGCAGCGAACGGGGCAGGCCGACCTCCAACAGGGTCAGCTTCAATATCCGTTTTCCGGCGGATCACCTTTTCCGCGGAGTCCATCGCAGTGTCGGCATTGACCGCTCCGGCGGCTGGTCCGGGTTGGTGCCCACCCAGTCCCAGGATGAGATCCTGATCAAGCACTTCGCCCAGTACGCCGGAGGCATACCCAGCATGTACGATGACCTGTGCCGGGTCATCGCTCCCAACCCGCAACACACCAGCAACGCCCTGCTGATGATGGCCAAGTACGGGAATGTCTACCTTGACTCCACCTATGAAGACGGAAGCGACGGAACCAACTTCAAGCTGGAACTGATCTACCATCCGACGACGGCCAACGCCCAGGGCTACAAGAATCCCCAGCCCGATGGGGTGATCGGGACGGATTTCCGTAACCTGGGAGACGGCAAGGAACCCTACCGGTGGAATTTTCTCATCAAGAGCAATCGGGATCGGGATGATTACACCAAGCTGATCGCCCTCTGCAAGGCTTTCAGTTCTTCAACAGCCCAACTCGAGGAGACCACCAACGCCATCATGGATGTCGACCAGTGGATGAGGACCATGGCGGTCTACTCCCTGGGTGGCGTCAACGATGCTTACACCTACGGCAACAACCATAACCTCATGGTTCATGCCCGCCCGGGCGATGGAAAGGTGCTGGCGATGCTCTGGGATACCGATTTCTCGTTTACCCGTTCCGCGACCTCAGGTCTCTGGGGCGACCAGGGCCTGAGGAGGATTATCCAGTTGCCGGCCAACACCCGGCGGTATTACGGTCACCTGGATGACATCATCGATAAATCATACAACCGTGAGTACATGCGCCACTGGACCGAGCACTACGGAAGCATGACCGGGAGAAACTTCTCCGGAATCCTGAACTACATCCAGCAGAGAGGGAACTATGTTCGAAGCCGCCTTCCCGCGCCGGTGAGTTTCAGGATCACCACCAATGGCGGGAGAGACCTTAGCGTCAACGCTCTCTCGGTTACGCTGGAAGGTGATGGCGGGATTGATGTTCAGGACATCGTGGTCGATGGCCAGGAGTCCCCGTTGTCGGCAAGCTGGAGCAGCCTGTCGAGGTGGGAGTTGACTGTTCCAGTCGCCCCCGGCGAAAACGAAATCACCCTGCTTGGCCTGGCGACTGACAACGAGGTCTCGGCGACAGATTCGATAACGATCACATCGACCGCGTCCTATCCGGTTCCCGGCCTGGCTGCCGTCAGCCCAACGGAGGCTTCGCCTGGAGAGATGGTCATGGTGGCCGGCTCCGGCTTTTATCCAGGACTGGAAGTTTTCTTCGGTGGAGCTCCTTCGCCCGAAGTCATTGTAGAGCAGGGCGGCCCTGTCGGCCGGGCCCGGGTTGAGGTTCCAGTCGGTATCGAAGGAGAACTTTCGATCACGGCACGCAACGAAGGGACGGCTCTTTCATCCGGGATCTCCTTCGTTGTCGTCGGCTCAGGCCGAAGGTTTTTGCGAGGCGACTTCAATATGGATGGCCAGGTGGATATCAGCGACGCGGTTTCTCTGCTGCAGCATCTCTATCTCGGGAATCCAGGCACCTGCCTTGACGCGGGCGATGTCAACAACAACGAGGTTCTTGATATCACCGATGCGATCAGGATCCTGGCTTTCCTCTTTCAGCAGGGCCAGGCTCCCGAGAGTCCCTTTCCGAAGCCGGGGTTTGATCCGGATGGTGGGGCCGCCCTGGGGTGTGAAGCCGGAGCCTGACAGGTTCCGCACAGGGTGCCGGGGGGCTTGCGGACGTGTTCGGTATCCTGTTACCGTAACCACTTGGAATACCCAACGAACTCGCGAGGAATATCTCATGAACCGTTCAATGCTCATGGTCTCTCTGGTTGTCACCGCACTCGCGGCTGGAGGCGCCGTGGATGCGGATGTTCGCCTTCCAAGCGTGATCGACAGCCACATGGTTCTTCAGCGGGACATGCCGTTGAAGATCTGGGGCTTCGCGGACGAGGGAGAGCCCGTGATGGTCGAGCTCGCGGGAGCCAGGGCGACAACGGCCGCCAACGACAAGGGGGAGTGGGTCGTGACCCTGCCCGCGATGAAGGCTGGTGGACCTCACAAGCTTACGATCGCCGGGAACAACAAGATCACGCTCGAAGACATCCTGGTCGGGGAGGTCTGGATCGGCTCCGGGCAGTCCAATATGCAGTGGGGGGTCAACGCCTCGAAGGATGCCGGAGCCGAGATCGCCGCGGCGAAATATCCGAACATACGGCTCTTTCTCGTACCCAACGTCCTGAGTGGTATTCCCAACAGGGACGTCAAGGCCGATTGGAAAGCCTGCGCTCCGAATACGATCCCCTCCTTTTCGGCCGTTCTTTATTATTTCGGCCGGCACCTGCACAAGGAGCTCGATATCCCCATCGGGTTGATCGCATCCGCCTGGGGCGGCTCCCTGATTGAACCATGGACTCCGCCGCCCGGGTTCGCCGGGGTGAACAAGGTCAAGGGGATCTCGGACAATGTTCGCGCCACCCAGATCGCCTACCTCGAGTCCCTCGGCAATAATCTGCCCGAGCCTACACCGGAGGCAAAGGCCTGGCTGGCGGAGGCGCTGGCTGCCGCAAAGAAGGATGAGTTGGTTCCGCCCGCGCCCGCCCTGGCGCTTCCCGGGCACGCCCTTGCCGGGTGGGCGTCTCCCACCAGCATGTACAATGCCATGATCCATCCCCTGGTTCCCTTCGCCGTCAAGGGAGCGATCTGGTACCAGGGTGAGTCCAACCTCAACGATGGAATGCTCTACGCCCACAAGAAGCGGGCCCTTGTGGAGGGCTGGCGCAAGGTGTGGGGCCACGACATGTCCTTCTACTGGACTCACCTGGCTCCTTTCAACTATGGGGGAGATCCGAGGCGACTTCCGAAGATCTGGGAGGCCCAGCAGGCGGCCACATCGATCCCTGGAACAGGGACCACGGTCATTACGGATATCGGCAACCTGCGGGATATCCACCCACGCAACAAGCAGGAGGTCGGACGACGCCTGGCGCTCGTGGCCCTGGCGAAAGACTATGGTCGGGACATTGTCCACAGCGGTCCGGTCTACAAGGGCATGAAAATCGATGGAGGCAAGGTCCGGGTGTCTTTCAGTCATACGGGGGGCGGACTCGAGTCCCGTGATGGCAAGCCTCTCAGTCATTTTGAGATCGCAGGTGAGGCGGGATTTGTCCCCGCGACGGCGGTGATCGACGGCGACAGCGTTGTTGTCGCCAGCGACAGCGTTGCGAGTCCTTCGGCTGTTCGTTTCGGCTGGCATCAGCGTGCCGAACCGAACCTCCAGAACAAGGAGGGTCTCCAGGCCTGCCCGTTTCGGACCAACAGCACCGCTCCGAGTGTCTCGGGCAAGAAGAAGTTTGTTTCGTCCTCGCCGGTCGAGCTCGACTGCATAGAAGAAGGCGGCGTGATTCGCTACACGGTGGATGGATCAACGCCTACCGAGAAATCCACTGCGTACAAAGAGAGCTTCCAGATCAAGGACACGACCACCGTCAAGGCGAGGTTCTTCCGCGCTGATGGCGCGGCAAGCATCGTTACGGCCGCGACCTTTACGAGGGTCGAACCAAGGATCGTCGATGGCAAGAAGCTCATTCCCGGCCTGGCCTATGAATACTACGAGGGCACCTGGGGCGCCCTGCCTGATTTCGACACCCTGACTCCCGTGGCCAAGGGGGTCTGTGAAGACTTTTCGCTGGCGGTCCGCAAGCGCAACGATGGCTTTGCCCTGAGATTTACGGGTTACCTGGAGATCACGAGACGGGGGCGCTACACCTTCCAGACCGAGAGCGATGATGGCAGCAGGCTCTATGTCGATGGAAAAGAGGTCCTCAATAATGACGGGGTCCACCCCGCGGCCAAGAAAGCTGGATCTTTAGTGCTGGAGACCGGTATGCGCAAGGTGGTGGTGACCTATTTTGATGGAGGCGGGCAGGAGTTCCTCAAGGTTCTCTACGGTTCAGGGGGCCGGGGAAAACAGCTCTCCACCTGGTGTGAGGACTGAGGGTGGGGAATGGAAGTCCGGCTGTGAGCTTATTGGTCGGACTCCTCGGTTTCCGGAGGATCGGGCGGCTCGGGCGGATCAGGCGCGATGACAGAGAAGACCTTTTCCATGGTCTTCTCTGATGGGAAGGAGATGCTGAGGGCCGCGATCGTCGCGACCGGGTGGAGCAGGTTCAGCAGGAAAAGGGGATATTCCTGGGTAATGCCGTGGGCGACACCCACGAGGGAAATGAAGGAGCCGCTCATGGCTGGGAGCGCGGTGAACATTAAGATGAACACCCAGGATCCATGAAGGGTGAGAATGAAGTTGGAGAACCCGGCGGCCCGCAGCGGCTTGCTGACCATGTACTTGCAGACCTTCAGCGTCAGCCACCAGATGAAAACGGCAAAGCAGGCATTGGCTATGCTCATGCCCAGCAGCAACTGGAAATTAAGTTTACCCTCCCCGACGAAAGGTATGTCCTCCATCCACGGCGGGGATGCGAAGAACAGGTAAAGATTGAGGAAGACGACGCCGCAAAATATGGCCATGAAGGTGCAACCACCCCCGACATTTTCAAAATGGCTGGATTTACCCATTTCCTAACCCTGGCCACCGGGGCCGCTATTTGATGATGGCATCGTAGATGACGGCTTTGAGGGCGAACTCGAGCAGGAAGTCGTAGGGCATGGTCTGCTCCATGGTGACCACGACGAGTTTGTCTTTCGGGGAGGTCCAGTAATGGGTACTCGCCGCGCCGCCCCAGCCGTATTCGCCGAGCCGTCCAGCGGAATCCCAGGTGCTCGTGGCGGTTCGCACGGCGAACCCGAGTCCGAAGCCGATGCCGTGACGCTCCTGTTCGCCAAAGGCGATCGGCATGGCCTTTGCGGGTACGTGGTTGCGGATCATCATGGCGACGGTTTTCTTCTTCAGCAGGCGCGTCTTGTTGAGCCGGCCGCCGTTTGCGATCAGCTGGAGAAAGCGGGCGTAGTCGCGGGTCGTTGACACCAGCCCGCCGCCGCCTGAGAGAAACACCGGGTTCCGGAGGTAGGGGCTTTTGCGGGCATCGTCCCGGAGAGTCAGTTGGCCCTTGCCATCGGTGGTGTAGTTGGAGGCGAAACGATCGATCTTGGAGGTGGGGACAAAGAAGCCGGTGTCTTTCATGTCGAGCGGCTTGAAGATCCTCTCCTTGAGAAACCGATCGAGGGGCAGGCCGCTTTTGACCTCGATGAGGCGGCCAAGCACATCGATGGAGACCCCGTAGACCCAGTCATCCCCGGGGTGGAAGAGCAGGGGGACCGCCCCGAATTTTTTACTGGAGGTGGCCAGGGTCTCCATCGGAAAGCCATTTTTGAAGCCGATGGCCTTCTCGGTCGCCCTGTGAACGGGGGTGCCGCCAAAGTGGCCGTAGACCATTCCGGCGGTGTGCCGCATGAGGTCCCGAGGGGTGACCTCCTGCCTGGCGGGCACCACCCCATCCTTTGTCCACACCCTGGGGTTTTTGTATTCAGGCAGATGCATGGAGAGCGGGTCATCGAGGCCGAACTTTTTCTCTTCCCAGAGCATCATCGCCCCGGCGGTGACGATGGCCTTCGTCATCGAGTAGATCCGGAAGATCGTGTCTTTCTGCATCGGCTTCTTCCGTTCGCGGTCCATCTCGCCGAAGGCCTTGAAGTAGGCCACGCGTCCATGGCGCAGGATGATGACGGTCGCGCCTGCGATCCTGTTCGAGGCGACCAGGCCTTCGACGACTTTGTCGACCTTCTCGAGTTTACTGGATGAGAGCCCGACCTTTTCAGGCTGGACAACAGGAAGGTCCTTGGCCGTAGCTGGCAGGCAGGTAAGGGCGAGTGAGAAGATCAAAAATACGCTGAAGTGTTTCGTCATTGGTTTCGCAGGTGTGCTTTAAACAAAAACTGAAAGGGTTGAGGCCTTACCGGCGGGCCTCTATCGGTACAAGGACTGTTCTTCCAGCGAAAATAGCCTGGTGAGTTTCGCCTGTGTAGGGAAAGCGATCGCCATATAGGTTACGGAGGCGATAAGGGAAAGCAGGTTCAGCCAGTGGATCGGGTGATGATGGATTACATCAAGGTTGATGCTCAATAGGCAGATAACGCCTCCAAACAAGCCAGGGCCTTCGAGCATCGAAAGGCGAAGGACGAAGGCTCCCTTGAAACTCCCAGCAAGCCATCGAAGACCTGATGCGGGTGCGGTGCTTTCCTGGTCTGCTTCGCAGTAGGCCTTGGTGATGCCGGCCACCTTTGATTTGAATATCAATGACCCGGCAATGAAGCAGGAAATGAACACTGCCGCATTGGCTATACTGAGATTCTGGAACAAATCCGGATCAGATCCCTGGGCCCCGGGGGCTTTCGGTTCTGTCGAGATAATAAAAAGAAAAACAATGACGCCGAGGAAGCCGACCATGCCTGCCATGAAGCAAAAGTTCAGGATCTGCATCCCACGGATGTCTTCCTCGGAAAGCGGCCCAATGTTGCTGACCTCGTTTGCAGGCTCATTCATGCGGACATCCTTTCCGGGCCTCTTTCAAGTGAAGAGCTCTAATCTGTCAAAGCTGGCTCCAAGCAGCTTTTTCGAATCGATCCGGAGCACCTCCTCGGCCAGGGTGGCGTAGACCTGGCGGAAGTCGATGGTGAATTTCAGGTCGCCGCGATCGAGGCTCGACAAGTCAGGGCTGGAACCCTGCAGGCCACCTTTGATTTTTCCTGAGAGCAGGAACATCGGGGCGGCGCAGCCATGGTCGGTTCCGAGGCTGGCGTTTTCCTTTACCCTGCGCCCGAATTCGGAGAACACCATGACCGTGACGCGCTCAGCCGCTCCGGATTTCTCCACGTGGCGATAGAAAGCCGTCAACGCGCCGGAGAGATCCCGGAGGAGGTTCGAATGGACATCACCCTGGCGGGCGTGGGTGTCATAGCCGCCCTGGCTGAGATAGAGGATCCGGGCCGGATAGTCCCCGGAGACCATCTGGCCGGCAAGCTTCAGTCTGCGGCCGAGCTCTGAGTCGGGGTATTCGACCGGTGGCGGATTCCGGCTGACACTCAGAATCTTGTCAAGGCTGTCGAGGGTTTCGTTGGCCAGCCCCCTGACGTAGTCAGCTCGCCCATCTCGCGACTGCTCGTTGACCGCCCGCATGATCTTTTTCAGTTTCGCGCCTTTTTTCCCTGATAGCAGCTCGATCAAATCCAGGTTCTGAATGCTGGCCACATGACGCTCGCCATTGAAAGCGAGCGGGAGAGCTTCATCTCCAATGTGAATTCCACTCAGGGTGGAGGGCTTCTTCTCCAGGGCTTTGCCGAGCCAGCCTGTTTCCTTCTCAGTGATGGAGGGGTTGGCGGTGTGCCAGATGTCCATGCTGCGAAAATGGCTGCGGTCGGGGCCGGGGTAGCCGACCCCCTGGATGACGGCGAGATGGCCCTCCTTGAAGAGAGCCTGCAATCCCTCCATAGATGGATGCAGGCCCATCTCGTTGGAGCCATCGAGCCTGAGGACCCGGGCCTTCGGGATCGCCAGGGCCGGACGGCTGCGGTAATAGCGGTCGTCTTCAAAGGGGACGACGGTGTTGAGACCATCATTACCGCCGGTGAGTTGGAGCACCACCAGGCGATGTTCGCCTTCGGCCTCCCGGAACTTTTCGGACGCATTGAGCAGAGCCCCGGGGGCGAGGGCCAGTCCCGCGCCGGATAGCTTGAGGAAGTCTCTTCGTTTGTATCTCATTTTGCTGCTGCCCGGTTCATGGTCCTGCCTTTACGGCGGCGATTATACCGGCAGGTCTTTCGATTCGCATCAAATGTACTGGTGCTCCGGTAGTTCAACAAGCGCGGTGACCATCAGCTTGAGATCATTCCCGGCTTCATCGATGATCGTTTTCCGGATCTTCCCGTCAAGCCCTTCGGGGAAGAACAGGGCAAGGAGTCCTTCGGTACCTTCCTTTTTTATCTTATCCCAGGGGATCCTGGGGCTGTTTTCAGTCGAGCCTGCCAGCGAGTTGGCGAATCTGTAGCGCGACAGGAGAGTGTTGGAATTCAGCCAGGCCTTTCCCTTCTGCCAGCCTTTGACGCTTGGCGGGCGAAGGATGTCCATTCCCATGCGGGACATCTCCTTCGGAAGCCGTTCGGCTACGGCGGCGGCGTCCAGGGTTCGCAGTGTTCCAATGGCGAAATCAGCCGGGGAAGACAGGATGGACCTCCTTGCGTGGGCTGAGTAGAACTCCCTGGAGCTGACGAGCTTTTCGACAAGGGAGCCGATGTTGTGGGCGTTTGCGAGATAGAGCTCGCCAAGAGCCTTGCGCAGCTCCCCGGAAACAGGCGTCCCCAGGTAGTAGTTGAAGAGCTTCGCGGCGATGAATTCAGCGCAGGCCCGTTTTTCCAGGCAGGCGCGGAGGACGTCATCCCCATCGAAGTCTCCAGTCAGGCCGAAGATCGTCTTGGAGCCGGTGTCGTGAGCGCGCTGGTTGAACCAGAACCTCCGGTTCTTGACGTGCCAGCCGGTAAAGGCCCGGGCGGCCTCCTTGATGTCTTCCTCTGTGTAATTGCCCACTCCAAGGCTGAATAATTCCATCAGCTCCCTCGCGAAGTTTTCGTTGGGTTCTCCCCGGCGGTTGGAGTTCCCATCCAGCCAGGTGAGCATGGCCGGGTCCTTCGCCATTGCCTTGAGCAGGCCATGGAAGGGCCCCGGCCCCAGGCGAAGGAAGGTCCGCACCTGGTCCATCATCAACCGGGCATCGCGGACCTTGGTGTCGCTGGTGGCGAAGTGGTCATGCCAGAAGAGCGCGAGCTTGTCCCTGGCGGGACTGTTGCCCCGGAGCATCCTGTGGGCCCACCAGGTCTGGACCGATTCGGTGCTGCCGATTCTGCGTTGGCTGTCGGCTACCGCCTTCATCTCAGGGGTTTCGTCGCGATCAGCAAGAAGGGCAGCCGGGGCTGCGCGCGGACCGAGCTCAAGGACTTTTTGTACCAGCTTGCGGGGGGAGCCGAAGGTGAGGCGCCTGGCGAGATGGGCGGCGGCTGCAACATCCCAGGGGCCATCCTTCCCGGGGCGGAACGGCTCGAGGCTCTCCTGGGCTGTCAGGTCAGCGCCCACGGTCAGTCTGAAGGCTCGACGATCGTGTTTCCGCTGATGAGCCCAAGCCGAAGCTTCATGCGGACAGCCTCTTCTTCCCGGAAGCTCTTGAGCTCGAGGTCCCGGGTAAAGGAGAGGATCTCCCCTATGATCGCGAGCTCCTTTTTCGCATCCTCAAGGCTGATGCCTTTACTGACAACCTGTTGGGCGGCGAGGAAGTCGACGTTGGTTCCCATGATGGAGCGCAGAGCCCTGCCATCGATGTAGATTCGGTCCCTTGCATAAGACGGGGCGACTGTTTTTCCGCCGGCCCCGGCTTTTTCCGATTCCTCAACCAGGATCTTGACCAGGTCGAAGGTTGATCCGAGGATGACCCTGTTGCCGGTGACGGCAAGGCTGGGAGAAAAGTTGTATTCGATCCCCGGGTTCTTAGGGTTTGCAGGGAGGCCGAGGTCCACCCGATAGCAGTCCACCTTGCCGACCTTCTCCGGCCGAACGAGCATGCTCGGGGCGTTGGAGTCCTGCTGCATTCGGGTGATGTTGAGAATGCTGACCAGGCTGTTGAAGGCGACGATAAACGGGCGTCCGAATTTTTTGGCATCTTTCAATTCAATGATCAAGGCGCCGCCCGGAATCAAGGGGCTGGGAGAGGACGCGCCTTCCTGTACCAGGGGGTTTTTGAAGACCAGCGAGATGGTTTCGCCGAGCTGGGGAAGAACCTCGTCCTGGAAGTTCAGCCCGCCAAAAAACATGGACAGGGCGGCTGAAAATTGCGCCAGGCTGCCTGCGGCCTGGGGCTCGAGAAACGCCCCGCTGTTTTCCCACCAGCCGTAGATGTCTCTCGAGAGCCGTATGGAGCCCAGCAGACCGCGCTTGTGGATGTTGGGCTGGAACTCGCGTTGGGGTGTTTTCGGGAAGAAGGGTGCGTACTTTTCGTCAAATCCCCGATCGTCGGCGTGGAGCGCGATGCCCAGGTCGATTCCTGACCAGCTACCGTCAATCGTGGCGCTCAGTAATTTGCAGTTGCGCAGGGCTCCGGAAAATCCGCTGAGCAGGAGACTCTGGACCGGGTTGTCGAGCTTGCGGCCGAATTCTCCGGCAAGCCCGGGAATGAAGGTAGGCCGAATAGAAGCCCTGATGAGAAAATCGTCCTTGTCGGAGAGCTGCGAGAAGAATGGAGAATTCCCGGCGGACTTTTCCGTTCTTCCGTAGGCGAGGTCGATCGTTTCTTCGAGAAGTTTTTTCGAGTTGGTCGCGGCGAGGATCCCGCCGAGCTCTGAAAACCAGAGATCGCCTATTTGTTCGAAGGCGTGTTCCTCGTGGTCCAGCTTGCGGGTTTCAAATGGGAACCCGGTGGAGGCTTCGAATGCCAGGGCGAAGGCTTTTCGGCCTTTGGCGAGAGCCTCCGGGCTTCCGGCTCGAGCCAGTAGCAAGGTCTCCTGCCCGCCGGCAAAGGAGAGCCTCGACCCGAGAAGAAATTCTTTTCCAAGGAGGTCGTCAAAGAGATCCAGCGGATCTCGACCGGTAGCCTTCTCGATCTTTCCGAGGTTTTCGATCAACTCGGAATAATCTTCGCCTTGCAGATAGGCCTTGCCAAGGCTCGAGTCGAGCAGGCGTTTCAACTGCGGGGAGTCGAGAAGGTTTCTCAGACGCGGTCCCAGGTTTTTCGCTTCGGCGTAACCAATGACGCTGGCCGGTGTCCAACTGGCCAGCTTTCCGCATTTCTGGAGTTCTTCGCTTTTTAGGGACCCTTGGAGAAGAACAAGGGAAATGACGAAGAGAATGAGCGAACGCAGTGCTGGGCAAGGTTGCATAGCAATTTCCAGTTGATGACGTTTGTGTCAGGCGGGTCATCAAATTCTATCTGAACCGATATGAGGTTGGACATTTGTAAGTTGTAGGGATTTGTTGCAGCCTGTGCGGCCGCAGCAGCCTGTCGTCAACTCATTCAGCGTCGAAGGAAGCAAAAAAAACCGTTGGGCCTGTTCGTGAATAGAAGAAATGGCCATATTTCGTAACCTCTTTAGCTGTCCGATAATAAAACTCCCCATAAAGAGCTTGAGGCTGGGATTTACGACCCTATAATTCGGCCTTCTGCTTCTTTGAACGCTGCAGAGACATTGTAGTGAAATAAGGCCTGATTTAGCCGGTTGGTGTGAACCATCAGGGCTAATTGGTCGATATCAAAGAAAGCTCGGGGCGTACGTGGCCTGGGGGGCCTTTATGAATCTCACAACTGGTGAGGTAAGTGATTCTGGTTAATTCCTTTAAGTAGTGTTTGCAGATAGTTATGAGCGTTTCACTGGCAGGTAAAAAAGTTATGGCCCAACGAATCCGGAATATCGGCATCGTGGCCCACATCGACAGCGGCAAGACGACCATCACCGAGCGTATGCTCAAGGTATGCGGCAAGATCCACAAGCTCGGCGAGGTTCATGATGGCGAGGCCACCATGGACTTCATGAAGGAAGAGAAGGAGCGCGGCATCACGATTGGTTCAGCCGCGACCTACTTTGAGTGGGATCGTCATGAATTCAACCTGATCGATACGCCAGGACACGTTGATTTTACCGCTGAGGTTGAGCGTTCCTGCCGGGTTCTCGATGGAGCTATCCTGGCGATCGACTCGGTGGCCGGCGCGCAGGCCCAGAGCGAGACCGTTAACCGCCAGTTGAACAAATACGGCGTCCCTCGCCTGGCCTTCATCAACAAGATGGACCGTGTCGGGGCTGATTTTGAAAAGGCTGTCGAATCCCTGAAGAAAAATCTCGGCCTTGCAGTTATTCCGATCCAGCTTCCAATTGGCGAGGGGCAGGATTTCAGGGGACTTGTGGACCTCGTAGCCATGGAGCAGGTCAGCTTCCCTGAGGATTCCGATGACCCCGCAGAATTTGAGCGCGGTCCTGTCGAGCCGGAGGTACTGGAACTCGCCGAGACCATGCGGATGAGCCTGCTCGATGTGTTGAGCCTCCATTGCGATGAGCTTACAGAAATTCTACTCGAGGGCGAAGAGCCTGATGCCGAGCTCGTGCGCAAGGCGCTCAGGGAGATGACGATTGAAGGCGCAATCGTTCCCGTGTTACTTGGCTCGGCTCTTCATAACAGGGGGGTTCCCGCCCTGCTGGACGCTTCTGTAGACTATCTTCCTAATCCGCTCGACAAGGGCGCCGTTGAAGGCTTCTCGCCTTCCGGGGAAGAGAGCATTGCGTTTGCTCCCCAGGCCGAGGAGCCGCTGGGAGCTCTCGTTTTCAAGACAGTGCACTATTCGACCGGCGACCTGACCTTTATCCGGGTCTTCTCAGGAACTCTGCACGCCGGTAAGGCGGCTTTCAACTCCCGCCTGCGGAAGCACGAGCGGGTCGGCCAGATCTACCGGATTCATGCGGGATCGAGAGAATCCATCGAGTGCGCGGTCGCGGGCCAGATTGTCGCCTGTGTTGGCCTCAAGAAGAGCGCCACCGGGGACACTCTCTGCGCCAAGGATAACCAGATCACCTACGGGTCGACAACCTTCGCCAACCCCGTTATATCGATGGCTGTCGAGCCCTCAACCAATGCTGACAGGGATCGCCTGGGCGAGGTCCTGGGGATCATTTCCCGTGAGGATCCAACCTTCCGAGTGAATACCGATGAGGAGACCGGCCAGACCATCATGTCGGGCATGGGGGAGCTTCACCTCGAGGTTGTTGTCCACCGTCTTCGAGATGATTTCCGTCTCCAGGTCATCACCGGGAAGCCGCGCGTGTCCTACAGGCAGACCCTCAACCGCGGAGTGACCATCAACTCTCGCCATGTGAAGCAGACTGGCGGATCAGGTCAGTTTGCCGTTGCCGAGATCGAGTTCGAGCCCATCGAGGGTGAAGAGTTCGAGTTTGAAGATAAGATCAAGGGCGGCGCGATCACCGCTGAATTCCTCAAGTCCGTCAGGAAGGGCATCGAGGACTACTGCATCTCCGGGGGCAAGAGAGCCGCCAAGATCCAGGGGCTTCGGGCAACTGTCGTCGACGGCAAGATGCACGATGTCGATTCAAGCCAGCTTGCTTTCTATGCCTGCGGCGTCAAGGCCGTGAGGGCGGCGGAGGAGCAGTGCGGTCTGACCTTGCTCGAGCCTGTGATGCGAGTTGTCGTCACCACTCCCGATGATTATCTCGGGGCCGTCATTGGGGATCTGAATTCTCGTGCCGGCGTGATCATCCAGATTGGCGATGAGGGCCAGGATAAGCAGGTTACCGCGCGGGTGCCTCTGCGGAATCTTCCCGCTTATGCCACCGGGCTTCGCAGCATCACCAGCGGCCGGGGCGACTACAGCATGGAGCCTGACGGCTACCAGGTTGTTCCTGAAGATGTCGCGAATGAGATAGGCGGCGAAGAGAGCTGAGCCGAACGAGCCGGGTCATTCGCAAACGCTCGTGGGCGTCTCGCATCCTATGCTGTCTTCAGTGTCATCGATGCCGCAATCCTCTGTCGGATAGCCGGGGCTGGATGGCGTCGGCGGCGCCGGCGGCGCGCCGCCGGTAAACAGCCAGCTGAAAATGATGATGGCATCCGTGATCTCGATATTGCCGGTGTCGTTGGCGTCGGCTGAATCCATGCAGGCCGGCGGCGCCCCTCCCGAGAATAGAAAAATCAACGGAATGACGCCATCTGTGAGGTTGATGCTCCCATCGGAGTTGGAGTCGCCTCTTACCATCCGGGTTCCGGCGGGTTCCTGGCATTCTTCGAGGCCCGCGCATTGCGGGTCAAGGCAGTCAGCCAGGCCGTTTCCATCGTCATCTATGCCGTTGTCGCAGATCTCCGGCGGGGGCGGCGGAGGATTGGCCGTGCCGGTTGAGATGTCGCAGAGGGCAGCCTCAAACTCATCACCTTCGCCGCGGCTCTGAACGGTGGAGGCGATGCCGACATAGGCCTCGCCCTGCAGGTCAAAGACCGCGCGGTATAGTTCTGTCCAGTTTTCCCGGTCAACAGACCAGGATCCGATGATCTCGCCGGCCTCGTGTTCCAGGCGAACCCATGCGTCGCCAACTTCGAAGTTCTCCGAGCTGTTTGTCGTTCGCACGATTCCCGCCTTTTCTTCCCGGCGAAGGAATGAGTAGCGCAGACCCCTGAAACCCGTGTCGGCAAAGACGATTGCGGCGAAACGGGAGTCGGGATCCAGGTCTTCGCGGATCATGAGGCCGATCCGCCCGCGTCCGGCCCATGCGGCCTCGGCGATACGGGCGATGAAGGGGCCGGTGGTGGGGAGCTGCTGGTAGGCGAAGCTGAACTGGTCGCTTCTGCTGCGGATGCCAGCGCCGCCGGCGAGTACTCGCAGGCAGGCCTCTCCCTCGAGCCTGGCTCCTCCCTCGATAGCCGGGAGCGGTTCGCCGATATCCAGAAGGGTCCAGGGGGCTATGTCATCAGAGCGAAAGGCGGCTTGCACGGTGTTTGCCGCTTGCCCCCGGTCACCGCTTTCATCTGTAACATCGAGACGTATGGTGTAGGTTCCTCGATTCTGGTAGGTGTGCTCAGAGGTGACGCCTTCTGCGGTGGTTCCATCTCCGAAGTCCCAGGAGTAGGCGGTGATGGCGCCGTTGGGAGAGGTCGATGCGGAAGCATCGACGGTTACGGTCAGGGGCTCCTGCCCTTCTTCCGGATCTACCGTGAAGGCGGCCCTGGGGCCGGCCTCGACGATATCGAAATAATCGAAATCGGCGGTGAAGCTGGCTCCGCCGCCCCAGGTTTTCATGACAAGGCCGATGGACTCGAGCGGGGTGGGAGTCGTTATGGTCTGGGCGTAGGTCCAGGACAGATCGGCTGAGCCGCGGTAGA
>CBFHWB010000045.1:0-25847 GCA_965659285.1 Planctomycetota bacterium | reverse complement strand
TCCGGCCGCGTGGCCGTAGAAGATGGGGCCGCCAAAGGCGGTGTTCTCGACCGAGTCGCCATCGGCGCGAATGGTCAGGTGGCGGCCTGTAAGCACCCACTCAAACTTGCCGGTGCCCGGCTCGCCGAAGATCGCGCAGGTGTACTTGTCAAAGCCGCCCGCATCATCCTGCATCTGTTTCTTGAAGCGCTCGTAGCCATCCTCCGAGGTCACGCCTTTAAAGATCTGCAGGATCATCTCCTGCTGGTCGGCATTGTAGAGCTTGCCGATAGAGGCTTCCTTGGGATCAACGATGAACCAGTTGTTGTTGATCATCGAGCGCTTCGCATGGTCAAAGGGCATGCAGACCAGCTTGCGCTGGTTATCCTTCAGGCTGTCGAAGAGCTGCTTGACCACCGTCTCAGCAGGCTGGAGCTTCTTCGCCTTGGCGTCATCCGACAAGAGCTTCCCGGCCGCGCCAAACGACAGGCCCGCTGTTCCGACGGCTGTAGCCGCGGTCGCGGCGGAACGCAGAAAATGACGACGACTCACATCGTCACAATCGGGACACGTCAACTCGCGCGAAACATCTTCTTTTCGCATTGCGATCTCTCCCTGTTTCTCCAGGTGGGTTGTTGCAAAGTTCGCTGTTCAAGGAAACCATGGTACCCCAAGGGTTGAAAGCTGGCACGGCTTTTCGACCCGGCCCGGCCGCGAAAAACCCGTGAATGACTCACAGCCGGAGAATGATTTTGCCGATGTTGAGATTCTCCTCCATGCGGACATGGGCATCCCGAACCTCCTCAAACGGCAGGATCGAATCGACGATGGCCTTGAGCTCTCCGCTCTCGAGACGCGGCAGGATCCTCTCACGGAACCTGGCGGTCACCTCGCCCTTCTCCTCGATGCTCCGGCTCCTCATGACGCTGCCGATGATGCGAAGGCGCTTGCGGAGAACCACTCCGAGATCAGCCTCTGCGCGAGTCCCGCCGACCAGGCCGAGGAGCACCAGCCTGCCCCCCACACGCAGGCTGGAAATGTTCCTGTCCCAATAGCTCGCGCCGACCAGATCGAGTACGAGATCGACCCCCGCTCCGCCGGTCAACTCGTCGACGGCTTCGGTAAAATCCCGCTCCCGGTAATTCACACAGAGGGCGGCCCCCAGCTCTTCACAGCGAGTCGCTTTTTCCGCCGTTCCGGCTGTCGCAATGACCCGGGCCCCTGCCTCCACCGCCAGCTGGATTGCCGCCGTCCCCACCCCGCTGGCGCCAGCGTGGATAAGAACAGTCTCTCCCTCGGTGAGTTCCCCGAGGCTGAAGAGACCATCTTCAGCCGTATAGAATGCCTCCGGCACCGCGGCCGCCGATTCATACGACATGTTCGAAGGAATCGGGACCGCCAGGCTCGCATCTACCAGCAGCAACTCCGCATAGGCTCCCCCTGCGCAGAGCCCGAAGACACGATCGCCGCGGGCGAAACTCTCGACCCCCTCGCCGACAGCCGCCACCTCTCCGGCAAACTCGAGGCCAAGAATATCGGACTCTCCCGCCGGGGGCGGATAAAGTCCGCGGCGCTGCAGCAGGTCGGCCCGGTTAACCCCTGCGGCGAAATTTCGTACCAGGAGTTGCCCCGAACCCGCCACAGGCTCGGGTAGATCAACAATCTCGAGCACCTCCGGTCCGCCTGGATCCCTGACTTTTACACCGCGCATGGCGCCACTTTACCAGCGCATGAAAAAAAACTACAGGACCGAGGGGAGGGTTGACGATGCAGTGAATAACGGTCTGAAAGGAAACTATCGAGCCGATTCATCGGCGCGCCCAGGAGAAGAACACAATGAATAAAAAAGGCAGCGGTGCAATGGTCGCCTTCACGGTCTTCTGTCTCGCAGGAGTCATCGCCCTGTTCGCCCAGGCCGACCTCTCCATCGGCCATGGCGAGAACGGACGCCAGGAGAGCATGAATCCCTCAAGCGGTGCGCCGGAACTCATCCAGCGTCGAATCGCCGAGGACATGCTCGGTGGGCGCCAGGTGCTTGGCAAAGACGGTAAATCGGGTAAATCACGGCTGAAGTGCTGCGGTCGGTCTGAGAAAGACTGAGGCTTTCGCCCCACTCCACCCCCCCTCACCACCTCGGGCCTTTACAAGATCCCTTCCCGTGGCTATAGAGAAGCAGGAAATCTCCCGTCCGGGAGAGCTGTAAACCGCTGAACCTCTCCGCCGTTGCGGAGAAATGAACCACGGTGGAAGGAACATCTATGCCTACCTGGCTTATCTTCGCGCTTGGAACCGTCTGTTGCTGGGGTGCCTACGGCACCGCGATCCACAAGAGTAATGCTCTCCTTGCAAACCCCCTGAAAACCGCCCTGCTCGTGGGCGTCGCCTACTTCTTTCTCGCCGTCCTGATCCCCAGCCTCATCATGAAAAGCGCCGGCGCTGACTGGAGCTTCCCGGGCAAGGGAATGATGTTCGGCCTGCTGGCCGGATCGCTGGGAGCCATTGGAGCCATCTGCGTCATCTACTCCATGAAATCAGGCGGCAACCCGCAGTATGTCATGCCGATCATCTTCGGCTGCGCGCCGCTGGTAAACGTCATTGTTTCTTCGATCGCCCATCCTCCCAAGGCGGTCAATCCGATCTTCTGGCTCGGAGTCCTCGTCCTCGCCTCAGGCGCCGGGATGGTCCTTTACTACCAGCCGAAATAAATCGGGAGTTCTCAGGTCTTCAACGTCTCATCATGACGCGAGAAGCTCGGCGGCAGGTCCGCCGCGCGCACATTGGCAAGCGCGGCGATGGCGCCGGCCTTCTTGTCGGCGTCGTTGTCCTCCCACTCGATGGTGAGCGCGCCATCGAAGCCGGCGCGGTTGAGCTCGATGATCACCTCCTCGGTGTTGACCGCGTCGCGGGCGCTGCCGGCGGTGACGAAGTTCCAGCCGTTGTGCCTGTGCCCCATGGGACGGTGCCCGCCGAGGCGTCCGCCTCGGCAGTAGCCCTCGATAACCTGGACACCCTTGATATGGGCGCAGTGGATATGCTCACCAAACTCACGAATGAACTCGATGCCGGAGACGTTCTGCCACTCGAGATGCGAGCAGTCGAGGTTGAAGCCGGCCACACCCTCGTAGCCCGCGTCGACCATCGTCCGCAGGTAATCGCCCGCCGACTCGATGTCCCCCATGGCCCTCTCTGAGGGATGGCATTCAAGATCAAAGGTGGTGCCGTATTCGCGGCAGAGCTCGAGCAGGGGAGAGAAACGCTCGACGATCAATTCAAGCGACACCTGGCGCGGATCAGCCAGGGCGCAGCCGCCGATCTCGCTCGGGGGCGGCGGAAACTCGAACCAGTGCGACCAGGCGTGGGCCGGCGACCCGGTAAAACCCGAAACCGGCGCCTTGCGATCCTGCAGGCGTCCGAGATGTCCCGCGAGACGCGCGCAGGCCAGCAGAGCATCGAGCGCCTGGCTGTGAACCAGGCGGCCGACCTCTTCGGGTACGTAAAAGGGGTCGGTTCGCGGCGGCTCGTTGGTCTTACGCCATTCCTTGTAGGCCTCGACCGCCTCGCCGCCGATGAACTGCAGCGTCTTGGCGGAGGGCTCATCTCCAAGCGCCTGGCCCTGCAGGTGCCCGGAGATGGAGAAGATCTCGAGCCCCCTTGCCTTCGCTTTTTCAACACGCTCCGCGGCGTAAGCGGCCGCTCCCTCGTCATCGGAACACCGATCGAGCTCCAGTTCCCAACTGGCTTCCTCCCAGCCGTCGAAGCCGGCATCCGCTATAAAATCGATCCACTCATCGTAATCGACATCTCCGAACTGCCCGCGCACCAGGCCGACCTGGTGGTAAGAGCTCCTGCCGGGTCGATGCTCGGCGGTCTGCTTGTATCCCACGGTGGTTCAACTCCAGGATTGTTTGGTTTTCCTCTGAACATGGCGACTCCCCAACCGGAAAAACCGGGGGGGTCGATCAAGCTAACAAGCTCCCCCCACCACCGGCAACCCCTATTCCACTGACAACCGGGCGGTGCAGGTTGCCGGTGCCGGATCCCGGTGGTAGACTGGTGCCTGATCAATGACAACACTGATCCTATTAGTGCTGGCGCTCGTCCTTGCCTCCGGCCTGACCTCGATGTCCGAGGCCGCGATCTTCAGCGTGCCTATATCCAAAGTCTATCTTGCCCGGGATGAGGAACGCTCCGGAGGCCATCGGCTGGCCGCGATCAAGGAGAGCATGCAGCGCCCCATCTCGGCGCTGGTGATTCTCAACAACCTCATCAACATCCTCGGCTCAGTCATGGTCGGCTACAAAGCCGCCGAGGAGCTCGGCAATGACTACAAGGGAGCCTTCGCCGGCGTCCTCACCTTCCTGATCATCGTCTTCTCGGAGATCATTCCCAAGACGGTCGGGGAACGCTACAACCTGACCATCTCCCTGATCGCCGCTATACCGCTGACGCTCGTGACCTGGGTTCTGCTGCCTGCCATCTGGGTGATTGAACAAATTGCCCGGCCCTTCTCAGGCAAGGCAAGCAAGGAAGTCACCAGCGAGGAGGAGATCCGGATGATGGCAGATATGGGAAAAGAGGCGGGCCTGATCAGCGGCGAGGAAAACCGTCTCATCAGCAGAGCCTTCCGTCTTAACGATGTAACCGCCCGTGAGATCATGACCCATCGCCTCGACCTGGCAAGCCTTGAAAATGACAAGCTCCTGGGCCAGATCAACCCCTCCGACCTGGACATGACCCATAGCCGAATCGTCGTGACCAGGGATGGCGATCTCGATAATATTGCCGGAATCATCTATCTCAGGGACCTGCTCCTGGCGCTGGCCGAGGACCGAACGGACCTGAAGGTCGGCGATCTGAAGAAGCCCGCCCACATCGTCCACGAGAGCACTCCCGCCCACCAATTGCTGCATCAATTCCAGCTCAAGCGGCAACATCTCTTCGTAGTCCTGGATGAATACGGAGGTACGTCAGGTGTCGTGAGTCTCGAAGATGTACTCGAAGAACTCGTTGGGGAAATTATCGACGAGACTGATCCTGAAGAGGAGGAATCGCGTAAGACCGAAGAAGATAAGGGCTTACCGAAAAATCGTCCGGAAGATGTCTGAATTCCTCCTGGGGCTCTCTTATTGACTATGCGTAAAGGACTTACGCTATTTGCCAGGGTCTTCTCCCCTGTGAGGTTGAAGTTCGAATCCCTTCGCCTGTAATATTGATATTCGGCAAATTGTATAAATACCCCTGTTGGAAGGGGATCTGACAAGTCAGCCGGTGCTTTTCCCTGGAGCCCATCCAGATGGCAGTAGCGCATCGGCACCTCAGCGAGGAATGAGTTTGATGACAGGCGGCTCGTCAAGACATGAGTCCAGGATTCCGGGCATCGCGGCGCTTGCGCTGTTGATGTTCGCTGTGCTTTTGCCGGCGCAGCTCCGGGCCCAGGATGCCGATGCCGATGGCATCCTTGACGCCAGCGACAACTGCCCCCTCCTCAGCAACTCCGCGCAGCTGGATTCCGATGGAGACGGGATTGGAGACCTCTGCGACAACTGCCCGACCAACAGGAACTTCAACCAGCTTGACAACGATGGCGACGGAATCGGAACGATCTGCGACAACTGTCCGGGCCAGGTAAATGCCGGACAGGAAAATGGGGATGGGGACTTCTTCGGCGACGCCTGCGACAACTGCCCGGAGAGGACAAACCAGATCCAGGTTGACACCGATGGCGATGGCATCGGTAATTTCTGTGATAACTGTCCCGATGATCCAAACCCGGAGCAGGAAGACACCAACGCCGACAATATCGGCGATGCCTGCCAGCTCGACAACGATGGCGACGGACACGACAACGGCGTGGACAATTGCCCGGCTCTTGCGAACGCGGACCAGGCTGACAGCGACAACGACGGCGTCGGCGATGCCTGCGACAACTGCCCGGCAAACACGAATCCCGCCCAGGAGGACGATGACGGCGATGGCATCGGCGGCGCCTGCGACGCCTGCTCCTCCATACCCGACCCGGACCAGGAGGACTCTGATGGCGACGGCGACGGCGATGCCTGCGACAACTGCCCCTTGACCTCCAACCCGGACCAGGCCGACTTCGATGGCGACCAGCTCGGCGATGGTTGTGACAATTGCCCGCGGTCTGCCAACCCCGCCCAGGAAGACCTTGATGGAGATGGCGCCGGCGACTCGTGCGACAATTGCCGCCTGGTCGCCAACCCATCCCAGGCGGACTCCGACAAGGACAGGATCGGGGACGGCTGCGACAACTGTCCAACGGATTTCAACCCAACCCAGGCGGACGAAGACTCCGACGGCATCGGCAATGCCTGTGACAACGACGCGGATAATGACGCCATCCCCAACTCCAGCGACAATTGTCCCGACCTTGCCAACCCCGCCCAGGAAGACTCCGATTCGGATGGCATCGGCGATGCCTGCGACAACTGCCTGCTCGGTCCCAATCCAACCCAGGCTGATTCCGACGGCGACGGCCTCGGCGATGACTGCGACAATTGCGCCCTGGTCGTCAACCTGGGCCAGGCTGATTCTGACTCCGATGGTGTCGGCGACAGCTGTGACAATTGTTCCTCCACATCCAACCCCGAACAGCTCGACTCGGATTCGGACGGAATCGGCGACGACTGTGACAACTGCCCCATCGACGTCAACCTGAGCCAGCGCGACCTCGATGGCGATGGCTTCGGGGACGTCTGCGACAATTGTCCCCTGGTAGCCAACGCCAACCAGTTGGACATCGACGCCGATGGCTTCGGTAACGCCTGCGACAATTGTTTCTTCGTACGCAACCCCCGACAGGAAAACAGGGACAACGACAGCCTGGGAGACGTCTGTGACAATTGCCCCGAGGTCGCCAACCCTGGGCAACTCGACAGCGATTCCGACGAAATCGGCGATAGCTGCGACAATTGCACGGCTGCATCCAACCCGGAACAGGAAGACGCGGATGAAGACGGCCTCGGCAACGCCTGCGACGATGATACCGATGGGGATGGTCTCACCGATCTCGAAGACAACTGTCCCGAGACAAGAAACGAGGACCAGTTGAACTCAGATGGCGATTCGTTTGGGGACGCCTGCGACGACGATGTTGACAACGATGGGTTTCCCAACGAAGAGGACAATTGCCTCACCACCGCCAACCCCAGCCAGGCCGACCGCGACCTGGATGGCATCGGCGACCCCTGCGATATCGACAACGATGAGGACGGCGTCGAGGACTCTGAAGACAATTGCCCCGACATCTACAACCCTGAACAGTTTGACTCCGACGGTGACGGCGAGGGGGATGCCTGCGATTCAGACCAGGACGACGATGGTGTCCTCGACGGCGAGGACAACTGCCCAACCGTCCCCAACTCCGACCAGCAGGACAGCGATGGCGATGGACACGGTAACGCCTGTGACAACTGCAAGAGAATCAGCAACCACCTGCAGGACGACAACGATGGAGACGGGTTTGGCGATGTCTGCGACCCTGACGATGACGGCGATAACATTCCCGACTTCCGCGACAATTGCGCCCGGCTCGCGAACACCGGCCAGCTCAATAACGACAACGATCAGCTCGGAGACGCCTGCGACTCGGACGACGACAATGACGGGATCCCGGACAGCAACGACAACTGTCCCACCGACCCGAATTCCACCCAGGTTGACAGTGACAGAAACGGAATCGGGGATGCCTGCGATGTGATACTGCAAGACACGGACAACGATGGCGTCTTTGATCATCTCGACAATTGCGAGGGAATCCAGAACTCCAACCAGGAGGACTTCGATGAAGATGGAATCGGCAACGTCTGCGACAACTGCCCGCTCGACCATGATCCCACCCTGGCTGACAACGATGCTGATGGACTCGGCGATGCCTGCGACAACTGTCCGCTTATCCCGAATACCCAGCAGCAGGACTCGAACGATGACGGGCTCGGCAATCACTGCGACCCGGACGAGGACGTCGATGGGGACGGGGTCCGCAACCAGGCCGACAACTGCCTGGTGATCCTGAACCCGGCCCAGATCGACCGCGACAACGACGGCCTGGGCGATGAGTGTGACCCGGATGATGACAACGATGGCATCGATGACCTGCTCGACAATTGCCTGCTGCGGCCAAACCCCGACCAGGAGAACAACGACGGAGATCCCCTCGGAGATGCCTGCGACCAGGATGACGACAACGACACCGTCCCGGACAGCATCGACAATTGCCCGACCGTCTCGAATTTCATCCAGCAGGACTTCAATGACGATGGGATCGGCGACGCCTGCGCTGACATGGACCGGGACGCTGACGGCCATCTCGACTTCGAGGACAACTGTCCACTGGTCTACAACTCCAATCAGTCCGATATTGATGGTGATACGCTCGGCGACTTTTGCGACCCGGATGATGACAACGACGGCATCGACGACGCCGAGGACAACTGCCCCTATGACGAAAACCCCTCGCAGATAGACGCGGATGAAGATGGCATCGGAGACGCCTGTGACGCGATTGTCCGGCCCCCGGATTACGATGACGATGGAGTGGAGAACTCTCTCGACAATTGCGTCACCGTCGCCAACCCGGCGCAACAGGACTCTGACGGAGATGGCATCGGGGATGCGTGTGAGGGCCCCTATGAATGGATCAGGGGAGACGCGAACCGGGATGGAAGGATCGACATCTCCGATCCGATCTCGGTCCTGGGCTTCCTCTTCGGCTCCTATGTGACCCCCTGCCAGGCCGCCGGCGATGCCAATGACGACAACCGTCTCGATATCGCCGACCCGATCTTCCTGGTGCTCTACTTCTTCTCAAGCGGGCAGCCTCCCCGGGCGCCGTTCCCCGAACCGGGTCCCGACCCGACGCCCGGCGGCAGCCTCACCTGCGAACAATAGACGGCGGGGATGCAAAAAAACGGGACGCGACCTCTCGAGGAGGGTCCGCGTCCCTGGTATTCAGTTGTCTGACTGTTCAGTTCGCTGCCGCGAACCCTCAGCTCGCCGCCGCGAACCGGGCCGCCACCGCGTCCCAGTCAACGACGTTCCAGAAGGCGCCGATATAGTCCGGCCTGCGGTTCTGGTAGTTGAGATAGTAGGCATGCTCCCAGACGTCCAGGCCGAGGAGTGGCGTCTTGCCCTCCATCAGCGGGCTGTCCTGGTTCGCGGTGCTCGTCACCGCGAGATTACCGCCATCGACAACCAGCCAGGCCCAGCCGGATCCGAAGCGAGTCGCTCCAGCCTGGGCGAAGGCATCCTTGAAAGCATCAAAGCTCCCGAAGGTGGCATCGATCGCCGCTCCGAGATCACCGCCCGGCTCACCGCCCTTGCCGGGGCCCATGACGCTCCAGAAGAGACTGTGGTTGGCGTGACCCCCGCCATTGTTGCGAACAGCGCCGCGAATGTCTTCCGGGACGGAGTCCAGGTCGCTCACCAGGTCCTCAACCGACTTCCCGGAAAGCTCTTCGTTACCTTCGAGCGCCCCGTTCACGTTGTTGATATACGCCTGGTG
The DNA here is from genome assembly GCA_965659285.1 of Planctomycetota bacterium. Classification (GTDB taxonomy): domain Bacteria; phylum Planctomycetota; class UBA8108; order UBA8108; family UBA8108; genus UBA8108. The sequence continues at coordinate 16,345 of CBFHWB010000045.1, read as the reverse complement.
GTGCTTGCCGTGGTGGATCTCCATCGTCCGGGCGTCGATATGGGGTTCGAGCGCATCGTGAGCGTATGGGAGAGCTGGTAATTCGTAAGCCATCGGGTTCCTCCTGGAGGGCTGTGTAGATTTGATTGCGACAGTAAGATATAGCGATCGGCGATTCTATATAGTGAGGCGGGTCACGTCCAGACCTAGAGGCGGTTATTACGCAGGCGCCGCGGGCGATCGCCCACCTCGAAAACGAGCGAGTAGACCAGTCTCGACACACGGACGACCTTGTCGAAGTTGATCTTCTCGATGGTATCGGTCGGCTTGTGGTAATCCGCGTGGAAGCCGGCGAAGAAAAAGGTGACCGGCACTCCCTTGGCGGCGAAATTATACTGGTCGCTCCGGTTCCAGACCCCCTCCTCGTCGTACTCGAACTTGAAGCCAACCGGACCGTTGACCTTGTGGATCCAGGGGTCGAGCTCCAGGCTGTGTCGCTTTGAACCGATGACGTGGAGACAGTCGACATTGTCCTCCGCCTTTTCGGTAATCTTCCCGGAGCGATCGCGACGCTCCTCGTTGCGCCCGATCATGTCCATATTGAACATGCAGACCATCTTCTCGATCGGGAGAGTCGGGTTGTCGACGTAGTAACGCGAGCCGTGCAGGCCGCGCTCCTCGGCGCCGAAAAAGACGATGACCGTACTCCTGCGGGGACGACGGGGGTTGGCCATCAGGCCCCGGCAGACCGCCAGCAGGGCTGCGGATCCCGAGGCGTTGTCATCGGCGCCATTAAAGATCTTCCCATCATGCTGCCCGACGTGATCGAGATGGCCTCCGATCACCACCGCCTCGTCCCTGAGCTTCGGATCGCTGCCCGGTATGAAGCCCACGACATTCCGTGTCTTGTCGATGGTCTCCTTGAGCTCAACCACGAGCTCGAACTCCGCCCCGTCGAGAACCCTGCCGGCACCGCCGGATTTCCTCATCTTTTCGAGACTGGTATCCCAGCGCTTCAGGATCCTGTCGGCGATATCGGACGTGATGTAGACGATCTCGTCATCGCCCGCGGGAGTCCACTCGGCCTCGATACGGTAGCGGGCTCGCTGGGGCAGGCGCGAGCCGATCCGGCGGCGGGCCTGCTCGTCCGAGACGACCACGATCCGCCGCGCGCCGGCGGCCCGGGCTCCCCAGGCCCAACGCCCCGCCTCGCTCTTATCCGGCGCGATCAGGACGACGCTGTCCTTCACCGGCAGGCCGTGAAAAACATCCCGGCTGTCGGAATCGGAGCCGGTCCCCTTACCGGCAAATACCCAGCGTTCTTTCCAGCGAACATCCCGGCGGGAAACGACACCCACCTTGCCCTTCAGCTCGATCTTCTCCTCTTTTCCGTCCGCGCCCTTGATGGAAAGATAGGCTTCGTTCAGAAGCCTCTGGCGACGGACCATCGAGAAGGGCTGGAAAAAGGAGCCCTTGTTGCCCGGCTGGACTCCCATCACCTCCATCTCCGAGGCGACGTACTTCGAGGCGACGTTGTAGCCGGCTGTGCCCGTATCCCGGCCGGCCAGTTCATCGGAGGAGAGAAACTCGATCCACGAATAGATCTCCTTCTTGTCGATCTTTTCATAGCCCGGCCGGTAGGCCGGATCGACCTCCTGCTGGGCCAGGGTGCTCAGGGTAAGACAACATAGGACTGCGCTGGTGAACATGGATATCCCCGGGGTTTTCTTCAGGTTCTACAGGAATTAAATATCGAGAAAGCGGGATGATACCAAGAGAAGCGGGCTCGATGCATTTACGGAACCTCAATTACCCGAAAGGTTTTCAGCCAAGCTTGTAATCCCGCGCTGGAAGATCTATGCTTGAGGGTTCGACAATCATCGTGGTAACTCAAAGATGCCTATCAAGTTGGGAAAAGACAACTGTACCTGTATCAGGGGGGCGCGCATGCGCTCCCTGTGTGCCAGCCATGTTGTTCCCGATGGGTTCGCCCTCTGAGTTCTTGATTCCCCGGGTCGGCAAAAGGAAGCAGCCCTCCAGGCTTCCGCCGCCGTTCCCTCCACCTCCGGAAGATTCAGCGTAACCCGTCCCCTCAAGGACGGTTTTTTTATACCAACTAAGGACAGTAATTCCCGTGAGTTCCCTCTACCCTCTCTTTCATAAGCTCGAGAACCGCCGGGTGACCGTCGTCGGCGCCGGCTCCGTGGCTCTCAGGAGAATTCGCAGGCTGCTGGAGGCCGGCGCGAGGATAACTGTCATCAGCCCGGAAGCCCTCGAAGAGATCACCGGGCTCGACGAAAAAAGCGAGCTCGACTGGAAGAAGCGGCCCTACCGCCGGGGCGACATCGAGAAGGCCGACCTGGTCTTGACAGCTACCGGAGACCGCAAGCTGTCCGAGAACGTGAAAGAAGAAGCGCGGGAGCTCGGCATCCTCTTCAACAGCGCCGAGGACGAGGGGCTCTGTGACTTCCACGTCCCGGGCCTGGTCGACGCAGGCGCGCTGAAGCTGGCGCTCTCGAGCGATGGACAGGACCCGGCGCTGGTCGCCGCCGTCAGCCGGCAGCTCGAGCGCTGGCTTGAAACCAGGGATGAACCCGGTTCCGCGAATGCGGAGGCTCCGGCCCGGGAAGACCAGCCCGCGGCATCGCCGGGAAAGGTCTACCTGGTCGGCGCGGGCCCCGGCGACCCCGGGCTGCTGACGGTAAAGGCCGCCAGGCTGCTCGAAAACGCAGATCTCGTCTGCCACGACCGGCTGGTCAGCGAACAGGTACTCGGGCTGATCCCGCAGAGCGCGGAAAAGATCTATGTCGGCAAGGAGGTCGGCTGCGGCCGCGAAATCGATCCCGTTGAGCTGATGATCTCCGCCGCGAGCGAGGGACGAAGCGTGGTCCGGCTGAAGGGCGGCGACCCGGTTCTTTTCGGACGCGGCGCTGAAGAAATGATCGCCCTGGCCGGGGCCGGCATCGACTACGAGATCGTTCCGGGAGTCTCGGCCCTCTGCTCGGTGGCGATCTCGGCCGGTATACCCGTGACCCACCGGGAGGTCGCCAGCGAGGTGATCGTTCGCAGCGGACACGCCATGAAGGACGACTCCACGGACGCGGACCCCGACGAGACGGCGGCGCGGGGAACAACCTTCGTCTACTTCATGGCGGTCAACCAGCTCGAGCAAGTTATCGAAGATCTGCGGGCTGAGGGCGTCGGCGAGGAGACCCCCGTCGCCATCGTCGAGAACGGAACCCTGCCCGTCGAACGCGTCATCTGCTCCGAGCTGTCGGAAATCGTTCGTGAAGCCGCCGAGGTCGGCATCAGGCCGCCCGCCCTTATCCTTGTAGGAGAGGTCGTTCGTCTGCGAGAGCAGCTGGCGGCGGCGGTGGAGGCGAGGGTTTCATCATGACACGCATCGACCAGGCGGCGTTAGAGCAGGCGGCCTTCGCGGCGCGCGAAGAAGGAATCGACCGCGAACCCGGGAGACTCATTCACTGGGCCCACGACCTGCTCGGCGAGAACCTGATGATGAGCACCGCCTTCGGCAAGAGCGGCATGTGCATTCTCCACATGGTGAAGGACGTCTGTCCCGAACTGCCGGTCTATTTCATCGACACGGGCTTCCACTTCAAGGAGACCCTCACCTTCCTCGACGAACTGAGGGAGCTGTGGGGGGTCAACCTCGTGGCCAGGAAGCCGACCCTCTTCGGTGTGGAATTCGTCAAGAAGTTCGGCGACAAACTCTACGAGACCGATCCCGATCTCTGCTGCCACAAGAACAAGGTCGAGCCCTTCCGCGAGCTCTTCGGCGAGGAGGGAGAATACCAGGCCTGGATCGCCGGGGTGCGCCGCGACCAGTCCTCGACGCGGGCGCAGGCGGAGGGAATCGAACTCATGGGCGGTAACCTGGTCAAAATCCAGCCGCTGGCTTTCTGGACCAAGGATCTCGTCGACGAATACACACAGAAGCACGACCTCCCCCAGCACCCGCTCTTCTCCATGGGCTACAACAGCATCGGCTGTGAGCCCTGCACCAGCGCCTGCGGTGACTCCGACGACGAGCGCGCCGGGCGCTGGGCCGGCAAGGCCAAGACCGAGTGCGGCCTGCACACCTTCTGGCAAAGCAAGGAAAAGCAGCCGGATGGAGAGGCTGAAGAATCCGCGGAAGAGACCGGAAAATCCCGCTGAGAGGCCTGAAAAGATCCACCCCGAACCGGTAAAAGACGCAAATGCGCCATTTGCGGGCTGTCCCGCTACTGCCACAGGCGAAGAATGCCGAAACAAGTAGTAGCTCCCGCCCTCGTAGCGGTTGGACAGACGACTCGTTAGAATACGCAGGCGATGGGAATCTACGACCGCGACTACTACCGGAACCCGGGCGGCAACGCGCAGCTCAAGAGCTGGGCCATGACCGCCGTGGGCGCCATCATCCTGCTCAATGTCGGTTTCTGGTTCCTGCAGCTGATCACCCGGCCCGGGCCGGGGGCCTTTTCAACCGTTGGCCAGTTCATGTCCGCCTCCGGCGACAGCATTTTCGGCGGCGGCTTTCCGGAGCTCTGGCGACTGGTTACCGCCTGCTTCGTTCATTCAGAATCGAGCCTCTGGCACATCGCCTTCAATATGCTCATATTCTGGCTCTGCGGCCGGGAGCTTGAACAAATCTACGGGCGACGGGAGTTCTGGATCTTCTACCTCTTCGCCGGAACCCTGGCTGTTCTCATCGAGAGCTTTGTACAGTTCCAGCAAGGCTCCGGAGGAAGCCCGATTCTCGGGGCATCGGGCGGCGTCATGGGTGTTATGGCGCTCTATATCTTTCATTATCCCAGGAGAACCTGGTATATCTACCTGCTCATTCCTGTACCCGCCTGGCTACTTGGCTGCATTATGCTGTGGATGGATCTCTCCGGCGCCATCGGCCACGGCAACACGGGAGTCGCCAACTTCGCTCATCTCGCCGGCGCAGGCTGGGGGGTACTTTATAAGTTCTTCGACCTGCGCTGGAGCACCTTGAGCCAGCGTTTCAGCGGCGGCCGGCGGCGGCGAAAAAAAGAAACGCGCTCTCAAGGAAGCGGCTCACTGTGGAACAGCCGTCAACAGAAAGACGAGAAGCCGCGGGTACCCGATAACGTCTCCAGGCGCGTCGACGAGCTGCTCGAGAAAATCCACCAGGAAGGCATGGGCAGCCTGAGCGATGAAGAGCGGGAATTCCTGGTCGAGAACTCGCGCCGCTATCGAAAGAGCTGAAGCCCGGGGGAAGCTCAGTCGGAAACAATCCGGAAGCGAATCTCCACCCGCACCTTCGCGGCAGCGGCCTTTTCCGGGGTTCTCGCCTTCGATCCGGCCGCCTTCTTCTTAGCCCCCGGCCGGATTCCCGGCAGACTGTTCACCGAACGACGGCCCCGGGAGGAAGAGACTCCTGGGGTGGGCTTTTTCTTCGCGGAATTTTCAGCGGGAGCTGCCGCGGCCGGCCCCTGGAGCCTTCCAAGCTCAACGCGCAGGCCGTCAAGCCTGCCGGGGTCAACCAGTAACTTCAGCGTTTCCGGCTGACTCACTGCGTTTTCGGCCCGTTTCCTAGGCACAATCCCCCTCGCCCTCAAACGCGAACTCAGCCCGAGAGGCGCGGCTTGGGAAGCCCGGGCGACGGAAAGCGCCTGCGAAGACTGTTTCTTTCTCCAGGCATTGAGTTCTCCGAGCCGTGAGCGGGAAACCTCGACCTCGTAGCGCACGGCGACCAGCCGGCCATTGACGATCTCTCGGCTCACCTCGATCCCCGTAGCCGGCTTATTCCCGGCGGGTTTCTCGGCAACCACGGGTGCTGGCTCATCAGCCTTGACGACCGCTGCGGCATCGGCGAGGGAATCCGCGGCGCCCGCGGGCGCCGCGAGCTCGGCTCCGCCGGGGGGGGGCGGTGAACCGGACGCTTCAGACGCGGCGGAAACAGAAACTCGTTTCGCAGAGGCGATTTCCCGAGCGGTTTCTTCCCGAGCAGCTTCCGGCGCCGCTGCGCTGACAGGCTCACCTGCGGAGGGAGCGGCAGCCAGGGTTTCCGGCCCGGGCTCCGGGGCATCCTCAACAAGCCTCACCGGCGCGCCGCCGCCGTCAAGCTCCTCGATACCCTCAACAGCATCCCGGTCCGCTTCAGCCGGTTTCGCGATTTCCACAGCGACTGGGGCGATGGGCAACTCCTCGGCAAGGTTCTCCCGGGCAGCCCCAGGCCGGGCAACGTTGTCGGCCAGCTGAAGTGGCGACTCTTCGACCGCAGGAGGGAACGCATCCCAGAACACCATGGCAATGAGAGCTATAGCGCCGACAGCGCCAAGCATGCGCTGGAAAAGCTCGGTCTTATAGAAAGGAATCACGGGAGTGTCCGCCTCTATAGTCTCCCCGACCTTCGCTCCGAAATCGACCGGAACAGGCTTGTCGGGCAGGGCGGAAACCAGGGAGATCGTCTTCTCGTAAGCTTCGAGAAGCTCACGGCAGGACTCCGATGAGCGCGCCTGCTCGAGCAGCTCGAGACGCTCCCCGGGCGAGAGCCTGGCCTCCGGAAGTTCCGGCTCGAGCAGCTCCTGCAGATGCTCTTCTACCCGCTGGTAGAGGTCGTCTTTCACCTTCTCTTCGGACATCGAATCGTACTCTTCCTGTAGGAACCTGCTCGCGCCTCAGCGGCGCGGACCCAATCCAGCCTCGGTATACTCCATCAGACCGGAAAAACGCTCCGAAGTTTCGCTCTCAACGGGAAAAAATCAAAAATCCCCGAAACCTGGAACCGGCTCATCCAGGCCGGGAAACGGCATTGAAACGCCACTCGAACGCCCTCATCTCTCCCTGAGTTTTGCCAACAGGCGCAGAATCTCAATGTAGAGCCAGACCAGGGTCACCAGCAGACCAAAGGCGGCAAACCACTCCATGTACTTAGGCGCCCCGCGCTTCGCTCCCTCCTCGATGAGATCGAAGTCGAGCACCAGGTTCATGGCGGCGATCACCACGACGAAGAGGCTGAAGCCGATACCGACCAGTCCGGAACCGTGGATGTAAGGTACTTCTACACTGAACATACGGAGTATCCAGCTCAGCAGGTAGATCATCATGATCCCGAAGGTTGCCGCCATGATGCCGCGCTTGAAGGCGGGCGTGGCGCGAATCACCCCGGTAGTGTAAAGCGCCAGCATGGCGAAGAGAGTGCAGAAGGTCAGCCCGACGGCCTGGAAGGCGATCCCGGGATACTGCATCTCGACAAAAGCCGAGAGCGCTCCGAGAAACAAACCTTCGGCAAGGGCGTAGAGAGGACTGGTAAAAGGCGCGGCCTTCGGCGCGAATATGGTGATCAACGCCAGCACCAGCCCGCCGATGAGCCCTCCCCAGAGCCAGGGCTGGATCGCGGCGGCATTCCCGGCCTCTGCATACTGGAAGGTTTTATTCCATGTATACACCGCCGCGGCGCCAAGCAGGATCGTCAGGAAGCCCGCCTTCAAAGCCGTACCTTCTACCGTCATCGCGGTCGAATCGACCATTCCTTCGGCTCGACCAAACATCTTGGAATTCAGGGCCGGATTAGCTGTTCTCATTTCTTCTCTCCTTTAACGAATGCGTAACCCCTGGGGGAGCTCGTTCACAAAATCCCATCTCCTGGAGGGACGCCTGCTATACTAAGCAAAGTTCGCAAGGCCGTCCAGATGCGGCCCGCAAGTCCGGGTTGAACTCAAAAGACCATTTCAATGACAGCAGAATTTATCGTGATCACCGGCGGCCCCTGCTCCGGTAAGACGACGATCATCCAGGCTCTCGCCGAGGCCGGGCACACGACCGTTCCAGAGGCCGCCACCGAGCTCATCGAAGACCCGGCCCTCGAAAACCTGCGCGCCGACGCGTTGGAATTCCAGCTGCAGGTACTCAGGCGGCAGCTCGAAAACGAGAAACGAGCGTACGAGCGCGCCGAGCCCCAATCCATCATCTTCCTAGACCGTGGAATCGGAGATGGTTTCGGCTACCTGAGCTACCACGGGCTGGAGCCCTTCGAAGAGCTCCTCGATGCCTGGCCGGAGGCCCGCGAGCGAAGCCGCTGCGTACTCTTCTTCGATTCCCGGCCGGACTACCAGGCGGCATCCCATCGGTCGGAGACGCCCGAGGAGGCCCGGCGTATTCACGAGATCCTGCTCGCAGACTACCGCTCGCGCCACGACAGGGTCCTTCTCATCCCCTGGCTGCCTGTCGAGGAGCGCCTCGCCCTGGTTCTCGAGGAAGCCGGGCTCACCGGCAGGGAGGCCTGAATGCTGCTTGAAAACAGGATCGCCGTCGTTACCGGAGGAGCGCGGGGCATCGGCGCCGCGACCGCCAGCCTCTTTCGCTCCGAGGGCGCCCGTGTAGAGATCTGGGATGCCGACGGTGAGCACCCCGCGGCGGAAGACGACGAGGGGATCACCTGCCGAACCGTCGACGTCAGCGATACCGGCTCCGTCGAGGCCGCCCTCGAAGAGCTGATCTCCCGGGCAGGAGTGCCCGACATCCTCGTGAACAACGCCGGCATCATCTCCGATGGGTTCGCCTCGGAGCTCTCCGATGAAGACTGGAGACGGGTCATCGAGGTCAATCTCACCGGCACCTTCATCCCCTGCCGGGCTCTCATTCCCCACCTGCGCGAACGCGGCTGCGGGACCATCACCAACACGTCCTCCATCTCCGCCCTCGGCAACAGGGGCCAGTCGAACTACGCGGCCAGCAAGGCCGGGGTCATCGGCCTGACGAGAACTCTCGCCCAGGAGCTCGCCGGCGACTCGGTGCGCGTCAACTGCGTAGCCCCGGGCGCCATCGAAACGGAGATGTTCGACGCGGTGCCCGAAAAGGTAAAAGAGAAGTTCATCCGCCGCATCCCCCTCGGCCGGCTCGGAAGCCCCGTGGACGTCGCCCGCCTGCATCTCTTCCTCGCCAGCGACGAGGCCTCCTATATGACAGGCCAGACGGTTTTTTGCGATGGAGGCATCACTCTCTGAACCTGCGATGAACGAATCTCCGCGAGCACGCCAATGACCCTCCAGCTGATCGACTTCAGCCTTGAAAGCCCCGAAGAGAACCTCGCGCTTGATGAGGCCCTCCTTCTCGAAGCCGAGGCCGCCGCGGCCGAGGCCCGGGAGTTCGGCTACCTGCGCTTCTGGGAGAGCTCGAAGCCTTTCGTCGTGCTGGGAGTCTCGAGCGCGCTGGAAGAGGACGCCGATGTGGAGCGCTGCCGCAAGGACGGAATCCCCATCCTGCGGCGGGCATCCGGCGGCGGGACCGTGCTGCAGGGGCCCGGCTGCCTCAACTTCACCCTGGTCCTGCCGCTGGGCTACACCGCGGGACTGCGCGACATCAACAGCTCCTACCGCATGATCCTCGACCCCTGCCGCGATGCGCTGGGCCTCGCCGACATCACCATGCGCGGCAGCTGTGACCTGGCGCTGGGCGACAGGAAGTTCAGCGGCAACGCGCAGAAGAGGAGCCGCTACTGTCTTCTGCACCAGGGCACACTGCTCTGGGATTTCGACCTGGGCCTGATCCCGCGCTATCTCAGGCAACCGGAAAAACAGCCCGAGTACCGGGAGGCGCGCGAGCATCTCGACTTTGTCATCAACCTGCCGCTCGATGGAGCCGAGCTGCGGCAGCGAATCGCGGCGTCCTGGAAGGCCTCCCCCCCGGCGGATAGCTGGCGGCCTCCGTCCCTCGAGACGCTGCTCGAAGAAAAATACCTCAACCGCGAGTGGATCGAACGATTCTAAGGCGGCTCAGCGCTTGACCCGGTAGATCTTCAGGCTGCCCTTACGATAGAGCCGCAAGATAAACTCGTCGCCCTTTGAGAACCGGTTGAGCTCCTTGACCATCGCCTCCGGGGTGCTTACCGGATGCCGGTCTATCGAGGTGATCACGTCGTAGCGCTCGAGGAGACGAAGATCCCCCCTGAGCTGGGTCAGGTTCCTGTCGACATCGAGGGCCAGCACCCCCTCACGGGAGGTGATGGGCAGCTGGGCCCGGACCACCTCGGGAACCCTGGTGAGCACCAACCCCATGTAGTCCTCGATGGCCGGGCGGCCCCGGTCCACCGCGCGCCGGGGACGCTGTATTGTTTTTCCCGCGGACTTCCCTTTGCCGACGACGATGATCGGTCGCGGCTTCAGCGGCCTCGACCTCTCCTGGCCGGCGGCAACCTCGATCAGGCGTTTGCCGCCGGGCAGCGTACGCTCCCTGATCCGAAGGCCCGCCGCCTCGAGATGCGCCTTGATGACCGCGTAGTCGGCCCCCTTCACATCGGAGGTAAAAGGAACCCGAACCGCCTCAAGAGCCTTGTCGCTTGAATCATGAACAATGGGAAGACCCGTGTAATCAGCGAGCACCTGCAGCAACTCAAGCGCGGAGGCGCTGCCGGCGAGAAGATCCACCAGCTGGTTTCGCTTCTCCTGCTGCTCCGGTTCGATGCGGCCCGCGGGCGGCACGGCAGCCTTCTCGACCTGGAAGCGGCCGCCAAGACCCGGGTAGGCCTCCAACAGTTCCCTGATGCCGGCAAAACGCTGCGGCTTCCGGCCGGGCAGCTTCAGGACCAGGCCATCGGCCTCCAGTTCGAGTACGGCGGTGGAAGAGGAGGCCTCATCGGCCGCCGCGAGGGAGCCCGCCGGAAGCAGCAACCAGCAGGCTAAAAAGATCATCTTGAAGGGCATGACATCGTCTCCGGAGGTTTTGTTCGGTCGGAAAAAGGAGCGTGGATGCCCGGCGATCCGGGCCGGCCCCTCTATTCGCCGCGCCCGGTGAGGTCGAGGAGAACGGAGGGAACGTCGGTGATGATCCCATCGATACCCCGCTCCATCAATAACCGCATGACCGCCGGGTCGTTGACCGTGTAAACCCAGACGAGGAAATCATTGCGATGGATCTCATCGATGTACTCGCGGTCGGCGAGCCTGTAGTTGCAAACGACGACCGAGGCACCGGACTCCCGGGCGATGCGCAGGTGTTCGCGAGCGCGCTCCACGCTGTTGTCAGAGATCTTCCTGCCGGTCAGGTAGCCGGTCGTGACCCCGGGAAGGACCTTGTGAAAATCGCTGATGGCGCGCGCGGAGAAGCTCTGAACGAAGACCTCTTTTTCGATACCGAGCTTCTGGACGATCATCGCCACGTCCCGGCCGATATCCCCCGGCTTGATCTCGATCACCGGCGTCGCCCGGCCGCGAAGCAGCTCGAGAGCCTCCTCGAAGGTCGGCACCTTCTCGCCGGCGTAGGCCGGAGAATGCCAGCTCCCCGCGTCGAGCTTGCGAAGCTCGGCGAGGGTCAGTTCGGAAACCTTCGCGCTCCTGCCATCGGTAAACACGTCCTTGAAATTCGTGGTTCGCAGTACATCCTTGTCGTGCAGGAGAACCAGCCAGCCATCGCCGCTCTTGTAGACATCGAACTCGACACCACCAGCGCCCTGCTTCACGCCGAGCTCGAGCGCGCCAAGAGTATTCTCCGGAGCCTCGACCGAGGAGCCCCGGTGGGCGATCACCTTGAAGCCCTCCTTGTGAAAATGCTCGCTCATCGAACAACCCAGGAGCAGCGGCAGCAGGAACCATGCGGAAAATATTGCTCTCGACATCTTCTCTCACTCCCCATCAGGTCCGGCGCCCGCCGCCGCGAGCTCCACTGCGGCGGCATCCGCCTCCCCGGCCTTCAACAGATCCTCCGGGCGAATCGGCTCGATGATCCCGGGAATTCCCTCATCCAGGATAACGAAACGAAGGATATAGACGATCACCGGGACCCCCAGCAGCAACCCCCAGACACCGAAGAAATGCTCTCCGATGGCGAGAATCGCCAGCACCATCACCGGGTGGAGATGCAGCATGTCGCCAAGGATCTTGGGGTTGAGAATCCAGGCCTCTACCAGGTGAATCAGCAGGATACCGACAACCGCCAGGAAGGCGAGCCAGACGCCGCCATCGGGCTGGGCGATCGCGATGAGGGCGATGGGGATACTCGAGAGCACCACCCCGAGAACCGGGATAAAGCTGCAGAAAAAGACGATCACGCAGAGAAAGAGCGGGTTGTCGATGCCGAGAATACGAATCAGCAGGAAGGTCAGCACGGTATTGAAGAAGGCGATCACCGCCTGGGCCTGGAAGGCGCGACCGATCAGGCGACCGAAGCTGATCAACCCCGGAGCGATCTCGAGATAGAAGTCCTTCACCCGGCTACTCTGGAGCCTCCTGACCCCGCGCCGCATCTTTGTCAGGTCGAAGACGATAAAGAAGCTCAACAGGAGCGACAGGCCCAGCCCCACGGCGATATAAAACGACTGCTTGACGACATCTCCCATGCCGGTACCGGCCCTGGTGAGTGATTTCGTGCTGGTGGTGACCAGGAAGTTGCCGATCTCCTGGGCGATCTTCCCCTGCTTCCACTCTTCGAGCGCGTCAGCCCGCACCTTGAGTTCGAAGCCGGCGCGCAGCTCCTCATCGGTACGCTCACCCGTCTCGGCATCTCCATCGAAGGCCTTGGAGAAGGCCTGCAGCGGGTTGGCTGAATCGAGCGCGGCGCTCAGCTCGGTAAATTTCTTATAGGCGGCCTCCGGGTCATTCTCGCTATCGGGCTCCTCGCCGGCCTTGTAGGTCTTCTTGTAAAAAGCGGCGAACTGCTTCCTGTATTCTCCGGGATTCTCATTCTTCAGCTTCCTGACGGAGTCGAGCCCCTGCACCTCGCGCCGCTTGCGCCATCTCTCCCGGTAAGGAGCCAGGGCTTTTTCACTCGGGAGAATCTCCTTCCTGACATAGTCCTCGACCAGGCTGCGCTGATCCTCCGGCGACAGCTTGTCAAACGGCTCGATCTTGAGACCCTCCTCCTCGCTGATCCTCTTGCGCTTGGCATCGTATTGACCGCGCTTCTTCCCGAGCACCGCGTCGTAGTCCTCATCCAGGATCCAGACCAGCAGACGATCCTCCTGGCTGCCGGTGCTGAGCTCGCGCTCGAGCGCCTCCGCCGCCCGCTTCTTCACCAGGCCAGCCTCAAAGAGAGCCTCAAGCCGCTGGCGCTCCTTCTGAAAAGCTCCAAACTCCTTGTAGTGAAGACCCTGTTTCTTGTACTCCTCGAAGGCCTGGTCATAGGCCTCGTCGCCGGCCGACCCGTACTCCTCACCCGCCAGGTAATGCCCCAGGGTATCCCGAAGAACCTCGTCCAGCTTTCCGGCGGGATTGTCGGTAAGCTCATTCGCCATTGGAAGGAGCTTGTCCTCGACCTGCTCCTTGAGCTTCGGCCAGAGGTAGCTTCCGCTGCCGTAACCCGCCAGGAGGAGACCCAGGAAGCAGCCCACGGTCAGCAGGCGATGCAGCCAGGCCTTCTCGGCATCGGGTGAGATCTTTTTCGCCAGCCAGTCCACCAGCCCCCTCATCGTGTAGGCGATGATGAAGGTCATGAAGACGATGAAGAAAAAGCTGCGCAGGCTGTAGACCAGCAGCAGAAAGATCGCCCAGATCGTGAGCTTCTCCCACGGCAACCACTCGAGAAAGCTGAAGCCGTCCCCACCCTCTTTCGACTTCGCCCGCTTCTCTTTTGCCATCAGCGCTGAACCTCGACTGGTATCTTTGACCTAGAAACTAATCGAATGCCGGTTTCCTGGCAACCGCGGGAACACACAGAAATTATCGAGCGGAAGCCCCTGGGTGGCTGCATACCTGGTTTCTTTGCGTTAAACTGCTCGCATCGCTGGCTGGCTGGAGCCGGTTCTTCAGCCTCATCCCGAACTAAAGAGAGACGCCGATGGAAAAGGGTCCGAAGCTTGAAACACTCGATTTTTCAATCGTCGCGGTCTATCTCATAGCCACTATCGCCCTGGGGATCTACTTCGCCAGGCGCAAGCAGACCTCGCCCGAGGGTTATTTCCTCGCCGGGCGCGATCTCACCTGGCCCTTCATCGGCCTCTCGCTGTTTGCCACCAACATCTCGACCGAGCATTTTGTCGGCCTCGCCGCCTCTGGGCACCGCCTGGGGCTGGTTGCCGGCGGCTGGGAATGGATGGCGAGTCTCTGCCTCATCATGCTCGCCTGCGTCTTCGCTCCGCAATACCTGCGCCACAAGGTCTTCACCATTCCAGAATTCTTTGAGAAACGCTACGGCCCGGCGATGCGCATGAGCCTGACGGTGTATTTCCTCGCCATGATCGTCCTGACCAAGGTGTCGCTCGCGCTCTTCAGCGGCAAGGTGGTGCTTGAATATTTCACCGGCTTCTCAGGCGACTCCATTCTCTGGACGATCGGCATCCTGACGGCGGTCTATACCCTCATCGGCGGGCTCCGCGCGGTGATCTACACGGACTTCGTGCAATCGATCATCCTCATCGGCGGCTCGGTCATCCTCACCTGGATCGGCCTCGACGCGGTCGGCGGCTGGGACGGGCTCACCGAGAAGCTTGCCGAGAAGGACAAGCTCGACATGCTCTCTATGGTCAAGGGCGTTGACCACGAGCTGCCCTTCACCGGCTACCTGCTGGGGAACTTCCTGATCGGCGGGATGTTCTACTGGTGCATGGACCAGGTGAACGTACAGCGGGTCCTCGGCGCGCGCGATCTCCACCATGCCACCTCCGGTGCCATCTTCGCCGGCTTCCTGAAGATCATTCCCGTGTTCATCTTCGTCCTGCCGGGAATCATCGGCTTCATCCTCTACAACGAACAGCTCACCGGCGAAGACGGCAAGGTCAACTACAACGGAACCTATTCGATGCTGCTGGAGAACCTGCTCTCACCGGGCCTCCGGGGCGTGGTGCTGGCGGCGCTGCTGGCGGCGCTGATGTCCTCGCTGAGCTCGAGCTTCAACTCCGTGGCGACACTCGTCGGACGTGACATCGTCGCCCGCTGGTCATCGACGGACAACACCTCCACCCAGATCCTCGCCGGACGCATCGCCCTGGTGGCGGTCATGGTGCTCGGTATCTTCGCCACACCGCTCATCGAGAGCCAGGAGACCCTGTGGAAATACCTGCAGGTGGTCACCGGCTACCTCTCGGTTCCCTTCGCGGTCGCCGGGCTGCTGGGAATCTTCTCCAGCCGCATGAACCGCCAGGGAGCGCTCTGCGGGGTGGCGATGGGAATCATCGCCGGCACGGTTCTGCTGCTCGACACGGAGATCTACCAATGGGAGATCGGCTTCCTGCGCCACGAATACCTCGGCTCCTTCCTGCACCGGCACTTCCTCAGCGCCGTGCTGACGGCCGCGACGATGATTATCGTCAGCCTGCAGACCCCGCCCCCGTCGGAGGACATCCGAGAGGGCTCCTTCAGCCTGCTGCGCGGCTGGGGAGAATTGAGCAACGCCCACAAGGGCTGGATCGGCGTCCTCTTCGCGACGATCTGCGCCCTTTGGTGGATCTTCCGTTAAGCGAAAGCTGGAACCGACAGCTTATTCCTCGGCGACAGCCTGCGCCGCGGCCAGGCGCGCGATCGGCACGCGGTAGGGCGAGCAGGAGACGTAGTTCATGCCGACGTGATGGCAGAACTTGACCGAAGCAGGATCACCGCCGTGCTCGCCGCAAATGCCGATCTTAAGCTTCGGATCGACCTTGCGGCCCTTTTTAACACCCTTCTTGACCAGCTTCTTGACGCCCTTGTCGAGAGTCTGGAAGGGATCCGCTTCCACGATGTCCTGGTCGAGATATTGACCCATGAAGCCGCCGATATCATCGCGGGAGAAGCCGAAGGTCATCTGCGTCAGGTCGTTGGTGCCGAAAGAGAAGAACTCGGCGCCTTGTTGAACCAATTTCTTGCTGATGAGGCAGGCGCGAGGGGTCTCGATCATGGTTCCGACCATGTGATTCACCTTGCGCACACCCAGCTTTTTGCAAACCGCCTTGTGAACGCCCTTGATCAACTCAAACTGGTGCGACATCTCGGTTTCCACAGCGACGACCGGAACCATGATCTCGGGGAAGACCCGGATACCTCTCTTCGAAAGCTCGCCGGCCGCCTCCAGGATGGCACGGACGTACATCTCGGTGACCTCGGGATGGGTAACTCCCAGGCGCACGCCGCGGTGTCCCATCATGGGGTTCACCTCGTGCAGAGAGTCGGCGCGCTTCTTTACCTCGGCGAAGGGAGTCTTCAGCTCACGCGCGATCTTGCGCAGGTCCTTGTCCTCGTGGGGAATGAACTCATGCAGCGGCGGGTCGAGCAGGCGGATCGTCACCGGCAGGCCCTTCATCGCCTTGAGAGTACCCTTGATGTCCTTCTTGACGAAACGGAAGAGCTGGTTGATCGCCTTCTGCTGGGCCTTCTTGTCACCCGACAGGATCATCCGCCGCAGGCAGGCCAATGCCTCGGGATCCCCTCCGTAGAACATATGCTCGGTACGGAAGAGACCAATCCCCTCAGCGCCGAACCCTCTCGCCAGGGCC
>CBFHWB010000044.1:0-26216 GCA_965659285.1 Planctomycetota bacterium | reverse complement strand
CCCTCCACCCTCCGACGCGCTACCGGCTGCCGCACCCTCTTCGTCGAGCCACGGAGCCCGCGCAGAGGATGGCTCCTGCTCGCCCAGTACCCTGCCGATCTCATCCTCTCCTTCAATCGTACACAGGGGACTCATAGCATCGCCACACAAGGCAACGACGAGAAGCCTGTCGGGACCCACCTTGAGCAGGCAGGCGGTATGCTTCGGTGAGAGCGGAGCCCGGGCAATGACCTCGAGGGAGGCCCGCCCGCCGCGGACAGCCCCGGAGGAGGGACGCTGACGCTGCCAGGAAAGCAGCAGCAGGATCCCGAGGCCGGCCCCCAGTATCAAGGCTGCGGTGGCGCTCCACAGGCTCTCGCTGGCGGGGGAAACCGCCGCTGTCTCCGGCGAAGATGAACCGCTCAACAATTCGCCGACAGTCTCATCCGGCTGAACATGCGCTCCGTCCTGCGCGAGCAGGAAACTGAAATCCGAACAACTGAAAAAGCTGAGACAGACGATGACGAAGAAGGCCGGAAGCCGGCACGGCCCGATTAGCCCATTCTTTCTCATCTCGGCTCTCTCCATTTTCTTTCCTTGCCCCCGCGGAGGCCTCACGCCGCCGGCACCCTCAGGTGACGACATCTTCGAGGTCTTTCTCCTCGAGATCCGCGAGGGCGAGGGTCTCCTCACCATCCGCCTCCGCATCTTCAGCCTGCACCTCACCAGCGCTCGCGCCGGAGTCATCTTCGTCACCCTCGCCGTCTACCTGCCCGGACACCTCGGCCTGGCTCTGCGAGGCGTCTCCTTGCGAGTCGATATCGAATCCCGGATCAACCCCGTTCTGGCTGCCGAGAACGAGGGCCACCCGGCGAGCCTCGCCCTTGTGAAGAAACTTTTCACCAACTGAGATCGCTCCATCGACTCCACCTTCGCGGTAGGCCTTGTGTATCCCGCAGAGCACGTCGAACTCCCTGAGAACATCGGTCACCATATCCGCTCCGAGGACGCCCATGGAATCAAGCTCCTCCTTGATCCTGACCTGCTCCATGCTGTTGAGAGACCCCAACAGGGTCCGGGCGGAGGCCTCGTCCTGCAGTGCCAGCGAACGAAACAAAACCGCGACCTTCCTCAAGCCCGAAAGCCTCGAAAAGGTCAGGATCTCGGAATCGCTCGCGGACTCGACGCCGCCTCCCAACTCGAGGGTGACTGGAATACTCATGAATCTAACCCGATCTCTTTCTCTTAATTTCCCGCCGCAGACAGCTTGCGTCAGTTCCCGGCCACGGTTCCCGCCGGATTTGACATTTCAACTACCGGGTCCAGACCCTCGCTCAACCACATCTTCACCACCGCCGAAGAGACCTCCGGAGTGTTCCTGGCAAGCCTTCCGGCTCTTTCTACCGCGCCCAGGGTCTCCCGGCATGCAACAGTGCGGTTCGAAGCCTCCAGTTCCAGTTCAAGGCCTCGCTTCCTTCTCGCCCTTAACTTGAAGAGGCAGTAGACCAGCAAGGTCATTACAAACCCGCCTCCGGCGTAGATGGCGTAGATGGATACATCCGAAAGCGAACCGAGCTTCCAATCCTTCTCAAAAAGGCCGGCGATAAATGAGGGCGCCCCGGCTTCCTTTGTTTCCGTCCTGAAAAAAGCTTCTGTCTTTACTGTCACCCGGGCGTTGTCCAGCGGTAGTTGGCGAGCCAGGAACTCCTCCTGCTCACGCTCGAAGGCCTTGAGGCGGCCCGCAAAGCCATCTGCAAAGGCAGGCTTCTCCTCGCCCTCAAGGAGTTGATCCCGCCGAGCCAGAACCTCCTTGACCGCGCCGATATCAAGAACGAGGCTCACCGTAGCGCGGTACTTCAGCTTCAGGTTGGCGGTACCGGGTTGAGGCTCACCAGTTGTTTCGGCGGCCCCGACAACCTCGCCGGATGCTTCCTCTTCCGTGGCGGGAACAGTCGCCCCGGCCTTCGGACCATCTACAGCGATGTCATCAACGATGACCCCCAGGCGGAATTGTTCCTTTGCGAAGACGCCAAGGTAGAGCCCCTCGATGACTTCGCTGATGTCTTTCTGCACCTCGGCCCGCAGATCCCGGGCCATGGCCTCGGCAAGGCCATCCGGGCCGCCGGGGTAATCCCGCATATTGCTGTCGACAATCTGGATCCTCTCGACCTCGATGGCGAACGCGCTGCTGACCAGCTTGCGGATCGTCTCCGCCTCTCTCGTCACCAGGCGAACGGTTGAATCCTTCATCCGAAGGAGAACGACAGCCGTATCGGGAGTGTCTCGATCGGTTGCAAACCTGCCGGACTTTCCATGCTTGATCACCAGGTCGACAAAGGAGATCCCGGGGTGACAGCGAATGGCCTTCTCCACCTTGCGAATCTTTACCTGCTCCAGCCTCAGGCGAGCCCTCTCCGGAGTATCAGTCAGTCCGCCGCCGAAGAGCCCCTGGCCCTCCGAGTCCCCCTCCTCATCGATCAGGCCGTTTTCAGCGGCCAGCAGAAGGGCTTTTTTATAGTCATCTCCCGGACGAACCTGGATATCGAATTTACGTCCATCGGTTTTCTGATTCAGCCGCCAGGGGATCTCCTCTGTATCCAGCCGGGAGAGAAGCTCGCGCAGTTCATCGGAATTGCGCCCCAGCCTGGCCTCGAACAGCGCCTTCCAGGTCTCTGTGCTCCCGGCCGTGTAGCTCCACAGGAGCAAGCTCACCAGCGTGGTGAAAACGACCACGACTGATATCCGCTGACCCGAACTCCAATTCCGCCACAAAGTGCTCAATTTTCCCTGCTCAGTCCCCTTGCCCGGTTCTCATGTCCTGCTGTTCATCCCATCCTGGTGAACGGCGCTCCCGGCGATGACCGGGAAAAAGAAAGGAAAAGGAAATAACATTGGACAGACACGGCAGTTAACTGACCGGGTTCGTCCTCCCCTCTGCATTATTTCCTTTTCCACATTCCATCCTTCGGGACTCGCGACAGGCCCCTTGCTGGCCGCCCCGAACCCCATTGTCCCCTGACCGGTGGAGGGGTTGGTTTCTTTCTCTTCATTTCTCGAGCAAACGGCTAACTCTCCTGTGGCCGCGTCCCAAGGGAGTCAGAACATCCGAAATGTTCCGCCCCAGTCAGGTAGAGCCGAATATAAAAATTGGTTTATAAAATGTAAAGCACATTTTCGGAATTTGATTTTATCCAAGCTATTTAAATAAAAGTAGTTACGAATTCCTTGCTGCCCCTTAAAACACGCTGTTTCAAAGCACAATAGAGTGTTGTGGAGAGATAAATAAGCCACTATCCCTTGTGACTTTGGTGCCGGGGCAGCCCCCTGGGCCTCGAAAACGACCAGCTGAGTCGGGATCGATATGAAATCGATCCGAAACAAGAATTATCGGACCATCAACGGCCTTTGACGAGGAGAGGAAGGACTCCCCCGCCAAGGGAGTTTCTCCGGCCAGGAGAGATCCGCTTTCACCCGTTAAGAATGCTGACGATTTCCCGGAGACTCCGACCCTCGTCCTTGAGCTTGATGATCCTCTCGATCCTGGGAAACACCTTCTCGCTGTACAAACGGTGACCCGACTCTGTACGCTCGGCTTCTGTTATAAGTCCGAAGGTCGTATAGTTGTGGATGGTCTGACGAGTAAGACCGGTATACCGCATGACCTCGCCGATCTTGTAGAGCTTCTTAGGAATCACCGGGTCTCGACCCAAACTATTGGAGTTACTTTTGAAAACAAGTTTCTCTCGCTGCCTGAGCAAGACTTTAGCCGATGACCGCAGAGGGAATAAACCCTTTACCTGGAGCCAAGCCTGACCGTGAATAAAAAAACCAAGAAGAAGATCGAGGTGTTGAGAAAGAAGCTGGACAGCCTGAGAAGGCAACTCGCAGGCGCGAAGAAGCAGACCGACGAACCCGGAGAGGTGGAGCGCCTGAGCTCAGAGGTAGAGCAGATAGAGGGCGCGCTCACCGAGCTCAGAAACAGCTGAGCTTACCAGCAGCCAGCCGAGTAACCGTGGCCGGGCGCAACGAAGCAGGGGCCGCCCCTCTTCCTGCAGCCAACGAGAAAGAATCAAAATGAAGCGAATATGGATCGCACTTCTCCTGGCGGCATCGCTGCCGCTCTTCGCACAAGAGAGAGACTGGCCTCCATCGAAAGACCTCACGGACAAAGGCAAGCGGCTCAAAAGCCCAACGGCCGGCGGAAGACAGCTGGAAGTTTTCCAGCATGGGGTAAGGCCAGGGTGGGGATACAAGGCCCCCCAGCGGGATACGTTTGTCGTGATCCATCCAAAGAAGGCCCGGGAACAGGCGCGGCTTTACGTAGTCCTTCATTCGGCCGGACACGATGTCATCTCGTGTGTGCAATGCACACGTACTGTCGGCAATCATGACATCTATCACTCGCCGGATGACTTCTACGCGCTCTATCTCGACTGCCGTGCCAACCGCGGCGACTGGTGGTGGGGCGGCATGCATCGAAGAGATGCTCGTCTCACAAAGAAAAACTCCGGGGCCAACCCTGCCCCGGTGGAAAAACGTGTCATCGACACGGTCAACTGGGTCATCAGAAAATACCAGATCGATAAGAACCGAGTGTATCTCTGCGGAAACTCGATGGGCGGCAGCGGGACGCTCGGAATCGGGATGCGCCGAGGCGATATCTTCGCGGCGATCAAGGCCAATGTTCCCGCTGGAATTGAGCACGTCTCCCATCGTATGGGCTTCCCTCCCCGGGCCGTTCCACAGGATGTCAAGCTGCCCGACCCCCCGGTCGTGATCAACTATTCCGCCCAGAACGACGGCTGGTCCGCCGGCCATGACCTCTTCGCGAAGTCCATGAACGATCGACACTACGCGTTGTTCTTCTATTGGGGGCCCTTCGGCCACGCCAACAACCACGCGAGAATCAGCAAGGTCAACGACCTGATCAACTCTTTCGACTGGCTGGAGGTCAGGAAGAACGAAGCCTATCCCGTGTTCACCAGGGCCTCGACCAACGATAAACTGCCGTGGCCGAACGATGTGCGCAACAAGGCCTCCGGCCAGGTCAACGCGTTCTTCCGCTGGAAGAACCTGGAGGACAAGAGCGATCAGCTCCGGATATCGCTCTTCCTGGTGACCGCGAAACAACTTGAGACGGCCTTCGAGATACCAGGATCCTCGATGGCGGATGTCTCCATCCGCAGGATCCAGAACCTGCGGATCAAGCCCGGCGAAGCCTTCAAATGGTCTTTCGGCAAGGCGAAAGGCGAGGGAGTAGCCGCTGCTGACGGACTGGTCACGATCCCCGGACTGAAGATCACGGCCCGCCCGACAACCCTGGCCATCAACCGTTAACCCTCAGCCAGGCCATGAAACATCTACCCCTGTTGGAACAGAGAAAGATTGAGGCCGGGGTTCTCGCGCCGATCATCCGCGCCTTCGAAGAAGAGCTCGGCAAAGAGAAAACACACGAGCTGGTGGGCAAGGTAATAAGGGGGCTGGCCAGGGAAGCCGGCGAGGGCATCGCGAATGAGCTCGAAGGGACGCCGATGGAAAAAATAACCTCGCTGCTCCCTCGGTTCAACGAAGGAGATGCCCTTGAAATGGATGTCCTCAAACAGGACGCCTCGCGCTATGAATTCAACGTGACCCGCTGCCGCTTCGCGGAGTTCTACAAAGAGCTCGGGATCCCTGAGCTGGGCCGGCTGCTGTCCTGCAACAGGGACTTCGCCCTGAGCGAAGGGATCAGCTCCGAGCTCGAGCTCGAGCGCTCGCAGACCATCATGGAAGGAGCCCCCCACTGCGACTTCCGCTTCCGGCTCAAAGACCCGTCATCGAAAGACAAAGACTGAGAGACCATCATGGCATTCGCGCACTTCACCCTGGCCACCACGGACCCGCAAAAGACGGGAGGCTTCTTCGAGGCCACCATGGGCTACAGGCAGATCGAAACACCGGAAAATTCGCCTCGCGACCTCTGCTGGCTGGAAATCGCCCCGGAACAACAGATCCACCTGGTGCGGGTCGACGACTTCAAGATCTCAGCGCATGAGAAAGAGTTCGGCCGCCACATCGCTCTCTTTCATGACCTCGAAGACTTCGATGGACTCAAGCAACGCCTGGTGGACAACGGCGCCCGCCTCGTCGAACCCCTGCGAGAGACGCCTCACCAGCGCTTCTTCTTCGAGACCCCCGAGGGCTATCTCTTCGAGGTCATCGAGAACCCCTGAGCTCCTCCCGGGCCCGCCTGTAGGCCTCGAAGAGCTCCGCCGCATAGGCGACATAGTCAAAATCAATGTCGGAGGCCACTGTCTGGATCAAGGCCCAGAGGGTTTCTCGCAGAAGGGAAACGGCCTTCAGGATGCTGACCTGCCGGGCAGCTGCCGGATCTTCACCACCGAAATACGCCGCCAGCAGAAGCCTCTCCTCGCCTGGCCCCAGGCCGCAATTACCGCTGACCCCGGCGAGATCGAACAGTGGATTGCCCATGCCGCCATATTCCCAGTCCACCAGCCAGAGGCTTGCCCCATCATCGAGGATATTCGCCGCCAGCACATCATTGTGACAGAGAGCCGGCCTGAACGGCTCGAGCTCTTCCGAGAGGCCATCGAGATCCTCCAGGATGCCATCGAGCTGATCCGGCAAAACGGCTCCCAGTTCCTTCGCGTTACCGACATAGGTCCGGATGGTCTGGAAAGGACAGAAATAGAGCAGCTCACCTCGAAGCTCGGCGCGTGACTCGTGCAGTCCTCGCAGCAGCCGGGCAAGCCTCGCCAGGGTATCCTCCTCCTTCACATCGGAGTCCTCGAGGGTTCGACCCTCGATGTACTCGCTCACCAGCACCCCCTCCTCGTGGTAGACGATTGCCGGCGCGACACCGATCGAAGCGGCCGCGGCCTGGCAGGCGCGCTCATTGGCCCGGTCGATACCCAGCACCTTCCTGTCCTCACAAACGCGCGCCATGCGTTTTCCGGCGGAGCAGCTGACCTTGTAGTTCCGGTTGGTGATTCCACCGGGCAGCTCCTCGAGCTCAACGCCTGAGCCCCAGCACGGAAGAGAGAGGATTCTCTCTTTACTCATCGGCCCTGGCCTTCCGCGCTCCAGGGATCTCGAAGACACCCCGCTTCTTCATGACACGTCCTCTCCACTCCAGCGCCCATCGACCAGCCGGCACAGGCCTGCGCCGGGATTCCTGTCGCGGAGCTCCACCGGAAGCCTGTCCGCACGAACATTGTCATAGCACTCCAGCGCGGCGAAGCGGCGGATGGAGCCGGGTATTCCAACCGCCGTGAAGCCGGGATGCCCAGTGGCGGGGAACGGTCCGCCGTGATTCATCGCCGAACTGACCGCCACACCGGTGGGCATCTTGTCGTTGAGAAGCCTCCCCACCCGACTGCGCAGGTTCCTGGCGATCGAGGCGTAGAGAGCATCATCTCCACCCTCGGCACAGGAATAGATCGAGCCTGTCAGGTTCCCCTCAAACACCTTGCTGATCTCGATCAGCTCCGCCTCATCGGCGGCCTCGACAATCAGCCCGGCATTGCCAAAGGCCTCGCGCTGCAGAGCCTCGGGCTGCCGGAGAAAGCTCTCGCCGGAAACCTTGAGAAGTGTATTCTGAAAACGGAAGCCAGCACCATCCACCGGAGCGCCGCCGGTCAGCAGTTCGGCCCCGCATGCCGCAAGCGCATCGACCGACTCACCAAGACCAGAGACCACCCTCTCACCGAGAAGACAGCCGGGCTCGGTCTCTTCAAAACCGGCCGTCGCCCCGGAGATGAACTGCCTCGAAGACTCTGATGCGGCCACCACTGTAATACCCGGGTTGGTACAGAACTGTCCGGCGCCCATCAGGACGGACGTAACATACTCGCCAACCAACTCCTCTCCACGCGACTCGAGAGCGCGCGGGAGAATGAAGATGGGGTTGATGCTCGACAGCTCGAGATAAATCGGCTTGCCGGCCTTGTCGGCCGCGGCCTTCAGGGTGAGGCCGGAGGAACGGGCGCCGGTATAACCCGTGGCGCCAATCGCCGGATGGGAGACGAGAAGCTCTCCATCCTCATGACTGAGCCGGTAGAGCATCTGCACCGTCGCCGGAGGCAGGCCCGCGTCTTCCAGGGCGGCGTGCGCCTGCTCGGCCAGCAGCCGGGAGGTCCCGGGATGACTCGAATGCGCCTTGGCGATGACCGGATTCCCTGCCGCGATCGCGGCGGCGAAATCACCGCCTGAGATACCGTTGAAGGCCAGGGGGAAATTATTCGGTCCGAATATCGCGACGGCGCCGCCAAGCGGCCCCAGCCGCGAGCGAATATCTGTTTCTGTATCAATGGTCGCCTCCATCCAGGTGCCCTCGCGCGCAGCCGCGGCGGCCTGGCGAAGCTGTCCCGTCGTCCGGGGAAGCTCGACATCCCGCAGCCGCGGGGACAGGGGCAGGCCGGTCTCCCTGCTGGCCATCCCGGCAATCTCATCCGCATTGGCATCGATCCTGTCCGCATAGGCATCGAGGAAAGCGGCCCGTGCGCCAGCCTCAAAATCGAGAAGCGCATCGGCTGCCCCGGCAGCGGCCTCGACAGCGGCCTCCAGGTCAGCTCTCGAGCTCACGGGGTAATCACCCTCAATCGGTTCTCCTGTAGAAGGGTCCATCGCCTGGAAAGAACCCGCCGCATCAGCCTCTCTCCACTGCCCGGCGAGCAGGACTGGAAAGTTCGTCATTGCCGACCTCGCTCTCTTTGAACGCCACTGAATTCGTAAAAGGCCCGATATCCTAAAGAATCCGCGCCTTTTCGTCCATCCGCAGAACGCCTCTAAACTCCCGTTCTTCGCCGGCTCAACAGGCTGAGACCCCGCTCACAAGATTCCCGATTTTTTAGACAGACGCTCGTAGAGCAAATGTAGAATAGATGCCTGGGTCTCATTCGTTTCTCGAATGGCTTACACGAAATGAAAAAATACCTGGCCATCCTGTTCATATTCCTCTCCGGCCTCCTGGCCGGCGTCTGCATCCGCTACCAGGATCGGATCGCGCTGGCCATCGATCTTGCCCCGGCCAGCGGAGGAGATGTCAACGCCGACGGAATGGTCAACATCACCGATGCCGTCTACCTCTTGACCTTCCTCTTCTCCGGTGGTGAGCCTCCGCCCCCCCTGCCGGAATCGCGTCCGGTAACCACCCTCTACGTCACCAGGCATTTTGAGAAGGGACCGGGAAATGATCCTGGATTGACCGAGGCCGGCCAGCGGCGGGCGCGGCTCCTGGCCCAGATGCTGGCCAACGCCGAGCTTTCCTGCTTTATCACCAGCGAGCTCCGCAGAACCATCGAAACCATCACTCCACTGGCGGAGAGCTACGGAGTAACCGAAGACGATTTCCAGAAAATTGGCGATATCAACGCCGTGGTCGATTATGTCCGGTCCCTGCCGCAGGGCTCCAACGCCATCCTCTCGCACCACAGCTTCACCCTGCACCAGATCCTCACGGGTCTCTGTGTACCCGGACACGAAAGCATCCGCATCAGTGGAAGCGCCTACGATAACCTCCTGATCGTCCTCTTCCCGGCCGGCGGCACCCCGAAGCTACACCACCTCAAGCACGGCGAACTCCCCGCCCCCTGCCCGGAGGTCGAGCCTGTCCCGGAGCTGCCGGAGCGAAACTGACCCGATCCGCCGCGGGCAACGACCTGGAAAAATCACCCTTTCGCCAGGCGATAGTCACTCTGCTGGTGGAAGCCATCGATCTTCAGGACGCCTTCCGGATGTGCCTCGAGGACACTCCAGGCATTGTTGCCTTTTGAAAGAGCTCCCTCGATGAGAGCCGCCAGCGTCACATAGTGCACAGAACCGATGACCTTGTGATCATTGACATGGTTGTGTCCCTGGAAAACCGCCAGCACTCGGCCGGAACCTTCAAGAATTTCTCTCACCTTCGCGGCACTGCGAACCCCGTAATTCCCCCCCACATCGAGACGCTGATGGGCAAAGACAATGGTCGGCTTTCCCGTCTTCTTCAGATCTGCGGCCAGCCATTTTCTCTCCTCGGGCGGAATCTCGGTATCGGTCCACTTGAAATTTTTTCGTCCGTAGGAAACTCCATCGGCCCGGAAGCAGGCATCTAGAACGACGAAGTGGAACTCGCCCCGGTCAAAAGAATAGTAGGCGCGCTTCGACTTTTTCCGCTGCCCGCAGCTCGCGAGAAACTCCTCCTTCTTCAACCTGGAGACGCAATGGTTCCCGAGAACGTAATGGCGGTCTCCCTTAAAGCGGGAGAACTCCGCCTCGATCTTGCGTACATAGTCGAGCTCTTTCTCAATCGTGGGAGCCTCATCGACGAAATCTCCCAACTCGACCGCGAAGTCCGCCTTCACCCCGTTGAAATGGTCTACCGCCGGGCGAATCTTGCGCAGGGAGTCACGGTAATGACGACTGCCCGCGGTGGCCTTCTCCGCATAGTGCAGGTCCGTCATGAGGCCGATCTTCAGCAGGGGTCTTGACCTCTGCGCGAGAACCCTTCCGAGCGCGGTCCCGCCGGGTCCGAGGAAGAGGCTGCCGCCTGCAAGGGCGGCTCCCGCGAGAAGCCCCCTCCGACTGACGAACCCCCTGCCATCGCAAGCTGTACTTCGGTCATTCTTCTGCATGAATACGCTCCCGGTATGGTGAAACGAACCGCGGCCTCAACCCGCCTTAATCTACACCGTCGCCGACGCCTCGGCCACATCCGAGCCCCCTGATGGCGGAAAGTCGCCCGGAGTTGAACTTACCCACGGATTCTCTGTCCATGTTAGGATCGAATCCATGACCAGCGGAAAGCCAGACGGCCTGTTTACCGGTTTCGGATTCGGAGCAATCCAGGCCGGGCTCTTCACCCTTGAGGCTCTGCGGAAAAACGCCTTCGAACAGGTAGCTGTCTGTGAAATATCGGAGCCCCTGGTAGAGAGAGTTCGACAGAACGGCGGACTCTTCACGGTAAACGTCGCCCATGAAAATGGAATCGAGACGGTCGAGCTGGGGCCCGTAGAGATCCTGAATCCAAACTCCGCGACCGACCGGGAACTGATCGTAGAGAGACTCGTCCGCTCCAGCGAGGCCGCCACGGCTGTGCCCTCGGTAGACATCTACACCGCCGGGGGAGCCGGCAGCATCCGGGGACTTCTGGCCGAGGCTCTGCGATCAGAGAGGGAGACCCCGCTGATGGTCTATACGGCCGAGAACAACAATCGGGCCGCGGAGATCCTTGAGGAGGCCGTACGCGCAGAGGCTGGACTTCCCCAGCGGCTCTTCGACGAGAGAATTGCATTCGTGAATACGGTGATCGGAAAAATGAGCGGCATCATCTCCAACCCGGAAGAGATCACCGCCAGGGGAATAGCGCGGCTGGCTCCGGGACACGACTCCGCTATCCTGGTAGAGAAATTCAACCGGATTCTTGTTTCAACCCCGAGCGGAAATAACGCGCCCGGCTGGCGGCCGGCCTTCGCGAGCTTCGAAACCAGGAGAGAACTGCTGCCCTACGAGGAAGCGAAGCTCTACGGACACAATGGCGTCCACGCCATGGGCTCCTACCTGGCCAGCCTTCTCGGAAAGACCCGCATGGATGAGCTCCGCCTCGTTCCCGGCGCGGTTGCTTTCCTCGAGCGCGCCCTTGTCGACGAGGCCGGGGCGGCCCTGCTCCGCAGGCACTCGGGTCTTGATGAGCTCTTCACCCCGGAGGGCTTTGCCGAATACGCCGCCGAGCTCATCCCCAGGATGCTCAACCCGCACCTCGGCGACCTGGTGGCCAGGGTGGCCAGAGACCCCGAGAGAAAGCTGGGGTGGAACGACCGGCTCGTTGGAACACTCCGCCTGGGCATCGAAACCGGGGTGGACATGCCGCGCTTTGCCATCGCGGCGGCGGCTGCGCTCCGTTATCTCGCCCCCTCGGCGGCAGACCCCGCGACGACCCTGGAATGCATCTGGAAAAAAGACATCCCGCCGGCAAAAGAGGCCGCCGTCATTTGCGCGCTCATTGAAGCCGCCCATGAAAAGTTGAGCAGGGCAAGAGTCGAAGATCTTTTTACTTCGCCCGAAGTCTTCGATTCGTAGATAATCCCTCCTGCGGAAAATCACCCCAGAGAGCGGAAAAAAATGGCCCACCCAATCCTGATGCCCAAAGCCGGACAGAGCATGACCGAGGGCAAGATCGTCACCTGGCTGAAAAAAGAAGGTGACCCCGTGGAGAGAGGCGCGCCTCTGCTCGAAATTGAAACGGACAAGGCCAATCTTGACGTCGAGGCGACAGAGGAGGGCATCCTGCGCCTGATCGCGCACCAGGAGGGCGAGACCGTTCCCGTCCTGACCGTCATCGGCGTCATCGGCGAGCCTGATGAAGAAATTGATCTCGATACCCTGCGAAGCCAGCATGAGAAGCCGGCGGAAGAATCGAACGAAACCGAAGAAAAAGCGCCGGCTCCCGCGCCCGCTGAAAAGCCCCGTCCCCTGAAGGCGGCGAAGACCGAGGGGGAAAAGAAGAGCTCGTCGCCGCAAGCGGCGGCGGCCGGAGACGCTGCCTCGGTGACAATCGTCCGCCAGCCCGCCCCGAGACTGGATGACGGCAGGCGGGTCGCCGCCTCGCCGCTGGCCAGGCGTCTTGCGTCAGAACGCGGAGTTGACATCCGCTCCCTGGAGGGAAGCGGCCCTGGCGGCCGGATTCTCAAGCGAGATGTCGAGCAGGCGCCGACAAATGGACAGACGGGCGGCGCCGCGACGGCCGCGCAGCTCACCTACCCCGAGCCTGTAGAGAGGCCTCCCGCGAAGGTGGCCCTCGACGGTATGCGTGGAGCCATCGCCAAGGCTCTCCAGCACTCCAAGAGTACCATTCCTCATTTTTATACGACCATCGCGATCGACATCTCCGAGACCCTGGCGTTGAAGACCTCCCTGGCCTCCGACGGTATCCGGGTAACGATCAATGACCTCGTCCTGAGAGCCTGCGTGCTGGCCCTGACCGATGAGCCCGGGGTCAACTGCCGTGTGGCAGAAGATCACATCGAGTATCCCGAGGACATCAACCTGGGCATCGCCGTCGGCAATGACGACGGCCTGGTGGTGCCGGTCGTCCTCGGCGCCCAGGCCCACGACCTGGAAACTCTCGCGACCGAAACCGGGAAAGTCATCGAGCAGGCCAGGGCGGGCAAGCTCACCGGCAGCGGCCAGGGCACCTTCACGATCTCCAACCTGGGGATGTTCGGTATCGAGTCCTTTACCGCCATCATCAACCCTCCGGAGGCGGCCATCCTTGCCGTTGGAGGAATTCACCAGGAGGCGGTTCCGATCGGCGATGGATTCGTATCCAGGCCGATACTCAGGGTGACGCTGTCCTGTGACCATCGAGCCATCGATGGCTTCATCGCAGCCCGGTTCCTGTCGCGTATCCGGTTCTTACTCCAGACCGCGAGGCTCTGAGAGCGACGGCTCGAAGACCCGCTCCTCGCTGAGAGCTCGATGGAGCTCGGCGATCCCGCCGCCCACCGCGAGCCGTAGCGGCAGGCCCAGGCAACGCTGCAGCTCTTCGTGCACCAGGGCGCGAAGCTCCTCGTGCGAAGGCAGCCTGTCGGCGGGCAGTTCCTGTTGAAGACTCGTAACTCCCGCATCGGAAATCCCGCAGGGAACGATGGCGCCGAAACCCCTGAGGTCATTCCTGAAATTGAGCGCGAAACCGTGTGAGGTAATCCAGCGATTGCAGCGCACTCCCATGGCGGCGATCTTTCGCGGCGCAGAGCCGGCGATCCAGACACCTGTCCGCTCCTCGATCCGGACCCCCTCCAGGCCAAGCCGGCCCAACACTCCGATAATCCCGTCTTCGAGAGCGCGCAGGTAGAGATGGATATCTCTACGGCAGGGCGTGTCATCCAGGTCAACAACAGGATAGCCGACCAATTGCCCAGGCTCGTGGCAGGTAATATCGCCTCCCCTTGGAGTCTGGACAACGGCCACTCCACCGGCCTCGAGATCCTCTACCGGCAGCAGCAGGTGATCTGAGCCGCCGGAGGTTCCCAGGGTGATCGTTGGCGGATGCTCCAGCAACCAGAGAAGATTTTCAAGACTCCCCTCCTGCCGTAACCCGACCAGGATTTCCTGGACCGACACCGAATACCGATAATCAACGAGCAAACTTTCACCGGGTCCGGGGCAGTTAGCGTGAATACTCATAGCGGGTTATGATATCATGACTCGATTACCGTCTGAACGCGTCCGCTGGAAGTTACAGCGGGAGAATCCCACGGCATTTTTGCAGATCCCGGGTAAAAAAGTGGCAGAAAAGAACGACAAACAGGAAGACTCCGGTCTGAAGCCCAAGGATCCGGACTCGCCTGCACGAAAATCCGGCCTGAACATCTTCCAGATCGGCCTCATCGCGATGCTCGCAGTCATCATGTTGAGCATCTTCCTGTCGAAAAATAAGAATGAAGCCGACCTGAACCAGTTCCTCGAGCACCTTGAGGCGGGACACTTGAAATGGGTTCAGCTCGAGGACGAAGAATTTGTCGGTGTGATGCAGATCCCGGATGACTACAAGTCCTCCTCTGTCGCCCCGGCAAGCAAAGGCGAGACCGAGAAACCAAAAGAAGGCGGCAACGACAAGCTCGACATTACCCGCGCCCCCTTCGTAAACAAGCTTCCCCCCGGAGAGCCCTTTCGCTTCACCACCCCCGCGATCAGGAACCCGCAGAAGAGAAAAGAAATCCTCGATCTTCTCCAGGAAAAAAACATCCCGACGAAGATCGTCTCATCCTCCGGGTTCTGGTCCAGCATGCTCATCTGGGTGTTCCCCTTCGGCCTGATCATCTTCCTGTGGATCATGATGATGCGCCAATCCGGCCAGATGGGGCGAACCGCTATGTCCTTCGGGAAGACCCGCGCAAAGATGGCGGGAGAGTCCGACGACAAGGTAACCTTCGCTGATGTCGCCGGTTGCCCGGAGGCCAAGATGGAGCTGATGGAAGTCGTCGATTTTCTCAAGTCGCCCGAAAAATACCAGACCCTCGGCGGCAGGATGCCCAAGGGGATGCTTCTCGTCGGCCCTCCCGGCACCGGCAAAACCCTCATGGCCCGCGCGGTTGCCGGCGAAGCGGCAAGACCCTTCTTCCAACTCAGCGGATCTGATTTCGTCGAGATGTTCGTTGGAGTCGGAGCCTCACGGGTAAGAGATCTCTTTGAGCAGGCCAAGAGCAAGGCTCCCTGTATCGTCTTCGTCGACGAGTTGGATGCGGTCGGCCGTCATCGCGGCGCCGGGCTCGGCGGAGGTCACGATGAGAGGGAGCAGACTCTGAACCAATTGCTTGTCGAGATGGACGGCTTTGACACGACCTCGGGAGTTATCTTCCTGGCCGCGACCAATCGTCCGGACGTCCTGGACCCCGCGCTCTTGAGACCGGGAAGATTTGACCGCCAGGTCGTCATCGATGCGCCCGACCTGGAGGGCCGAAAAGCGATCCTCGAGGTTCACGCCAAGAACAAGGCTCTTGCAGACAACGTCGACTTCGCCTTGATCGCCGCGAACACCTCCGGCTTTACCGGAGCGGATCTCGCCAATCTTCTCAACGAAGCCGCCCTGATGGCGGCCAGGAAGAACGCCACGGAGATCACCCAGGCGGAGTTGGACGAAGCTGTTGAACGCGTGATCGCCGGCCCGGAGCGCCGCAGCAGGAAGCTCGGGAAAGAAGAGCTCGAGAAGGTGGCCTACCACGAAGCCGGGCATGCCCTTGTCGCCGCCTTGTGCGAGAACGCTGACCCGGTCAGAAAAATATCGATCATTCCCCGCGGTCACGCCGCTCTTGGCTACACGATGCAGACCCCTGAAGAAGACCGTTACCTGACAAGCAAGCCAGACCTCCTCGACAGGCTCAAGGGGCTCCTCGCCGGCAGGGCTGCCGAGCTCCTCGTCTTTGAGGAACTCTCCACCGGAGCCTCAAACGACCTTGAACGCGCGACCCATATTGCCAGGAGCATGATCTGTCGTTTCGGTATGAGCGAAAAACTCGGGCCGGTCGTCTACGGAAAAGATAACCAGCAGGTGTTTCTTGGCAGAGATATGACGCAGGAAGAGCGCAATTTCAGTGAGAAGACGGCCCAGGATATCGACGATGAGGTCAAGAAGCTGATCAAAAGCGCCAACGAAGAGGCTATGACGATCCTGGAGACCAACAGGATCTGCCTCAACCGGATAGCGGAAACCCTCCTTGAGAAGGAGGTCATGCAGGGCGAAGACCTCGACAGCCTGCTCAAGGAACTGCTTGGTGAAGAGGCACTGCCGCGAGCGAATGGCCGAACCGAAGCTTCGATGCCGACCCCGCCGGTAGCCGAGATGGGTGATACAGAAGAGACCTCCAACCCTGCGGCCTGAAGCACACGACCAGGACAACAGCTCTGTGCTCCCCTGCCAAGCCCCATTGCCCCTGGCTGAGAATCCACGTCGTCCCTCAAGCGGGCCAGAAGGCAGACCCTCGACGGAACGAACGAACCCCTCCCGACTCAGATGGCCTCTGAGCCTCGCTCCCCGGTCCTGATCCGGATGACATCCTCGAGCGCCTGCACAAAGATCTTGCCATCGCCGATGGTACCTTCGGGACCGGTTCGCCCTCCGCGGATAATCGCCTCGATGGTTGGCTCAACAAACTCCTCGTTCACAGCTATATCAAGCCGGACCTTGGGCAACAGGTTCACCTCGTATTCGTGACCCCGATAGACCTCGGTGTGGCCCTTTTGTCTCCCGAGCCCCTTGACATCACCCACCGTCAGGCGAAAAACCTCAACCTTACTGAGAGCCTCCTTGACGGCTTCCAGCCGCGCCGGCTGAACAATTGCAGTTATAAGTTTCATCGGAGCCTGCTCTTGCCTTTCTAAAAACCTCCGAGACCAGTCAAGCCCGCTTGCAGGAGCTTGAGGCGACGCTAACGCGCCATACAAACCATCCCCAACATAATCCGCAGGCTCGCCAGGGGCAAGTCATTAACCCCCGCCTGGAGGGGGCATCTTGACCCTCGCGATCAGCTCTTTCTCTATCCTGGCCATTCGCTCTCGGCTCTCGATCTTTTTTCCATCAGAATCAAGAACGTAAAAAACGCCCCGGGCGCGGCTGGCGATCGTCGAGATCTTCGCCGCGCGTACATCCAGGCCGAGTTGACTGAGAACGCTGGCCTCGTCGTGCAAGAGTCCTGTGCGATCTCCCGCGTTGATCTCGATCACGGTACAGGTCTCCGAGATCGAATTATTATACTTTACCGAGGGGCCGTAGAGCGGACGCGGGTGCTTCAACATGGGGCTGTAGCGATTTGTCTTCCGCCAACGCTCGATGAGAACCTCAACATCCTCCTCGCCCGCGGTCACCGCCTCCAACTTCGCGCGGATATTCTCGATTCTCGACTTTACGGGTACCCCGGTCTCATCTGCGACCTCTACATGGAACAGGTCAACAGCCACCCCGTCACTTCGAGAGAAGACCCTGGCTCCCAGCACGTTAAGACCCTCGGAGTAGAGAACCCCTGTAATATCTGAGACCAGGCCATTGCGGTCCTCCCAGCAGATCGTGATCTCGTGAAAATCAAGGAAGCTGTCCTGTCGAATCTGCGCCTCCCCCGTCTCCTGCAACGCGGCCACCATATCGACATGAACCAGCATTCTCTCCGGAACAATCTCTCGTCGATAAGAAGGCGTCCCGATCGACTCGCAATGTTCCTTCACTCGGCTCATGGCTTCCGCCTCGAGCCCGGAGGCCGCGAGTTCCTCTTCGAGATTTTGTTCGAGGGGCTCACCTCCCCTCATATACTCCAGCGTACGCCCGTAGAGCTCCGAAAGCTGCGCTCCTTTCCAGCCGGTCCAGACTCCCGGACCAACGCTGCTGATGTCCACATAGGTCATCAGGTAGAGCATCTTGAGTCTCTCCTCGGAGCCAACGAGGCGGGCGAAGGATTCAATAACACCGGCCTCGGAATAATCCTGGCGCTCGGAGACCTTGAACATCCGCAGATGACGGTAGACCAGGAATTCAATCGTGTCCGCCGTCTCTTCAGCCAGGCCAAAACGCTCACAGATGAGCCCGGCAGCGTCCGATCCGCTGACCTCGTGGTTTCCCTCGAAGGCCTTACCGATATCATGAAGAAGCAGGGCCAGGCGCAGAGGGACCGGGTCCCGAAGGCTCTGGAAGATCTCCCGAAAGGGGCGGCCCTCTTCCGTCACATCCTCTCGCTGAAGCGAATCCAGCTTCTCGAGTGTCCTCAGGGTATGCTCATCAACAGTGTAGTGATGATGACCGCCGAAATTAACTAATCCCTCCAACCTGGAAAACTCGGGAATGATCCTGCTGAGCACCCCGGTCCGCCGCATCCCCCGAAGAACCTTGGAGACGCCGGATTCTTCTCGAAGAATCGACAGCAACACCCGGTTGATGACCATCGAGCGCGTGAAATCGATCTTGTCATCCGCCAGCCGGTCGCGAATCCATTCACGTAATTCCTGGCTGAGAGGACAATCGAGACGATGCGCCTCAACAAAGAAACCGACGATCTCCTCAGCTATAGATTCCGCCGGAGGCTCAACCCGCAGGTAGAGCTTGCCGTTGTAAAACTTCAGATAGGAGCCGACCGGGTCGACAAAGAACCTGCGCTTGAGCCGCTGGCCCAGGGACAGGCTCCCTGAGGCCTCTATATAGTATTTCAAGAACTGGTAGGTATTACGCGCATGGTAGAAATAGTCAGCCATGAGTCCTTCGACCGAATGGCGGCCATCCCCATCGTAGAAGAGATTCTTCGCCACCTGCCGAACAGATTCATCTTCGAGTATCTCCTGTCTTCCGCCGGTCAGAAAATGCAGTTCGCAGCGCACCCTGAGATAGAAGACATAGGCCTCTCGCAGGCTGATGACCCGCTCGGGAGAAACAACGCTCTTCGGGCTGAATCCCTCGAATCCGATGCTGCCATTGCGAATGTTTTCCACCCAGAGAACGCGCTGAATATCCCGAAGAGCCCCGACCCCATCCTTGAGATGAGGCTCCAGGAGATAGATGGTCCGCCCCTCGGTATCCAGCGATCCCTGGATCTGCTCAATCTTGCTGGCCGCAAACTTTGAGCCTTCCTTGCGGCGGTACCTGTCAACAACGCTGGAGAGGAACCGTTTGTACAGCCGCCTGCTGCCCGCGACCAGGCTGTTCTCCAACAGGGTCGCGCCGGTGATGGGATTGTCGACCATGTACTCGTAACATTCAGCCAGGGTCCGGACGGAATGACCCAGGTCAAAACCGCAATCCCAGAGGAGGGTGACGAACCTCTGAATCTCAGCATCATGGGCCCGCGACTCTCGAAGAATGAGAATGTCCAGGTCTGAGTAGGGACAGAGCTCGCGACGGCCGTAGCCTCCTACCGCGACCAGGGAG
Organism: Planctomycetota bacterium; assembly: GCA_965659285.1. Taxonomy (GTDB): domain Bacteria; phylum Planctomycetota; class UBA8108; order UBA8108; family UBA8108; genus UBA8108. The sequence goes on along the minus strand of CBFHWB010000044.1, from coordinate 6,856 downwards.
ATGTCCTCTCCTGCGGCAAACTGCCGCTCGAAAAGATCTGCCAGGACACCATCCATGTCAGTTGCGTAGGAACCGACAACCTTGAAAGGATCCTCTCCTGCTCGGTGCTTCTGAAGCGCCGACTCGAAGTAGCGGGCCACGGCAGCCCTGGTCTTCTCGATAGTGGCTGGAGATTCCGACATGGAGTGGAGTGGAGGCCTTCCTCGCGAGAGATTGGAAAATGAAAATACACCCAGTTGCCCGATAGGGTCAACCGGCCGGGGCCGAGTATGGCATACTCTTTTCGCAGCAATCAAGCGCCCCTGCCTGCAGCCCTCTTTTCATGGGTGTTCCCCGGGTGTTAGATTTCCCGTCAATGATCACTGGAAAAGACTCATGAGCGTCACCATAGCGATAGTAGGGTGTCTCGACACCAAGGGTGAGGAGATGGCCTACCTGCGGGATGTGATCGAGGCGGGTGGAAGCGGCGCATGGGTAATCGACACCGGGGTTCTCGGGCCGCCCGCCTTCGAGGCGAACACCGCGCGCGAAGCCGTCGCCAGGGCGGGAGGCTCCTCCCTCGAAAAACTGATCGCAAGAAGCGACCGAGGCCAGGCTATGGAGATTATGAGCCGGGGCGCCGCGGCTCTCGTTCGCGAGCTCTTCACCAGCTCTCAAATAGATGGAATCATCGCCGCGGGTGGGTCGGCCAATACGACCATCGGAGCCGCCGCCATGCAGTCCCTTCCCGTCGGGTTCCCGAAGGTGCTCGTATCGACTCTCGCCTCCGGAGATGTCTCCGGCTGGGTGGGAACCAGGGACATCACGATGATGTATTCCGTTGTCGACATCGCCGGCATCAACCGGATCTCCGCCGCGATTCTCCGCAACGCGGCCAATGCCGTGAGCTCGATGGCCGCAGGGAAAAGGGAGGTGGAATCCTCGCGGCCGCTTATCGCGGCCAGCATGTTCGGAGTGACGACCCCCTGCGTAACAGAGGCCCGCAGGATTCTCGAGGAGGCAGGCTTCGAGGTGATCGTCTTTCATGCGACCGGAACAGGCGGAAAAACCATGGAGGGTCTCATCGAGGATGGCTATTTCACCGCCGTTCTGGACCTGACGACCACGGAGCTGGCGGATGAGCTGGTCGGTGGGATCCTGGGCGCTGGCCCGGGCCGCCTGACAGCCGCAGGCTCTCGCGGAATTCCCCAGGTTGTCTCTGTAGGAGCCACCGACATGGTCAATTTTTCGAACGTTACCCCTCCCGGCTTTGAAGACCGGCAATTCTACAAGCACAATCCGACAGTGACCCTGATGAGAACCACTGCCGATGAATGCGGGAAGCTGGGAGACGAGATCGCCGCCAAGGTCGATGCGGCAAAGGGTCCGGCGGCCATCCTGTTGCCCCTGGCCGGCGTCTCGGCAATCGACAAAGAGGGAGAGGCATTTGATGATCCGGAGGCCCGTGAGACTCTCTTTGAATCCATTCGTAGAAACAGTGGAGATGCGGAGATCATCGAGCTGCCCTTCCACATCAACGATCCCGAGTTCGCCGAGGCCGCCGCGCGGAGGCTGATTGAGTTGATCAACGAGTCGGATGCCAACCCCGCCTGAGAGCCCTCAGGCAAGGACGTCTTTTGAGTTCGTTGAAAGAACCCGGCAACTGTGCGAACCTGTTTCACATGTCGAAACAAACCTGGAATCAACTGGTGAAAAAACAGGCGGTTAACTGACCTCATGGCTATCGAACGCGGCGAAATACTCACACGGCTCCGGTCCCAGATTGAAAAGAAAATACCCATCATCGGAGCCGGCGCCGGAACGGGTATCTCCGCCAAGTTCTGCGAACAGGGAGGGGTCGACCTGATCATCATCTACAACTCAGGGCGATTCCGCATGGCGGGAAGAGGTTCCCTCGCGGGCCTCCTCCCCTACGGCGATGCCAACGCCATCGTCAAGGAAATGGCCAGCGAGGTGCTGCCGGTGATCGAGGACACGCCGGTACTTGCCGGCGTCTGCGGAACAGACCCCTTTCGGCTGATGGATGTTTTTCTTCCCGAACTGAAAACGATGGGCTTCTCCGGCATCCAGAATTTCCCAACCGTAGGACTCTACGATGGCAGGCTGCGACAGAACCTCGAAGAAACCGGCATGGGCTACGGACTCGAGGTCGAGCTGGTGCGCAAGGCCAACGAGCTCGACCTGCTGACCTCCCCCTACGTCTTCGAACCCTCCCAGGCAGCCGATATGGCGGCGGCCGGAGCGGATATCCTCGTTCCTCATATGGGCCTGACCACCAAGGGTTCCATCGGAGCGAGCACCGCGCTAGGTCTTGAGGACTGCCCGGCCATCATCGATGCCATGGCCTCGGCGGCGAAAGAGGTCCGGGAGGACGTGATCGTACTCTGTCACGGAGGCCCCATCAGCGAGCCATCCGATGCCCAGTACATCCTTCAGAACACCAACTCAATCGATGGCTTCTTCGGGGCATCATCCATCGAGCGCCTGGCGACAGAGCCTGCCATCCGCAACCAGGCGGCCGCCTTCAAACAGATCACCTTCTGAAGGGGCTGGGGCGTCTCTGGAAAAAGCCGGCAGGCCCGCGCAGGCTGTTGCCGAGGGTCTCTTCGAGATCGCCAAGAAGCCTCCGCTCGTGACGCAAAAGCATGCGTCCTCCATAGGAATACCGGTGAACGCGACGGATCATCTCTCGGGAATTTTCCTGCTGCCCGATCTCCCAATAGGCCAGGGCAAGGTAGAGATAATGAGCCGCGTAATTGGGAGAAAAACTCGAAGAACGAAGTCCAAGGTAGGAGAGTAGATCAAAGTCCTCTCCAGCTTCATCGCAAAGCTGATCGAGATAGTCCGGATCGGAGACGGCTGAGCGGAGAAACTTAAAGGCCTCCTTCGTTTCTGATCTTCGAAAATGAACCCACCCCAGCGTATTGAGGATGGCCTGGTTCCTGCAATCGAGCTCATGAGCTTTCCGTGCGAAAGTAAGCGCCATCCCGAGATCTTTTCCCCGCAATGCCCTGAACCAGGCTGCCTGGTTCAGAAGCGACAGGCTCTCTCCCTTCTCCCCCATCGCCGTGTCTACAAGCCCGATCAGCCTGTCCAGCAGGAACTCAACCTCTTCGCAATAGCCGCGCTCAAAATAGACCGCGTCGTATATGCTGAAACCGGCCTCTGCCTGAAGCTCAGAATCCTCCAGGGGCTGGCTCTCCCAATAACGAAGAGCCTCCTCAAGGCGGCCCGCCTCAGCCTCCTGCACGACGATGCTCAAACCGGCCCGGTCCCCGCCCAGTGAACGCGCCCGCAGGCGGCCGGCCGCCGCGGCATCCGCATCCCCGCGAGCCTGCGCGGCATGAGAGCGCCAGAGCTGCCAGGACCAATCCATGAACGGGCAGGCAATTCCATAGACCCCCAGGCAAAAGGTGAAAACACAGACCGTCACCGCGACAACTCCCTTCCTGCCCATGCCGGTTTCCTGCTGGGCTGGCGGACGGCTGAAAAAGAACAGCGCGGCGAAGACCCCGGAAAAGAGCCCTCCGAAGTGAGCCGAGTCAGCGATGTCGACTCCCGACGATTCCCATATAAAAGATTCAAAGAGAAACAGGGAACTGATCACCAGGAGCCAGCAATAGAACCGCGGCCCCAGCTCCAGGTGCCCATCTTCCTTCCGGCCCATGCGGCAGGCCAGGTACATCCCGAGAAGACCGCAGAGAGCGCCGGAGGCTCCGATGCCGATTCCCCCGCTTGCGACAGCCTGGTAGGTAAGTGAACCCAGCAGGGCGAAGGTCAGATAGCACGCAAGATAGCGCCCCGGTCCCAGCCGTCTCTCGATGGCTTTTCCAAAAAGAATGATGCCCAGCAGGTTGCAGCCGAGGTGGAGCCAGTGGGCGTGAAGGAAGCTGCAACTGAGAAGACGCCAGAGCTCGCCCTCCCAGATCTTCGAACGATTCTGGCCCATGTTTTCAAGCGCCCAGAAGCTCGCTGAGGCACCCAGGGTCTCCTGGACGACATGAACCGCGATCAGGACGAAAGCGATGGCGAAGGTCGCCAGCGGGTAAGGCTTCCTGACCCAGGGCTTCCTGGTTTTCTTTGAAGACTCCCCCTCCACTCCATCCTCTTGCTGAAAAGAGGCGTCTTGCTCGAGAGGGTCAAATGAAACTTCCGACCCTGGCTGGCTGATTGGCTCCTGCGATGACAAGACGAGACTCTCCTCGAGTTCAGATTGACGACACCAGGGCGGCCAGGGGGAAAACCGCCGGCCTTATCTTAACAGCGGAACCCGGATCTTTCCGAAACTTCCTGGAATCCGCCGTAAGTGGCTACTTGAGGTCAGTTAGCGCAGTCGAGGCCATCTCCCCCGGGGTCTGGACCGAGCGCCGGATAGGGCGCCGCGGGGGCAGGTCCGCCGCGGAACATATGGTCGAGCAGCCTCACCGCATCGGTAATGTTCAGGGTTTCGTCGTCGTTGATGTCCGCAGCATCGCCACAGGGAAGTTCCACTCCGCGGAAAAGATGGAAGACGATCTTCACCGCGTCACTGACATCGACCCTTCCATCTCCGTTTGAATCACCCCGAATGAACTGGGCCGGCGGAGGCGTGATATTGAAATCAACCGCGTTGGAGACCTGTGCATCCACGTTGCGGACCGTGACCCGGACCAGGCCGACACCATCCGGTACCCGCGCGCTGATGACGCCGGCATTGCCGCCCTCATCGAAACTCACCGATGGCGATTCCGTATCACCGAAGAAGACCCGGACCCCAACATGGAAACCCGTCCCTGTGATGGAGATATTATCGCCTGCGGGAGCGCGGACCGGATCCAGCATGGTGATGACCGGGGCGTCCCACTCGGCGTTGGTGTTGGTGACGCTGATCGTCTCGGTGCCGACGATATTCCCGCGGCGATCGAAGCCGATCAGGTTGAGCTCGTTGAGACCCGGATGCAGCTGGATGTCGTTGATCCGCCAGGTCGTCATGGCAGGAAAGTCCGTCTCGTAGTATTCCTCGTTGACGAGAATCTGGCCAACTCGCACCGAGGCGTTTCCCGCGAGGTCGACGGTGAAATCGTCCACCGAGAAGTTCCGGCCGCTGTTCGTGGTGATCCTGAACGGTGTGCTGATGACGCTCGAGATGCGGCTGCGGAGCGAAGACGCCCGCTGGTCGATGTACCCGCCCGGCTGGCCGATGCTGGTATTGCCCATCCCGATCGCGCTGAGGCGCTGCATATAGGGAGCCAGGCGGGCGGATGTAAACCAGCTGTCGTTGCCATTGACCATCTCATCGAGAATGCCGTACCAGATCCGCTTGATCGCGGGACGGTTCATGAGGCGATGAACTTCGCCGAAGCCGCCGGGGTTGAAGGCGGAGTTGGGGGAACTGGGGATCAGGAAGGAGCTGGTGCTGCCGTAGGTAAGCTCCATATCCCACGCCAGGAGACAAAATCTTCCATCGATCCCGGGACGGTAGAGATAACAGTTCTTGCCCCGGTTGGCGCCCCATGTGTCCCAATCATCGGTGTTGAGCCGCACAGCCCAGATGCGCAGCATCTCCTCTACGTTAACGATATCCCAGACGACCTCGTCAAAGACCGCGTTGCTGGTCTGGGAGGGGTCCATGACTCGGGCCAACTCGATGAGGCTGCTGAAATCATCTTCACCGTTCTTGGCCCGCAGGCCGAAGAACCAGCGATAGTTTTCCTTGTTCTCGCCGTTGCCGTCACTGCGCGGACTCGAAGGAGGATATCGCACCGAGGCATTGGTATTACCCGCCCGGCCGCCGCTGTCGTTGATGACAAAGCGATCATCTACCTCGAAGAAATCACCATCATCATCCCCTGGAAACCATAGCGACAGGTACTGCACGTCTGGGACCCAGGTATGCTCGAGGGTGTTGGTAGTACGGGAGTTGAGCTGCCAGCGAACCATCGTCTGGATCTCCGAATACGGAGTACCCTCCGTCCCCTGGTTGTGCCTGATGAGATAGTGGGAGATCCTCTCGCGAGCGTTGTTTCCGCTGCCGTGATGATTGTCGAGATTCATCTTCCGAATTCTCTCATGCAGGAGATCATCACGCGGCATGACCGCCCTGAAGCTGCCGCCCCATCCTCCCCGCGCGAAAGGACTTCCCGAGAACCGGGTCGCGGAGCCGTAGTAGAGGCGAGAGCCGCCGTAAACGAAGGTGCCCGGAACAAGATCATTCGACTGCTGCCTGCGGCTTCCTATGCGCGATTCATCTGCATCGGTCATCCAGAACCGGTAGCTGTGATAGTTGGTCGAGGGGAGCCTCTGGTCATGACGATAGATCAGGTAGCGTTCATCGTTGCGGCTGATGGCGTTGGGATTGAGAACCAGCGGATGGGTTCGCTCCGCGATATCCACCGGGTACCTCCCCTGCCGGCCGCCCTCATCTTCGGCTGTGATGAAGAAGATGATCTTCGTCCCCATCGAACGACCCGGAATGGTGCCGCTGTAGAGACCGCCGCCGCGGTGGGTCATGTTCGCCGTGGAAGGAGACGCCGAAGGGTTGTTGGATGAGTAGCGCAGGCGAACATTGCCCACTCCGTCCGCGTCGCTGACCCTGGCGTAGACCGTGACCGCCTCGTTCGCTCCAGGGACCGCCGGATCCTGCCAGACGTCCCTGATGACAGGGCCGAGGTTCGCGCTGCCTGTCTCTTCGATCAGCCGGCGGGTGACGCTGTTGATGCGTCCCGGGGTTCCGAGATTCTCAGGCACCGCCAGGCGATGGGATTTCGCCATGGCGTGCTGGTAACCATGCGTCAGGATGGTCTGCGAGCCGATGACCCAGCGCGCATCGAAGGAGATCTGCAGATCCTCATTGGTGTTCAGGTTCGACAGGCCGAAG
>CBFHWB010000043.1:0-27273 GCA_965659285.1 Planctomycetota bacterium | reverse complement strand
GCGGTACTTTCGTGACATTAACGCCACTTCGGGCCGGCTCTCAGCCGCCCATGCTGCCTACCATCTTGAAGATCGGCAGGAAGATAGCCATGACCATGCCTCCAACCAGGAACCCCATGATCCCGATCATGAAGGGCTCAATCATCGAGGTGAGCCCCTCTACGCTGGTTTTCACCTGGCGGTCATAGAAATCCGCGATCTTCTCAAGCAGCCCCTCGAGCGCTCCGGTGCGCTCCCCGATGGCGACCATACGGGTCACCATCGGAGGAAACACCCCGCTCCTGGCGAGCGGTTCACCAAGGGTCTCTCCCTCCTTGACACTCTCAGAAGCCTCCTCTACGGCTCGGGCAAAGATCCTGTTGCCGCAGGTCTGGGAGACGATCTCAAGCGCGCCAAGAATGGGAACTCCGCTCTGGACCAGGGTCGACAGGGTTCTCGAGAAACGCGACAGGGTTACCTTCCTGAAGAGAGGACCGAAGACGGGAATATTGATCAACAGCCAGTCGCGAGCGGTGATGCCGCTGTCGGACCGCATCCAATAGGTCGCCGCCGCCCCCAGGGCTACCACCCCTCCCATCCAGTAGAGAACATTTTCTCGGAGGAAAAGGCTCGCCGAAAGCAATGCGGTCGTGATACCGGGCAATTCCACGTTGAGCGTGGAGAACATATCCTCGAATTTCGGAATAACGAAGACGAGCAGAAAGAAAGTGATCCCGAGAACCATCAACAGCGAGACAATGGGGTAGGTCATCGCCGACTTGATGTCTGATTTCAACGCGCTGGAAGCCTCCTGGTATTCTGCCAGGCGGTCCAATACCGTATCAAGCTGGCCGCTCGCCTCGCCGGCACAGATCATGTTGACGTAGATATCGGGAAAGATACGCGGAAACATCGAGAGCGCGGATGAGAGATCCTTTCCACCCCGCACCTCCGCGCAGACAGCCTCGATCACGGAGCGAAAACCGGAATTCTCGATCTGTTCGCCGAGGATCTCGAGCCCGTCAACCAACGGGATACCTGAGCCCACCATCGTCGCCAGTTGGCGAGTGAAGACCACCATCTCGGCATCCTTGACTCGAGCCTTGTGAGCGGGAACCTCCCGCGAACGGGAGAAAAGGCCGCTGAAAGGAACTGAACTGCCGCCCGGAGCCGCGGCCTTGCCGCCGGCCTCCCTGTCGAGCGAGATCACCGTCATGCCACCCTGGTGGAGCTCCTTGACGGCATCCGACTCACTCTCGGCCTTGAGCACCCCGGTGCTGGTTTGCCCATCTGTCCCCCGCGCCTTGTATGAAAAGACCTCAACGGTCATCGCGAACCTCCCACATATTCAGCTGCCCTCTATTTTTAATGATTCAATCCCCGACCGTAACCCGGAGTATCTCCTCCAGGCTGGTCCTGCCCTTCAAGGTGTTCAATATCCCGCAGCGCCTCAGGGTGAGCATCCCGTCCTCGATCGCTCTCTCCTTGATGTCCACCGCCGAACCGCCATCGATGATCACCCGCTGAAGCCCGCTGGTAATCGGCATGGTCTCAAGCAGGGCGAAACGACCCTTGTAACCCTGCGAGCAACGCTGGCATCCGACCGCCTCCATCAACTCGAACTTGCCGGTCTCCTTGCTGGAGAAGCCAAGTGAGGCGAGGTAATCCGCCTGCGGTACAACCTCGATCGGCCTGCTGCACTCCTCGCAAAGGCTCCGCGCGAGCCGCTGGGCGCAGACGCAAACCAGCGCCGAGGCGGCAAGGAACGGATCCACTCCCATGTCCACCACGCGAGTGATACTCGATGGGGCATCGTTGGTGTGAAGCGTCGAGAAGACCAGGTGCCCGGTGAGAGCGGCCTTCACGGCGATCTCGACGGTCTCCTGGTCACGAATCTCTCCAAGCAGGATGGTGTCCGGATCCTGGCGAAGAATCGACCTCAGCGAGGCGGCGAAGGTGAGCCCCTGCTTGGTGTTGACCTGGACCTGGTTCACCCCCTCGAGCTGATACTCGATGGGATCCTCTACGGTAACAATATTGTCCTCGACGTTCATGACCTCACGGATTGCCGAATAGAGAGTCGTCGACTTTCCGCTGCCGGTCGGCCCGGTCACCAGGATCATCCCGTAGGGCCGCGCGATGGACTCGTAGATGTCATCCAGGGCTTTCTGCTCAAAGCCAAGATCCGCCAGGCCGAGGCTCAGGCTGGTCGAATCGAGAATCCTCATCACGACCTTCTCTCCTGTGGCCAACGGCAGGGTCGACACGCGGAAATCAATCTTCCGCCCCTCCATGGTGATCTGGAACTTGCCGTCCTGCGGCTGGCGCCTCTCGGCGATATCCAGGCCGCACATGATCTTGATTCGACTCACCAGGGCGTTCTGCATCCTCTTGGGTGGACGAATGCTCTCATGGAGAACCCCATCCACGCGATAGCGGACCCGGACATCGTTATCGAGCGGCTCGATATGAATGTCGCTGGCCTTCTTCTTGATTCCCTGGACGATGATGAGGTTGACCAGCTTGACCACAGGAGCCTGCCCGGACTCCTCGGCGAGCAGCCCCAGGTCAGCGGCCCTCGAATCATCGATGGCCTTCTGCTTGACCTCCACCTCCTCCTCGTTCATGTCGTCGAGAAGATCATCGACCATCTGCTGGCCGCGATTGTAGATCTCGGGAATCGCCTTGCGAATCGCCGGCTCGGTCGAGAGCACAGGCCGGATCTCACAGGCTGTCACTATCCTGATGTCATCCAGTTGAAGAATATCGAAGGGATTCGAGACCGCCAGTGTCAGCACGTTGGCCACCCGGGATACGGGTACAACACCATAATAGGAGGCCAGGTTCTCCGGCAGAAGATCGACGACACTCTTCTCCGGTCTCACCTTGAAGACATCCACTGCGGGGAATCTCGTCTCCTCGCTCAGGACCTCCAGCAGGTCGGCCTCGCCCAGCTGGTCACCCTCGAGCAGAACCTGTGTCAACGAACGGGATTCGCTCTCCGCGGTTTCCATATGCCGGGCAAGCTCATCCTCGCTGACCATATTCCTGCGGGAGAGAATATTCCCAAGCCTCTTGTCAAATTTGCTCCTGGTCATCTTGCACCCTGAATCCAATCCTCATCTCTCAGACACAAACACCGCCGCTCTTTTTGTACATACGCTCGATATCATCAGGTGTCGGCGAATACCGTAGAGCGTTCTTGAAACTGATCTGTCCATCGTTGCAATGCTGCAACAGGCTCTGGTTCATCGTCCTCATCCCGAGCCTGCCGCCGGTCTGGACCACCGACTCCAGTTGATGAACCTTATCCTCTCGAACCAGGGCACGCGCCGCTGGCGTTGCCATCAGCACCTCGGCCGCGAGCACCCTTCCCCTCTCGCCATCCCTTGGAACCAGCTGCTGGCAAAAGATCGCCTCGAGCGTAAAGGATAGCTGCGTTCTCACCTGGGCCTGCTGATGGGCGGGGAAAACATCGATGATCCTGTTCACCGTCTGTACCACCGAGTTGGTGTGAAGGGTGGCGAACGTCAGGTGCCCTGTTTCCGCGATGGTCAGGGCGGCGGAGATGGTCTCCTGGTCGCGAATCTCGCCGACCATGATCACATCCGGATCCTGCCGCAGGGCGGTCCTCAGGGCGTTCTGGAATCCATGAGTGTCGGATCCGACCTCGCGCTGGTTCACAAGGCAACCCTTGTTCTGGTGGATGAACTCGATGGGATCCTCGATCGTCATAATGTGTTCGGTTCTCGATGCGTTGATATGATCAACCATCGATGACAAGGTCGTCGACTTGCCGCTGCCCGTCGCTCCTGTCACGAGGACCAGGCCTTTTCGCAGATTGCAGATTCGCTCACAGGCCCGCGCAGGAAGCCCCAACTGGGCAAAGGGGATCGTCTCCTGGGGAATGACCCTCAGTACAGATCCGACTGCTTCACGCTGCATGAAGACATTGGTTCTAAACCTTCCCAGCCCCTCGATTCCAAAGGACATGTCAAGCTCCAGCTCTTGCTCGAAACGCTCGACCTGCTCGCTGTTTAAAATTCCATAGACCAGCTTTCGCGTAGCTTCAGCGGAGAGCTTCTCTTCCCCTGCGGGAATGAGGCGGCCGTCAATACGCATCATGGGCGGCGAGCCCGCCGCGATATGCAGGTCCGACCCTTCTCTCTCGACCAACTGCCTGGCGAGTAGTTCCAATGACAACATGGATCTCCTCCTTAGAAACTGGAGTGAACCCCATACCCCGATCCATCTACCCGGTAGCATCCCTGCCCGAACAGGGACGAAACCCGAGAAGAATATCATCTCGAAGGCCTTTTGACGAAGAGACCCGTCATCTGTCCACGATGTAGACAATTCCCCAGGGCCGCGAGGGGCGATAAAAAAGAAGCCGCTGGAGACCTATGCTCCCGCGGCTTCCTCCACCCTTGCTGCCTGCTCTGCTGTCAGGCCCCTTGATTCAATATCGTGATCTCAACGCGCCGGTTCTTCTGGCGCGAATCGATTGATTTTCCGTTGGCGAGCGGCCGAGTATCCGCGAACCCGGCCGGATATATCCGGGACTTCGCGACCCCAGCGCTACCGACCAGGTAGCGAACTACCGTGCAGGCCCTGGCCGTCGACAGCTCCCAATTCGATGGATACCTGTCGCGAACCTTCTTAACAGGCTCATCGTCGGTGTGCCCCTCTACCCGAACCGTATTTCCGCTGTAGTCATTGTTGTTGAGCAATTGACCAATATTCCGGAGCACTCCCTTTCCAGTGCTGGTGAGCTCGGTTTTGCCGGAAGCGAAGAAAACCTGTTGCGGAATCGTCAGCTTGATTCCCTCGGCTGTTCGCTCAATCTGAACATTCGAGTCAATTCCGGAATCGGCAGGGATCAGGAGATCGGAAGCCGCCTCCTTTCTCTCAGGCGTATTCGCCGTCGCCGCATCCGCTCCGCCGCCGATGCGAAAAGAAGCCAACTCCTGTTCGAGACGATTGTTCTCGCTTACGAGGCGGTCATTCTGTTCTTTAAGGCGTTGGTTCGCTTCCTTCAGCCCCGGGATAGCGCAACCCGAAGACAAGAATCCCAGCAAACAGACCAGAGCAAACCTGCAAACAAGCTTCCTGCTCATCACTCTTCTTCTCCTGTGGTCTTCCCCCGGCCTTGCCGGAAAACATTACCCGGCATCCCAGGGCAGTGATTACTTAAAAGTCCTCTGTCAGGAGCTCCTGGAGGCAGCCGGCGAGGCAGGGGTTCTCTTCACTCCGCCTCTTGATGCCCGGCAGATCCCGGTGCTCTGGCCTTAGGTTATCTAAAGCACCTGTCCAATGGCAAGCCACTAGCGGAAAAAATGCTTTATCACCACCTTAAAGGCCAACTCCAGAGCTTTTGATTCAGCCGGCGAACAGCCCCATGTACCATTTCAGGGCAAAATCGACCGCATTCGGCCACAGATAGACGAAAACACCGGCAACGATCAGGAACGGACCGAAAGCGAGATGCCGGTTACCGTACAGAAGGCGCCGGGGAATACCGACAAGGGAACCCAGCATACAGGCGAGAAAGAACCCCGTAATGACGCCCCAGCAGCCTGAGAGGGCTCCCAGTAGGCCCATGAGCTTTACGTCGCCAAAGCCCATAGCCGGTTTCCTGAAAACAAGCGTTCCGACAACCCCGACGATAAAGATCACTCCGCTGCCGGCCAGCATTCCCAGCAGGGAACTGGTGAGATTGTAGGCTGCCTTCGATTCCGCGAAACCCGGCAAGACACAGACACCGGCAACCAGGGCGGCTGAAAGCCCGCACAACAAACCCGCCAGGCTGAGGCTGAAGAAGCCATCGGATTCTTCGGGAAGACGCCAGCGGCGATAGCCGCGATAGACCCAGCAACCAGCGGCGAAGAAAAAGAGGCCGACCAACGACAGGATGGCCACGACAGAAGCAGTAGAGGGCGTCCAGGTTGGCAGCCACTTCGAGATCCCGGCAAGGAGTCTCTCGGACAATCCATCCCGGGGGGCAAATCTCAGATCCTGGAAGATCAGCATCGCCACAGGAATGAGATGCATACCGCCAATCGTGATCTCGTCAGGAAGAATCCGGAGCTCGGCATCGATAAAGGCGGCTACGAGTAAGGAGCAGAAGAGGACCAGGAGGAAGATGCAACTCGTGAGTTCGCCGCCCAATTGCAGATGAAATTTCCAGGTGACCAGGGCGCAAAGCGCTCCTGTGAGAAGCTCTACCAGGGGATAGCGTATGGAGATGGACGATCTGCAGCTTCGGCAGCGGCCGCGCAGCAGAAGCCAGCTGAGCACCGGGATATTGTCCGCCCAGAAGATCTTCTCTTTGCAGGAGGGACAGAAAGACCTCCTGGGCTTGCCGATGCTGAGTCCCTCACGCGGCAGGCGATAGATGCAGACATTCAGAAAGCTACCCACGCAGAGGCCGAATGCCGAGGCCACCACGAGAACCAGGACGTCGTACATCTCTGGGTACATCTTATTTCGGCAGCTCCGTTATCGCCTCGAGAACAGCTCCGCAGACCTGCTCTTCGTCAAGATCACCGGTATCGACAACACAGTCGGCCGCGGCCTCATAGAGAGGATAACGCCGTTCGAGAACCTCCTCCACCTCGGCAACGGCACTCTCCCCCGAGAGCGCCGGCCGAGTACGGACGCTTGCAGGGTCCCGCTCAATACGATCCTGCAAGACCGAGGCCGGGGCGCGAAGCCAGACAACATATCCGGTCGAGTTCATCCGCTCGACGTTCTCCCGGCTGAGAACAACCCCCCCGCCCGTGGCTACCACCAACCGTTCGCCCTTGAGGACACGAGTGCCGACCGCAGCCAGCGCCTCTGACTCAAGCCTCCGAAAGGCAGGCTCCCCGGACTCAGCGAAGATCGATGCGATCGTGCGCCCTTCGGATTCTTCAACCAGGCGATCAGTATCGACGAACAGGCGTGAAAGCTCCGAGGCGACCGCGCGGCCGGCGCTCGTCTTACCGCTGGCCCGGTACCCGACCAGGTAAATCGCAGACTTGTCCTGTTCCTTCTTCACTCTTTAATCACCACCATCAAAAGGAAAGCCGGAGCCCGCCCTCAAAAGGCGGCTCCGGCCTCCGCTCAGCCCTCTCTCCAACCAACCGCGAACGGACACGGAACCTCAGTCCTCGTCTCCGGTGGAGAGCGGCTCGCCGAGAGTTACCTTCACGTCTTTTTCTTCATCTCCCCTGCGAATCTTCAGGTTGATCGATTCTCCCGCATGGAGAGGCCCCAGCACATCCTGGAGATCCTTGAGGCTGTCCACTTCCTTATTTCCAAGCTTCAGAACCAGGTCACCGGCCTTGATACCGGCTTTTTCAGCCGCTGCGCCGGGGATCACCTTCGTGATAACCACTTGCCCCTCAGCCGTCTGGCGGGCGTGGATCCCGAGGGTTCCCTTCACCTCAGATTTCTTCTCAGGCTTCTCAGGAGGCTTTTCCTTGGGCTTCGGAGCGGGCTTCGGAGCGGCTGGAGCCGATTTCGGCGCCTCCACCTTCTGGCCTCGAGCTCCCAGCACCAGGTTGAGGGTGATATCCGCTCCATTCCTCCTGAGCAGAACCTTGGCCCCGGCGCCGGCCAGGGCTCCTCCAAGGGCGGCCCTTAGCTCCTCTATGGAGGTGGTGTTCTTGCCGTTCACCTGCTTGATGACATCCCCTACCTTGATCCCGTAGGCCGCGGCAGATGAATCGGGCACCACGATATCAACCTCGAGACCCCCTTCTACCGGGCCAACACCCACACCGAGAAATCCGGCCGGCTCAGGCTTCTTCTCCGGAGGAGGATCTTTCTTTTTCTCCGGAGCGGGTTTCACCGGCTTGGCCTCAGCCTTCGTACTCTTGCTGCTGACCAGCTTTGCCCCGCCCTTGTCGGATGAGCCCACCACCACAACATCGATGGTCTCCTCTCCCCGCACCAGGCGCAACGCGACCTCCTGCCCGGACCTGATCTTCTTCAACAGGGCTTCGAGCTCATCGAGGGTCTTCACGGCCTTGCCGTTGACGCCCGTAATCCGGTCCCCTTTCTGGACCCCAGCGGCCTTCCCGGTGAATCCATCCTCCACCTGGAAAGCGAAGAGGCCTTCGTCATCTTCCTCCACAGTTACGCCGAGCACGATATGGCCGGGCTCCTTCTCCGCGGAGTCCTTGCGGGAGCGCGCCGCGAAGAAAGCGTCTCGGTCAACCAGCTTGACCTCGGCCTTCGCCTTCTTGCCGCCCCGCATGTATTCAAGGGTAATCGTGGTCCCGGGAGCGTGCACGGTAACCGCTCCGCCAAGACTCTCGGAGCTCACCTTCTTGCCGTTGACTGCGACGATCAGGTCATCTTCCTTCATTCCCGCGACGGCGGCAGGACTCCCCGGATGGACCGTCGTAACCATGGCCCCCGCTTCGTTATCAATATGACCCACCCCGAGAAACGCGTTGGTCGGCTTCGGCTCGGGCTTGGGTTCTGGCGGAGCAGGTGGCTTCGCGGCCGCGGCCAGTTCTTTCTTCAGCCTGCCAACCTCCTTCTCCAGGTCGGCAATTCGTTTGTCCTTTTCAGCGAGGCTCTTCTCCAGGGCGGCCGTCTTCTCATTCATCATCTTCGTGATGGATTCAACGAGTTCCTTGTGCTTCTGCTCGATGATCTTCACGATTTCCCTGGTGGCATCTTCACCCAGGGCAGTTCCGGCCGTCGTGGGCGCCTGCTGGAATCCATTGTTGTCAGCCAAAGCGGCGGGCGCTATCACCTGCGCGCAAAAGAGCACGCAAATACAAGCAGGAAGAAGGTACTGGGTCCGGACTGAGGTCATCTCAAATTCTCCTGGGTAAAACGCGCGGCCAACCAATGCTGCCGGGCTGAATCAACTTTTCCGCGCGTCCAACGCAAACATTCTGAAAATCAACAGATACAGGCTCTGTGCAATGATGGCGCAAAGCCACATTAACAATATCGGCACATGGGAGTGCCCCACTGAAGAAAACTTCTTCAGACCTAGTGAGAATTTTATTCCCACCAGCGACCCAATGAAAATCTAAAAACCAGCCCCTCAGGCGGGTATTCAGCTACAACCAGGTACGTCCCCCGTAAGCGAGATCAACTCTCGGGGGGTTATTGCGGTGAATCCTCGTAGGCGACAACAACAATGCCGTAACGATCAGCGAGTTCAACCACTCTTTCCTGCTCCAGGATGAGAGTCCCCCCCGCCTTGACGGCCAGGACGGCTCCGCCGGCCTCCTTGAGATTCTCGATTGTATCCGGACCGATGGTTGGAACGTCAAATCTCATGTCATGGTCATCCTTGGGCAGCTTGACGACTGTAAAACCGCCCTTTCGACAGAGTTCTCCTGCCCTGAGAATATTTCGATCAGTACCCTCGAGCCCCTCGACAGCGATCGTCGCCTTCTCCAGGACAGCCACGCTCTGCCCGACATCGAGATCTGCCATCCGCCGGGCGATGTCCCAGCCGAAACGAATGTCTTCGAGATGCCTGGCCTTTGGCTTAACGCGACCGACCAGTCCTTCCTTGATGAGCAGTTCCGGACAATACCGGGTTGAATGCGCCACCTTGATACCCTCCCGCTCAAACTCTTCGGCAAAGCTGGTAAGGATCGTCTGGCTCTGACGATCCCGTAAGCTGAAATACCAGATCCTCAGCATACGCCAGTCCGGCAGCAGGGAAAAGATTCGGGCCGGCGTAAAAAGCCGCTCCTTGCGAACCCAGCCGGCCCAGGAGACCTCGCTGATACCATGCCGCCTGAAATACCTGAGAACACGCCCCAGGCGACCGAGACCAAACTCCTTGAAGACAGAGACCTCCGACGCCAACTCCCTGGAAACCTCGTGCTTGATACCGGCGCAGACAACCTCGATTCCGCTCTGCCGGGCCGCCCTCGCCACGGCGAAGGGAAAGCTCCCCCCACCGGCCAACAGGCCGATCCTTACAGGTAATCCTTCTTGCGCCCCCTCTTTCGCCTCGATTGGCACTCTCTCATCACTCCTTCGGAAAACTACAGGGCTCTTCAAACTCCCCCGGCGGCAATAGACTATCAGCACAAACGCCTCATAGCCACCCCGGTCAAGTTCCAGAATTTCCGTGTGGGGGCTTGATGCCTGCCCCACCTCATCTATAAACTCTTCCTTCCACAGTGGTTCGCTCCACTGGTGGAGTCTTCAGTTCATTGAAATAAAGTGCCCAGGTGGCGGAATTGGCAGACGCGCTAGGTTGAGGGCCTAGTTTCCTTTACAGGAAGTGGAGGTTCGACCCCTCTCCTGGGCACCATTTAATTCAAAGAGGCCGTGTTTGAACCAAGCACGGCCTCTTTTCTTCGAGACCGCTCCATGGGAAACCACCGCGGTTGAGGCGCCGAGCTCTGCGCCAGGCTCAGAGCAACTCCGGCGGAACCACGCCTCCCTGGAGCAGGAAGTGGGGACGCCCGGAGAAATCCTTCACCACCTCCTGGTGCGGATCGATACCGAGAGCGTGATAGACGATCGCGCAGAAGTCAGCCGGGGTAACCGGTCTCTCGGTGGGATGCTCCGCCTTGCCGTTGGTCGCACCGATGACCTGCCCGTGACGATAGCCCCCGCCGGCGAGCAGGATACTCTGCGCCTGCGGCCAGTGATCTCGGCCGGCCTTGTCGTTGATCTTCGGAGTTCGGCCGAACTCACCGGCAGATATCACCAGGGTGTCATCGAGCAACCCTCGCTGTGAGAGATCCTCAATCAGCACCCCAAGAGCGCGGTCATGCCGCGGCAATTTATTATCCAGGGCCTTCTTGATATTTCCATGGTCATCCCAATAGCCCGTATTCAGGGTGACAAAGCGAACACCCGCCTCAATGAGGCGGCGGGCCATCAGGGCCTGCTCTCCCCAGCCCGGCCCGTAGCGCTCACGGGTCTGCTTGTCCTCGAGCGAGACATCGAAGGCCGCCCGGGCCTTGCCGGAGGTGACAATGTCGACGGCCTCCTGCAGCATACTGTCCATGCCGTGAAATGCCCCGGACTTGTCGATATCACTGCGCAGAGCATCCAGTCGCTTCATCAGGGATACGCGGGTCGAAATCTTCTCGGTGGTAAGTCCATTGATCAGCTTGAGACTCGAGGCTCTTGCCGTCGGAAGCATCCCCGCCTCATTGCCGTAGCTGTAGCTGCCGGTCCTGAAGGGATTGCAGGCAACCCCCAGGTACGAGGCGCCGTGAAATCCGAAGCCGCCATCGTTCATGTTCACATAGGCCGGCACGCCCTTTTCATGGGAGCCTCGAAGATGCGCGCTGATCGCGCCCATCGAAGGATTCCTGGCCTTCCGATCGGACCCGGTCGCGCCAAGGTAACCGGTAAGCAGCCAATGCGCCGCGGCCCAATGATCACCGTTGTTGTGGGTGAAGCTCCTGATCACCGAGGTCCGATCCATGATCCTTGCATGAAAGGGCATCTTGTCGCAGATCCGAAGGCCTGGAAGACTGGTCGGAATCGACCCGTAGGGTCCTCGATATTCCCGCGGCGAATCGGGCTTCATATCGAAGGTGTCCAACTGCGACGGTCCGCCGTGCTGCCATACGAGAATCACAGAACGCTTGCGTCCGCCATCAGGCCTGGAGCTTTCAGCCCTGAGGAGCTCCGGCAGGGAGAGACCAAAGGCACCCAGGGAGCCGGCGGCGATGAATTGACGCCTGCTGAATCCGTCGCAAAAACGCCGGGATGAACCAGAAACTGTAAGCATATTCAGCTTCTCCGGAAAAGCCGCTGAACTTCGAAAATCGGCTGGAGCGCAAAACAGCCCGCCGCAACCAACTGATGCCGATCTTATCAAAGCTTTCGATTCAGTAAAAGATCGCTCTGTAAAACGACGCAATGTCCGCCCCGGCGATCAAGACAGGAAAAACACGCCCACAACCGAGGTTTCACGCGAAACCGGGCGAGGTTAAGATGACCCCCGGAAAAAATACTCATGAATCTTTCTACCCGACACGAGCCCATCAGCGAGCTCTTCAACTACCCGTCATCATCACACGAGTGGACAGGCTATGCCCTCAGCTCTGAGCAACTCCAGGACTTTGACGAAAATGGGTTTCTTCCAGGGATCCGGATTCTCGATCCGACCCAGCTCGAACAGCTCAAGGCGGAACTCGACAAGGTTATAGACCCGGAGCATCCGGGTCATTCGCTGTTCTATGAGTTTCATCTCAACGAGGCCGAGGAGGAGGACAGGGTGCTCTTCCACGCGCTCGGAGCCTGGCAGCTCGAACCAGCGCTCCATGACCTGCCCTGGTCCCCGGCTCTGCAAATGGCCTCCTACCAACTGCTGGGCGGGGCTGTGCGGCTCTTTCATGACCAGCTCTTTGTAAAGCCCCCCGAGCATGGAGGAATCGTCGCCTGGCACCAGGACTATTCCTACTGGACCTGGACAGAGCCGATGGCCCACCTGTCGTGCTGGATTCCCCTGGATGATGCCCTTGTCGAGAACGGGTGCCTGCAATATATCCCCGGCAGCCACCGCTGGGGGCTCCTCCCCATAACTGGACTGACCGGTGACATGAACGCCGCCAGCGCGACGCTCGACGACCGGCAGCGAAAGGCGCTGGAAACTCCTTTCGCGGCGGAGGTGCCGGCCGGTGTCGGGGTATTCCATCACCCACTCACCCTGCACGGCTCTACCGAGAACCTTTCATCGCGTCCGCGCAGAGCGATCGTGATCAATCTTGTCCGCGATGGCGTCAGATCGAACGCCGACATTCTTGCGGACAAGGAGACTCATAACTTTCCAATCCTGCCCCAGGGGACTACCCTGTCTGGACAGTATTATCCTCTCCTCTTCCAGCCCGACAGCGAGCTTGGGGAGAGAAGGACCGAGATTCCACTGGCCGAGAACAACGCGGCCCCCTTCGACTGACCAGATATGATGAATAACCGAGCCGATACATTCCCCGAGCCATTCCACCGCCTGACCAGGACCATCCTGTTCCTGGCGATCGGGATCCTTTCTGCCTCGGCAGGGCAAGCCGCCGGAGCCGGGGATTGGCCGATGTGGCGCTATGATTCAAAAAGGAGCGGAAGGTCGCCGGAGATGGCCCCTTCTAAACCCAGGCTCAGTTGGAAAAAGACCTGGCCCGCCCTGAAGCCGGCCTACAGGAGCAAGAGGCTTCAATTTGACGCGGGCTACGAACCGATCATCATGGGCGAACTGCTCTTCCTGGCCTCGTCCCTGAACGACAGCGTGACAGCCATCTCCCTGGATGATGGATCACAAGCCTGGCGCTTTTACGCGAACGGCCCCGTCCGATTCGCCCCTGTGGCGGTCGGAGGACGCGTCTATTTCGGTTCTGACGATGGTCACCTCTACTGCCTTAGCGCCTCCAACGGAAAGCTGGTTTGGAAATTCAGGGCCGCTCCCTCGCAGCGGCGTCTCCTGGGTAACGGCCGCCTCATCTCCGCATGGCCGATCCGGGGCGGCCCCGTACTCCAGGACGGAAAAATCTATTTCGCCGCCGGGGTCTGGTCCTTCGAAGGCGTCTTCGTCTACTGCCTAGATGCCGCCAGCGGCAAGCTCTCCTGGCTCAACGACCGCGGAGGATACATCTACGGCCCGCATCCCCACGGGGCGCGAGCCTTTGGCGGACTCTCGCCCCAGGGCTATCTCGTCATCAACGGCGACGAACTCGTGGTCCCCTGCAGCGCGGCCTATCCGGCAAGATTCGACCTGGCAACCGGCAAGCTCAAGGACTTCTCCCTGCCGGGCTTCTCCCGGATACCAGGCGGCTGGTTCGCGATGGCTGACTCGAAAGAGGCGAAGGACAAGCGAAGAGGGAACATCGTCCTCGACAGCTCGGTCAATAAGGAAAAGCACGAAGACCGGGTGAAGACCGGCCCCGGGCCCGCCGGAACGTCCACCACGGTCGAGCTCGGCGGCAGGGCTTTCTCTTACGGGGAGAAGCTGGAAGGCGTCGAGGGGACGATACACTCCATCGCCGCGGCCAATCAAAGGCTCATCGTCACCACGCGAGAGGGCCGAATCTACTGCTTCGCGCAAGAGGCGGCGGCTGCGACGAAGGAGGCTGAAAGAAGCGCGCCTCCACCCGGACTCGCCCCGCAATGGGCCGCACGGGCGAAAGGCATTCTCGCCGCGACGGAACAGAAGGCGGGCTATTGCCTCCTCTCAGGCGACGGCGCCGCGCCCTTAGGCGAAGCGATCGCCGCAGCCTCAGAGCTGCAGGTCGTCTCCTTTGTTCCACCCGGAGCCGGAGCCAACGAGGCCCGCGCCAGGCTCGGCAGGAAAGGGCTGGCCGGTGCCCAGGTGTCAATTATCGAAGACTCCCGACCAATCGACACCCTCCCCCCCTACTTCGCAAGCCTGCTCATCCTCAGGGGCGCCGAGCTGCTGCGGGGCAGCAACCCTGAAGAGCTCGCCGGCAAGGTCTATAAAACGCTGCGTCCCTTTGGAGGAACGGCTGTTTTCGACCTGGCGGTCGCGGAAGCCGGAAAGCTCAAGGCCGCCATCAGGAAGCTCGAACTGCACGGCTCTCGCCTGCGCAGCGTTCGTCCGGGCCTTCTCCTGCTGACCCGGGATGGCCCCCTGCCCGGCTCAACCGACTATTCCGGCGGCTGGTCAAGCCCCGACGAATTGGTGAGGGCGCCCCTCGGAGTGCTCTGGTTCGATGACTCCCTGGGACATTTCAAGCGCTCGCCGCAGCCGGAGTTCCGCTCGGGAATCATGATTTCGAGACCCAAGGACTGGCACTATCCTCGCTCAAAACAATCGAAGAACAGGGACTATCCCCTTCTCAAGAGCGTCCTTTCGGACATCTACACGGGCCGCATCCTGGCCCCGGACGAACAGGAGACTCTTCGAAACGAGTTGGCCAGGAATTCGGCAACGCAGCGCGAACCGACCCAGTACCGCCCACCGACGCAAAAGAACGCCTGGAAGCCCGAAAAGCCCAGGACGGGCGATCGAATCAGCCCGCTGACCGGCCTCACGAGTCCCCGCTCTTTCCCCAAGAGCTACGGATGCGATGGAGGCATCAACTATGGCCATATCTATTCGATGCGTTCAGGAACCGCCGCGTTCTACGACCTTCGCAGCGAGAGCGGAACCATCCACATCAGCGGCCCCCGCTCGGGCTGCACCAACAGTGTCATCCCGGCAGGCGGGCTGCTCAACATCCCCTACTTCTACGAAGGCTGCACCTGCAGCTACCCGCTGCCTGTGGGCCTCGCCCTGGTCAACATGCCCCAGGAGCATGAGCAGTGGGCCTCCTGGGGAGCAAGCAAGCCCAGGGACATCATCCGGATCGGTATCAATCTCGGAGCGCCCGGCGACCGGGTAGACTCCAACGGAACCCTGTGGCTGGATGAGCCCAGCGTTGGCGGACCGTCTCCCGCAATCAGCGTCTCGATCACCCCGCCGGAGACGCGCTACCGGTACCGCCACTCTCTCTGGATCACCGGCGGCCGGGGCTGGCCGTGGGTCTGCGCCTCCGGCGCCAGCGACCTGTCGAACCTCACCCTGAAAGGGCTGCGCAAAGGAAGGTTCACCCTCCGGCTCTATTTCGCCGAGCTTGAAGACAGGAAGTCAGGAGAACGGGTCTTCGATGTATTCGCCGGAGATAAAAAACTGCTCGACTCCTTCGACATCGCCGCGCAGGCGGGCTCGCCGCTGCGGGGTGTCGTAAAAGAGTTCCCTGGGATAAATGTAGATGGCGCCCTCGACCTCCGGTTCGCAGCCAGGCGGGGTCGGACCCTGCTGTGTGGAATCGAGCTGATCGCTGATCACCTCGATCCGGGAAAAATATTCAGTCTCGAAAGAAAAAGGGCGGGCCATCGGCTGATTCCCTCCGGGAAACGCTGAAGAAGCTCAGCTACGCAACGCCCCCCACCAGGAGACCTGTCACCCTTGCAACTGAAAGTAGCGGCCCTAACCACCCTGGCGGTTCTATCCGCCGCCCTGCCCTGCCGGTCCGGCGACTGCGCGGACTGGCCCAATTGGAGAGGAATCAACCAGGCTGGAGTCTGGCAGGATGTCCGCCTGCCGAAAAAGCTCGAACCCGGAAACGTTCAGAAGCGTTGGAGCGTTACCATCGGCGGAGGCTATTGCGGAATCGCGGTCAAGGGCAGGAGAGTCCTGACCATGGACCGCCCCGCTGACAAGAAAAGCGAACGGGTTGTCTGTCTCGATTCGGAATCCGGCAGGCTCCTCTGGCAATGGAAGTACAGTGCGGACTACGGCGACCTCAGCTACGACAACGGACCGCGCGCGACCCCGACCATAGCGGGAGACTCGGTCTATACGCTTGGCTCCACGGGGATCGTTCACTGCCTCTCTCTTGCCGAAGGAAAAAAGCTGTGGAGTGTCGACTGTGAGTCCAGCCTCAAGGCCAGGCGGCCGATCTGGGGACATGCGGCCCCGGTGCTGGTGAAGGGAGAGCTGGTCGTCCTCCACATTGGCGGACAGCCGAACGCCACCATCGTCGCGCTCGACAGAAAAAACGGAGAGGTGCGCTGGAAGGCTCTTTCAGACCGACCAGCCTATTCGCCTCCGCTCACCGTCTCCATGCACGGAAAATCCCACCTGCTCGCCTGGACGGCGGACCATCTCGCGGCCCTCGCCCCGGAATCTGGAAAGCTTCTCTACAAGGCGGCCTTCAAGACCAGCAACTACGACGTGGCGATCATCTCTCCCGTACCGATGGGAAACTCGGTATTCATCTCGGGCTATTGGGATGGTTCCGCCTTCTTCTCCATCGACAAGGATCTGCGGCCGAAGAAGGTCTGGGCGACAAAAGCCCTGAACTGCCTGATGGCCACCCCC
The DNA here is from genome assembly GCA_965659285.1 of Planctomycetota bacterium. GTDB lineage: Bacteria > Planctomycetota > UBA8108 > UBA8108 > UBA8108 > UBA8108. The sequence goes on along the minus strand of CBFHWB010000043.1, from coordinate 10,487 downwards.
CTGCACCTCGGCGACCATCTCTACGCTCTCGACAAGCGCGACGGCCTGCTCTGCGTATCGATCAAGGACGGCAGCGTGGTGTGGAAAGATGGACATCGAATGACCACCAAGGAGAGAAATCCGCACGCGTCCATGGTGTGGGGAGAGAAAAAGAGCGGACGAGCGGTCGTCCTGAACGCCCGCGGAGACCTGCTCCTTGCCCGCCTGAGTCCGAAGGGCTACAGCGAAGAAGGAAGGGTTCACCTGATCGATGGACGCTCGATCTGGAGCCACCCGGCCTTTTGCGGGCAGGACATCTTCGCCCGCAGCGACACCGAGATCATCTGCGTGAGAATCTCGGAAACCGCCGCGACGCCCAACGACGCCCGGCGCCCCTAATTCTGGGTTCCCGAGTCCTGGGCTCCCGAGTCACGGATGACGACGGCAGCCGTTTCCGGGTCGAGAGAGAGGCTGTACCTGCCTGCCAGCAGCCCCAGCAGATCTTCTCCCACCAGCTCGCGCCTCCAGCCTGACAGCACGCGGACATCCGAGGAGGCTCCTCCCCGACCGCCCGAGGCCGCCTTCACCAGGTCGTAGAGATCGCCCCGGCTGGCGAGGTAGGCGGGTGACATGGAAAGTTCCTTTGCCCTGGTTCTGAGGAAGGTGTCGAGCAGATCGAGAGCGAGAGCGAGCCCCGGATCCCTTCCCTCCCGCTTGATCGAGGCTGGGCACTCATCCGCGGGAATATCGAGCCCCTGCCGGACCATCTCCAGAAGAGCCTCGCCGTTCCTGTCGACAAAGCGCCGATGCATCCCCCTGGACTCGCCAAGCCTCTTGATACTCGAGGGCTTCCGCCGGGAAATCTCGATGAGCTTATCATCGCTCACGATGCGCTTGCGGGGCTTGTTCTTCCCTCTCGCCTCCTCTTCACGCCAGGCGGCAAGAAACCGCAGGATCGCGAGCTCCCGGCGGTCAAGCCGCGTCGCTCCCTTCACCCGCGGATAAATGGTCATCGGATCCCGGCGATAGAGATCACTGTCCTGGTAAAAAACCAGCTCCTCCTCAAGCCAGTCTGCGCGGCCAAGCTCGCCAAGCTTCTCCTTGAGGATATCCCGCAACCTTTCGAGATACAGCACATCGTTCAGGGCATAGTCCAACTGCCTGTCAGTCAGGGGACGCCGCTCCCAATGCGTCCGGGCCTCTCCCTTGGAGAGCCTGATTCCGAGCAGTTCGTCAACCAGCCGGGAATAGCCGATGCTGTCTCCCAGGCCGAGAAGCGCGGCGGCGACCTGGGTATCAAAAATCCGCAGGGGGAGAGCCTCTGACTTGCAGAAGAAGATCTCCATATCCTGCTGGCCCGCGTGAACGATAACCTCAACCCCGGGATCACAGAGAAGTTCAAAGAGCGGCCCACAGTCAATGTCTTCCGCCAGCGGATCTACGGCGAAGGCCTCTCCCTCGATACCGATCTGGATGAGACAAAGCTCGGGCCAGTAGGTGTTTTCTCTCAGGAACTCGGTATCAAAAGCGAACGACCCATGCTCCCGGCAACGGTTCAGCAGGTCTTCGAATATTTTCTGATCCCGAATGAGCATAGCCTTGTCGGCTCCTGGCGTGTAAATAGAAGGCGGCTACGCTACCAGAAAGGCGCGTAATGCTAAAGCGCAGATGGTAGAGAAAGGTAATCCGGCGGCGAAAGGGTCCGCCGAAAGCGAAGAGGAGCGCCCCAACATCATGAAATTTGCCCTGACAAACGACGATGGAATCGACGCCCCCGGACTGGCGACGCTGGAATCTGTCTGCCGCCGCCTCGGCAGCGTCGTAACAGTGGCCCCAAGCGAGGTGCAGTCCGGCAGCGGTCATCGAGTGACCATCGACAAGCCCCTGCGTTTTCACGAAAGAGGCGACGGCCGCTACAGCGTAGATGGATTCCCTCCCGATTGCGCGCGCCTTGCCCTGGCCCACTTCGCCAACGATGCCGACTGGCTGATCTCGGGAATCAACCAGGGGGCCAACCTCGGCGTCGACACCTATATGTCAGGAACCGCGGCCGCCGCGCGCGAGGCCGTCATCCACGGGCTGCCCGCAATGGCCATCTCACAGTACATCGGAAAGGGCAGGGAACTCGACTGGGAGCTCACCGCCAGGCGAGTCGGAATGGTAATTGAAACCCTTCTTTCAGAGCCGCCGCCTGCTGAGGCTTTCTGGAACATCAACATCCCGAATCCCGACAGCCAGGAGGTTGACCTCGAACTGGTCTATTGCGAGCTCGACCCCTCTCCGCATGGAAATGAATACGAGCTCGCCGGCGACCGTTTCCTCTACCAGGACAGCTACCACGACAGGGCGCGAGTCTCCGGCAGAGACATCGATGTCTGCATGAGCGGAAAGATCTCGATTACCAGGCTTCCTGTCGCTCCCTGACCCCCCCGGGGAGACAGCGGGTCAGCCGGCGAGATCCGTCCAGGCCTCGAGGAGGGTGTCGAAGACTTCCTCCACCTGGCCTTCCTCGAGGCAGGAGAAGGCTACCCGGATGTCGGTAGAGCTGCTGGAGATCACCCCGATTCCGTACTTGTCGAGCAGGTGAACGCGAAGCTCTTCCGCATCGACTCCACCCTTGAGCTTGACGCACATGAAATACCCTGAGTTGAACGGATAAACATCCCATGCATCGGAGAATTTCCCGTTGTCGAGAACCTCCCGTGTACGATTCGCCCGGGCGCAGAGAATATCGCGCTTTTCCTTCCTCTGGGCCGCAGCCGCGGGATTCTTCAGCAGGCGGACCACCGCCGACTGCGTGGTATTGGGAGAATTGCTGATCCCGCCACGGATGGAGCCCATCGTTTTTTTCTCGAGAGCCGTATGAACAGCATCGAGATCTCCGGAGCCTCCCGCCGCATAGCTCAGGCAACCAACTCTGAAACCCCAGGAGAAAAGCTCCTTGGTAGCCCCATCGAGCTTGATGGCCAGGACATTGGGATGGCAATTCGCCAGGTAGCCGAAGATCGACTCCTGCAGGCAGTTGTCCTCGAAAAAGAGCCCGAAATAAGCATCATCACAGACCACCACCTGGCGCAGGCCGGCCTCGGCCGCCGCGACAATTGCCTCGCGAATCTCGGCAGCGGCCTCCGCGGTCGGGGTGTAACCGGTGGGGTTGTTCGGAAAATTCAGCACCACGACAGCCTTGGACGATTTCTCGCCGACCTCCAGGAGCTTCTGCCCGAGACCGCTGGAATTGAATCCTCCCTCACAGTAGAGCGGATAGGTCTCGATCTCACATTGGTTGCGCACTCCGAAGGTCAGGTTGTAGTTGCCCCAGAAATGCTCCGGCAGGACAACCGGATCGCCCGGATTGATAAAGAGATCACCCACGATACCCAGCCCATGCGTCAGGGCGCTGGTGACGATCGGCATCCCGAGAGCCTTGTCCCGCATCGATGGATTCTCCTCAAGCTGCTTGGCGCGCCAAATCTCACGAAGCTCAGGCCGGCCCGCGGTAGGCGCGTAGGGGTAGACCTCTCCCGGGTCCATCGCGAAGAGCTCATTGAAACTCGCAAGATGCATCGGAACCCCACCCTCGGTGGCAATTCCGATGGTGGCGTTGAACCGGTCGGCTTTCGCCTTGGCCTCCGCTCCCTGGCTGATAATCCCCTTGGGGAAATACAGCCTCTTCCCAAGATCTGACAACATATCGAGAACCGCGGGAGCCTCTGACTCAAGCACCGTGTTCAACTCAACAGCAAGCGGAAGGATACTCATCTGTGCGTTCACCTGTTTTTTATCGAAGCTATTCTATGAATCACCCGGCTAACCCGGACTCGGCGAAGCATTCTATAGAAAACCCTCGATTCGAACAACGCCAGCCCCTCAAAAAGGTCTGGGAATTGAACCGGAAAGAATTTGAGGAGTTTCTCAGGAGAGGCTCCGGAGTACCGAGATGCCGTGCTTGATGGCCTCTACACGCTCGTCCTGGTCGCCGACCTCACGCTCGACAACCAGCGGCCCGCAATAGCCGGCTCTCTCGAGCGCCGCTACGAACTCGGCCATCCCGACAGAGCCATCACCCAGAGGAACCTCGGCCCCCCACTCTCCGCTCGCCTGGGGAGGATTCGCATCCTTGGCGTGTACGTGGGCAATATCGGGACCGAGAATCTCGATCGCCTCAATCGGGTTTCCCATATCGTAGAGAATCATATTGGCCGGATCGAAGTTGACCCGCAGCGAGGACATCTTCAGCTCATCGAGAGTTTGCCGGAGCAGGGCGGCCGTCTCCTGTCCCGTCTCCATGGTGAAGAGCACATCCTTCTCCGCCGCGTATTGGGCAGCCTCGGAAATACAGTCGAGAAAACTCGACCGTTCAGCCCCATCATCTTCCGGGATAAAACCGGCGTGGCTGCAGAGGCACCTGAGTCCGAGCGCCGCGGTCTGGTCGACGGCCTGGCGGAAGATATCCAACCGCTCGGAGCGAGTCGCCGGATCGCCGAAGCCCCCGGTCTGCCTGATCGTCGCCGGTGAGGTATAGTCCTCACCGGGGAACCCGATCATCGTCCCGCTGAGCTCAAGACCTGATTCCTTGAGCGCGGCCAGAAAACCGTCCCCCTCGTCCCAGGATCCATGGGTCGGATCTCCGAGGCCGATCTGTACCACCTCGGCGCCCACCTCGGAACTCAGGCGAACCAGGTCGGGAATATTGCTTACCTGCAACGACCAGCTGCAGACGCCCAGAGAGGGCTGTGCCATGGTATTACCTCCAGGCGACCATCAGTCGCGCATGTCGTGACAGCTCTCACAGGAGTCCTCGACGGCCTTCAGAATCTTCTTGGCTCCGGCGGCGTCCTTTTTCTTGATTGCCATGGCGACCTTCATCATGTCATCACGTATAGAGATGGAGACCGCCTTCCACTTTTTCATATTCGCAGCGCCCTCGACCTCCTCGCTGGTGTGAAACTGCAACACATTGCAGAACTCGGCTACATAGTGGGCCGCCTTCATGGCCTTGGAGTACTTCTTGATCTTGAGCTGGTCGGAGATCGCTTCAAAATTCTCATCAACTGCATCCATCAGATCATCCATGGGTACAACGGGCTTGTAGCAGGGCGTCTCTCCATAGACTACCGGAAGATTGAGATCACTGTGATTCCCTCCGGGCAAGCCGACCAGGGCCATGACAAGCGCTCCAAGAGCAGCCAGGCTGCAAACAATAAAACGGTTTCTGTTCATCAATATCATCTAGATCTCCTTAAGCTGGTATCTTGGATTAGGACAGTGCGCAGTTGCGTTCCTGGTACCTGAGTTCCGAGTTGCCTTGCATTCTGCGTACTGATTGACTGGAACTGTCAGGGAATCTATTTTCTCTGCACAAGTGATTTGGTCAAGATCGTACTGCAGATATTCACTCGAATAGATAATTTGAGCCTATGCTGAATGACAAAAAAAATCTCAAGGTCGCCCTGATCGGCGGCGGCAGGTTTGGCGGAGACGTGGTCCTTCGATCCATCGAAGATTTCGAGCGCTGCGGGATTGCCCCCTATCTCGGCAGGATCGGACTGGATGAACGAGCCAGGGAACTCGCCGAGGTCTCCCTGGAGCTTGTTGCCATCGGTACCCGGACAGCGCAAACCGCCGAGACGCTCTGCGCCGCCTACTCTGAGAGAGTCCCGGAAGCCGCCCCGGCCCCCTTCCACGGAGAAACCCCCTGGGTGGACATCTTCGAAAAATACGAGGTCGACATCCTCTACGTCGCCACTCCCGACCACCTCCACTACGCCCCGACTCTTCACGCTCTCGAACGGGAAGCCCACGTGATGGTCGAGAAACCTCTAACCCTGCGGCTGGACCAGGCGGATGAACTCATCGAGCTGGCGAAAAAAAAGAACCTGGTGGTGGGCGTCGACATGCACAAACGCTACGACCCGTGCCATCGTTTCATCTTTGAAGAGCTTGCGGAAAAAATCGGCAGGCCTCTCTACGCGAGGGCTGTCCTGGAGGAGCCGCTCGAGGTCGCCACCGAGATCTTCAAATGGGCGGCGGACTCCAACCCCTTCAGCTACGTGGGAATTCACTGGCTTGACCTCTTCACTCACTACCTCGGCTCAGAGCCGCTTTCGGTGCATGCCGTTGGGCAAAAGGCCTTGCTGGCCAATTGGGACTCCGAAGGCGGAGACCGCAAGATAGACACCTTCGACGCGATGCAGGTCTCGGTAGATTACCGTGATGGCTTGCGGGTCTACTATGTCAACAACTGGATCAACCCGAAAGAGTTCGAGGGCGCCGTAAACCAGGAATTGGAGCTTGCAGGAACACGCGGCAAGATCGAATTCGACCAACAGGACAGGGGACTCCGTGCCACCCTCGCCGGAATCGGCAGCCGGACCTACAACCCGCACTTCACCGCGAACATCAAACGGCCGGGATCGTCTTACCCTGCTTATGATGGCTACGGGAAGGACTCCATCACGGCGATTACCCGGGCAGCCATCGAGGTAGAGCTTGGACTCTCGACCGCCGCCGAGCTCGAGGACGACTACCCGACCGCGGGCTCTTCACGCTCGAACATCATCGTCATCGAGGCTGCGGCCGATGTGGCCTCACGCAACCATCTGCACATTGAAAGCGGGCAGGGCAGTCCCGTCACCGCCAGGATCGGCGAAGCGGGCTACGAAATCAGCGATCCCCTCTCCTGAGCAGGCGAAATCTCAGCGCTTGCGTTTCTTTCCGCCCCGCTGCAGTCGAGCGGTATTGGAGTCGATGAGGAAATTCAGCAGCAGGTTCTGGAGGCTGAATTCATCCTCCTCGGAGTGCTGCTTGCCGAAGTGGCTCAGGACCTGCACGACCACTCCCGGGGTACCCGGAGGAGCCTTTCGCTTGCCCGAACCAATGGGCGCAGTCTTTCCGCTTCCCGGCCTGAAAGCGAGGGCCACCACGGAAACCGGCTTCTTCTTGTCATCGGGGCTCCGGGGCTTGACATCTGAGCTTCCCAGAAGAGCGATGACCCTCGCCCGGTTCTTGATCGTCAACTCGAAGCTCTCATCATCAATCTGCCAATTGTGCCGGATCTTACGCAGTTCCGGCGCGATCTTATGGTCTTCGCCGCGTTTCACCACGACAGTCTTGCCTCGGCTCGATGGGTCTTCCTCTTCAGCATCGTCATCCTCTCCATCCAGATCACCCAGGCCGAAATCGAAGCTGTCATCTTCGTCCTCCTCGCGGGCCACGTAGATGCCCTCGAGATATGGGTGGGTCGCCATGCCGCGAACCGGCGCTATGGTGACGTTGTGGTCGGGAAGCTTATAGCCCGCCTCCACAAACTTGGGAAAAGCCTTCTCGACAAACTCCTTGACGATCCAATCCTCACTGAAAAGGTAGCCGCCGGCGAGAACGAACTTCTTGAGTTTCTCGACGGAATCAGCCGTGAGAGCCGGATTGAAAATGGTGTGCTTGTCACAGCCTGTACAGCGATACAGGCGGTTGTTTTTATTGCCGCCGGGCTTGCAGGTAGGACAGATGCAGAACTTGTTCATCTGGGCGCAGTTGATCAGGATCGCCCCGGTCTCCCGGAGATCGAATTTATCAAAATCTTCCCTGTGCACCACCGTGTGAGGAATCCCCATCCGTCGAAGAACCTCCTCCATATGATCATTGTTAAGATCCCGCTTGGTCTTCTTTCCAAAAACCTTCTCAAAAACTGCGCTGATCACCACGATGCCCTTCTTGGGCGCCTTCTCCAGGCCGACAAATCCCTTCTTTCTCAGGCCGGAGAGATGGTCGACGACCGTCCCCGTATTTGAATCTCCGTTGGCAGCCGAGCTGACCCGAAGGGGCTTGTTCTTGTTCTGGTTCCACCAACCCTCCCAGTTCACCGCGCTGGTACCGAATTGCTGGTTGGTGATCATCGTGAGCCCCTCTACCGCGGCGATCATCACCTCGCTCGCCTCCTCGCGTGATTTCTTCTCCTCGCCCTTGACCACTTCGACAAGAACATCTACAGCCTCGGGATTTCTGACCCTGGCGAGCTTCTTGATGGCCTTGAGACGAAGAGAATCAGGTCCCTTCCTGATGATCGGGGTGAGCGCGTAAACGACATTGCGGGATCTGCTGGTCTGCAGAGCGTGAAGCAGATCGCGAGCGATCGCCCTGGACTTGTTCTTGAAGATGTATTCACCCAATTCCTCGAGCGCCGGCTTGTCTACAAAGCTGGAGATACCCTCGAGCAGGCTCCAGTAAACCGTCTGGGAACTGGCGGGAACCGTTGTGGCGTATTTCAGAAGGCCGCTGATAGATTTTTCACCGCCGACCTTGATAATCTCCTCGAGGGAGACCTCGAGCTTCTTGGCATCTCCAGACCTCAAGGCCTTCAGAACCCCTTTGAGAGCATCTTTTGAGTCATCTCCGGATACCGGCAGACAGAACAGGCAACCAAAGGCAACCAGGAGACAGCGAGATAATCTAGGTCCGTTCATGAGCAAAGCCCCTTGTTCAATTAAACCCCTCAGGACAAGACACGCCTGGAGCCATTGTTACCCTGTTGCCAGGAAACCCTGAAAACAGCCTCCTGTGTCCAATTGGGGTAATCATACCGTCACAGGCACGCAGGTTGCAGAAAAAACCTCGCCGCAGTCAATAGGTAGCCCGGCCGCCTGAAATATCGTAGCAGAAACCCGTCGAGAAGCTGCAACGCTCGGATGAGAGAAAGAGAACCAGCTCGGCCACCTCTTCAGGCTGCCCCACCCGCCCCATTGGAATCTTGGAGATCATGTATTCCTTCACCTCATCAGACACCTGGGCCAGGATCTCGGTTTCGATAACGGCTGGAGCGACCGAGTTGACCAGGATTCCCCGGGTGGCCACCTCCTTGGCATAGGCCTTGGTCATACCGATGAGGGCAGCCTTGGACATGGAATAAGGCACCAGGCCGGGATTGCCTTCCTTCCCTGCTATGGATGCGATATTGACAATACGACCGTAGCCGTTCTCCAGGAAATGCGAATGGACAGCGGCACAGGCGAACCAGGGTCCCTTGACGTTGACGGCAAAGATCCGGTCAAGCTCATCCTCCGTCTGTTCCTCCAGCGCTCCCTTTAGACCGGCGATGCCGGCGTTGTTCACCAGGATGTCCACTCGGCCGAACTTGTTCACCGTTTTCTCGACCATCGCGTCGACCTCGTCCCTGCAGGTCAGGTCGACAGGAACGGCCAGCACCCGCCCGCCTCCGGGGTCCAGCTCGACGGCGGCGGATGAGGCCGCTGTCGAATCGATGTCAGCCAGGACCACTCCGGCGACATCGTCGGCAAGAAACCTCTCAGCGCAGGCTCTGCCGATTCCCCGGGCGGCTCCGGTGATGATGGCGACACGATCTTTCAACGACATTCGGGTTTCTCCAGCTCTGGGACAGGCATTTGTATTGCGCAGGGGCTTATCATGTCGCTCAAAAGGCTCGAGGGCAATCCCCAGGTCACAAGGTATTACGCTCCGGTCAGGATATCTGTTGGAAATCACATCGGGAAGAGACTAAAAATTCGTAATGTCAGGAACGGAAGAACGCTACAACCGCCACCACATCCTCAAGGCGATCGGCAAGGACGGGCAGGAGCAGCTCAGCCATTCAAAGGTTCTGATCGTCGGCTGCGGCGCGCTGGGAACCCACAGCGCCGAATACCTCGCGCGCGGAGGTGTCGGAGAGCTGCGGCTGGTGGACCGGGACTTTGTCGACTGGTCCAACCTCCAGCGCCAGATCGGGTTCACCGAAGAAGATGTCCGCAACGGAACCCCCAAGGCGCTCGCGCTGAAAAAACACCTGGAGAAGGCCAACTCCGCCATCACGATCGTCGCCGAGCCCACCGAGTTCCAGTTTTTCAACGCCGAAAAACTGGCCCGGGACGTTGACCTGATCATCGACGCTTCGGACAACATCCCCACCCGCTTCCTGATCAACGACCTGAGCTGGAAGCTCTCAATTCCCTGGATCTACGGAGGAGCGATCGAGACCCGCGGACACGCGCTCTTCCTCAGCGGCCGGAGCGGCCCCTGCCTGCGCTGTTATATGGGAGAACCTCCCCCGCCCGGGACGCTGCAGACCTGCGACACAGCAGGCGTGCTCGGCCCCGCGGTAGCCATGGTCAGCAGCATCCAGGCCTCGATGGCCATCAGGAGTCTTACTGGAGACGACCCCGACCTCTTCTGCGGACGCCTGTTCAGACTTGATGCCTGGAAGATGGAGTGGAAGGAATCTCGCATCGAGTCGGACCCCGAGTGCCGGGTCTGTAGCCGCGGGGACTTTGACTTCCTCGACGGCAAAGGCCAGCTCAACAGCGAGAACCTCTGCGGCCGCCAGGCGGTACAGATACACCCCAGGTCGCCAAACGACATTGACCTGCAGGCTCTCGCCCGCAGGCTGGAATCCGCTGGCAAGGTCGAATGCCATCCCAGGTACCTGAGACTGACCACGGAAGACTTCGCCATGACACTCTTCGATGACCAGCGTGCCATTTTCGACGGATTGACGGATGCCA
>CBFHWB010000042.1:0-27623 GCA_965659285.1 Planctomycetota bacterium | reverse complement strand
GAGTTCCTCACGCGGAGCCTCAGCCGCAAGGAGCGGCTGATCATTATCCTGTCCTTCGGCGAAAAGTTGACCCTGCGGGAAATCGGCGAGGCTCTCGATCTTCCCGAGTCGAGGGTCTGCCAGTTTCACTCCCGGATCCTTCTCCGGCTCAGGATCCATCTGGCGAGAGCCCTGTCAAAGCTCCTGGTTTCCCGGTATCAGCTTCAGCTCATCCCTTTTCGCCGCGGTGATAGAGCTCCATCACCTGCCGGTGCATTTCCTTGATCGGGAGTTCCGCCTTGCCGGCGGCGCGCTTGAGATCCTCATATTCCGGTGATGCTCCGACCTCCTCGCCTTTGTGTCGGGCAATCTTGATTCGTACGGTTCCCCATGGAGACTCGATCTCCGTGGTCTCTCTCTCGAGCACGATCCGCTCGATCTCGGTTCTTCTCACCCCGATGGTGGTGCTCTCGGTGAAGAGGACGTCGGCGATTTCCTTCTCCAGGTCAAGGGGGCCGAGAATCGAGATCTTGTGGGCCGGCCGGGTTTTCTTCATGAGGATCGGGGTTACGTATACATCGAGGGCGCCGGCCTCGAAGAGACGGTCCATGAGGTGGCCGATCCACTCCGAGCTCATGTCGTCTATGTTGGTTTCGAGGAGCAGGACCCGGTCTCTTCCGGCTTTTCCCTCGGCTGTCTCGGCGAGGAAGACGCGCAGCGCGTTCGGGGTCGTTCCGGGCCGATCATCTCCGGCGCCCAATCCTATCGCGGTAAGATTCGCTGGCGGCATCGGGCCAAAAGCCTTTGCCAGCGTCGTCATCAGGGCCGCTCCGGTGGGAGTCGTGAGCTCCGCGCCGCTGTCAAGCTGTTGGACCGGGAAGCCCTTCAGGAGCTCCGCGGTGGCCGGCGCGGGCAGGGGCATTCGGCCATGCGCTCCTTCCACGAAACCGGTTCCCACTGTTACCGGCGCGCAATAGACCTCCTCGATACCGAGCAATTCAAGGGCCAGGCAACTGCCGACGATGTCCACGATCGAATCGACCGCTCCCACCTCGTGGAAATGGATTTCTTCAATGTCGACGCCATGGACCCGCGCCTCGGCCTCTCCAAGTCTTTTGAATACGGCTTTCGCGTTTTCGCGGGTTTTCAGGGGGAGTTCGCTGGAGTCGATCAATTCGAGGATCGAGCTCAGGGAGCGGTGAGGTTCTCCCGGCGAGGGTTGTGTTGCGGCGGCGTGCGAGTGCGAATGTTCATGGCCGCGAGCGTGGGCGCTTGCGTGGGAGTGCTCATGGGAATGACCGGCCCCAGGCTCCTGGTCGCTGGAGAGATGATCTCCGGCGAGCACGATTTTCAGCCGGGTGCATTGAAAGGCTCCTCTAAGAACGGTCTCTCGCTCAACCGAGTAGCCCTCGAGCGGAAGCAGCCGGAGGGTTTCGCGGAGCTCTTCGATGTCGAGTCCCGCGTCGACAAGGGCTCCAAGGGTCATGTCGCCGCTGCAGCCGCTGAAAGGTTGAAAATAGGCGATTTTAGTCATTTGGCAGGTGCCGGGAATTCATCAGGGATCGGTAAGACGTTTATTTCCTGTTATGAATGTATCCGCTTGGCGCACTTTCTCAAGCTGAAGTATACTCTTGTATGGGCGGGTTTGAGGGTTGCTGGAGCCTGCTGACGGCGCTCTTGGCGCCGATGGTTCCAGGTCGATTAAGTTTTTGTTATATGTATTGTTAGGTTCACAGGTCTCGGCTTGTGCAGCCTTGACACTGTCGGAAATGGATGTCTATAATCATAGGTTGAGATTCCGGTAATAATACGAGAGTCTCTACCTTGTATCCCTGATTTAAGCGACCTCACTGGGAAAGCTTCGAGACGTGCTGATTGGGTTCTCGAAGTAGAAATGATCTGAGCCAGGCGTTGGCCTGTCGATCTTCGTATGATCGGCAATGATTACTTTCAAGTGGTTTTGTTTACTGGTTTGTCGCTGGATCATTTTTCTCTATTGAATTGGTATGTCGATTATCGAGAGGTGATGGTTCTGGTACGAGAACTCACACGAAGCTCCCGCAGGGATCTTCAACCTCTCATTGGCAGAAGAAGAAAGGTTTTCACGGCTATGTCGTGTAAGAAGCTGAACTCTTGGGGGCCTAAGGTTCCGGTGGCTGTAAGAAGCCTGTTCATCACCGCATTGCTGCTTGCTCCCCTCTCCGGCGCGATCGCCCAGGATGAGGATGGCCTGTTGAAGCAGGGTTTCTCCAAGTTCCAGGAAGGCGACATCGATGCCGCCATCTCCGAATTTGAGAAAGCTTTCGCGGAGAATCCGACCAATGACCAGGTCGCCGATTTTGTTGAGAAGGCCTCGGTTGCCAAGATCTATCGCATGGTCCGCAGCGAAAACCCCCGCGTGTCGGGTATCGGAGTCGAGCTCCTGAGGATCTCCACCCTGGTGATCTCTCAGCGCGGCGAGGACAGCGAGGTTCTCAAGACCGCGGTCGACACGGTTCTGCAGAGTGAGAATGAACAGCAACTCAGGTACAAGATTCAGTACGCCTACCAGCTTGGCCGCAACCTCGTACCCCTCCTGATTCCCTATCTTGGCGATGGAGAGATCGCGGTTCGCGCCCTGGTGATGAACTGGATCGCTCGCATCGGTATGGATGCGCTGCCTCCGCTGGTGGCTGCCTGGAGGCATTCGGATGGAAGAATTCGAACCAATGTCGCCGCTCTGCTGGGCGCCAGGTCTCTGAGGCATCCCTATTCACTCGGGTATCTCAAAGCCCTGGTCGAGACCGATGAGCTCAAGGAAGTTCGCGACGAGGCCGCCTCCTCGCTGAACGCCATACTTGCCGATCTCGATGGCTCCGGAACGGTTGATGATGCCAAGGCCTATTTTCTCCAGACCGCACGAGATCTCTATCTCAAGCCCTACCGCAATCCTTTCGACAACCGGAAGTATTCGCCCATGGTCTATGAGCTTGTAGGTGACCAGGTTGTCGGCACCAAGATCGTCGGTTTCCAGGTGAGTGAACAGATGGCCTCGCAGTGCCTGCTCGAGTCGATCAAGCTTGATCCAAACTATACGGCTGCCCGCGTTCTCAATCTCTGTAACGATGCGGCCAGGATTGTCGAATACGATGAGAATGCCGGCTGGTATTCCGCCCAGGAGGGCTTTGAAGATATCAAGGCTGTTCTCTCGGGCCAGAAGCCTTATAACGACCAGGTGGTGAGAAACCGCCTGCTCTCCTCCCCTGCGCCGGTTCTCTATGCCGCGATCAGGCAGGCGGCCCTTGATGGCCGCGGCGAGGTCGCTCGCAAGTTGATTCGCTCGGCCCATACGATCGGCTTCCGCGAGGAAGTTCCGGCCGCCCTGGTTGAGGCTCTCGAGGACGAGAACTCTCGCCTTGTACGGATCGCCGCCGCGATCACCCTGGCCTATTGGAATCCCGAATCCGGCTTCGACGCCGGCGAGCAGGTGATCTCGATTCTTTCGAACGCGGTCGTCCAGAGTGGCATCAGGACCGTGGTCAAGGGCATGGGCAACAAGCCCCTGGCCAATCGCTTCGATGCGCTTCTGCGCAGCAAGCTCAACATGGAGAGCTATCTTCACGAGACGAATGTTGAGGAGCTTCTTCACACTCTCAGGAAGTCGCCCCCGGATCTCGTTCTCGTGGATGAGGAGATCGGCTACGCCACCGTTGAGCGCGCCACCTCGCCTATCAACACGATTGTCAACGAGTTGCGGAAGGACTACAGAACCGTCGATGTGCCGGTGGTCGTGGTTGTCGAGCCTGGCCGAGAGGAGAAGGCCAAGGAGTCCTATGAGAGCGACGAGCGGAAGGTCTGGGTCGTTGTTTCCAACATTGGAGCCGTCGCGCTTCAGAAGGCGGTTGTTGAGCCGATCTTCGAAGGCAAAGATGATTCCAAGACCCTCGCGACGCGACTCGCTTCAGAATCCGCCCAGGCGCTTTCGTACCTTTCTTCGGTACGTACGGATATGCCCGTCTCCCAGGCCTCCAACGCGCTTGGCCAGGTGCTTACCAACCGGCCTGACAGCGTCAGGGTTCCCTGCCTGGAGGCTCTCGGTAACATGAGAGTGACCGGACTCCTGGGGCAGATTGGCCAGGTCTTTGCTAACCTGGATAATTCAGCGCCGGTTCGCAAGGCCGCCATGCTTGCCATAGGCAAGGCGCTCTCCGTTTCTCAGAAAGCCACCGACGATGTGTTACTGATCATCAAGAAGGGTTGCTCTGAGAACGATTCGGCCATTCGCCAGGCTGCCTGGATTGCCTTCGGGCGTTCGGGTGCGAGCGCGGAAGACCATCTCGCGTTGATCCAGAGCAAGGCCTCCGCTGGCGGAGCAGCCGAAGAGGCAGAGGAAGCCGAGGCGACTGAAGCGGAAGCCGAAGAAGATGCTCCCGCTGAGGATCTCGACAGCGACGACCTCGACCTCGATGGCGATATTTGATTAAGCCTTGGCCCTCAAGACTTCCTGTCCCTGTTGCGGTAAGCCGTTTTCTGCTCCCGAGGATTACGCGGGCAAGAAAGTCAATTGTCCCAAGTGTGATCATCGTTTCGTCCTGAAGACGCGGGAGCAGGTTCTCCAGGAGGCCGCTGACCTCGAGGCTGAGAAGCTGCAGCAGTTGGAGGACCGCCGGAGGATCGAGCTGATCGAGCGCGAGGAGCGTAAGCACCGTGATCGCCGCGCGTCGATGCCGTACTACGAGAAGTTCCAGACAGGAACCAGGCCCGTGCGCAATTACGACCCGCGTTCCGGTCCCGGGTTTTTGAATCTCAGGTACCTTGCGGATCTTCTTCTGATCGGCGCCTACGCGGTTCTGATGCTGGCTCTCGCGGGTATTGGCCTGACGGTCTATCTCAAGTTTGCCGGCGTGATCAGCTCCATTGTCATTCTCAGCATTGTCCTGATTGGTTGGATCCTGGTGGGTGGGGTTCTTTTTCTCCTGCTTAAATATCTCGCTGAGCTCGCGCTTCTGATGGCGAGCCTGGGCGATCAGCAGAATGATGTTGTCCGGCTTCTTCTCGATCTGAGGGACAATACGGATGTGGACTCTTCAGAGCAGGGATGAGGGGGTGTCCAGATTTTTTACAGTTCACCAGGCGTCTTCCGATTGTCTTTACCGGTATTTATCCTGAGGTCTCTTTAGCGTTGTTTGCCCCGGGTTGTAAATACTTTACTGGTCTGGTAATATCGAAATTCACGGAGATCGGCGTTGCAGCTTCAGCTACCTGTCCCAGGCAGTTGAATGCGGCGCTCCTTCGCAAAGCAGTTGAAAGCCGTTTCTCGGCTGAATTGAGGCACGCGATGAGTGAAACCAGGCATGAATCCCGGTAATCAGCTCCCCGATAACACTGGTCTGCCTGAGGGCAAGCCCGAACCTTCTGGTGAAGGAGACGGGACGGACATCCGATACATCAAAGGTACGGAGTCTGTAAACAAGTTCGGGAATGGGAGTGAATACACGGAACCGGTTGAGGCAGTGGTCGAGTCCGCAGTTGATGTGGACTCAACGACTCCGCCAGCCGATCCGGCGAGAAAAAGAGGCTTCCTGGCGAGATGCTACAGGAGCGCGGTCGCAGAGATTGTGGTGCTCGTCCTGCTGGCGTTTACCCTCGCCATGACGACCAAGACCTATGTTGTCGAGGCCTATGAAATCAAGGGACGCAGCATGGTTCCGACCTTTGATGATGGCCAGCGCGTTGTCGTTCTGAAGCTGTTCAGCGATATCCAGCGCGGCGATATTGTTATCTTTTCCTCGCAGGATGATCCGGGCAAGGACCTCATTAAGAGAGTCATCGCTTTGCCGGGAGAGCGGATTCAGATCAGGAAAGGTATTGTCAGAATAAACGGAAAAGTACTGAAGGAAGGTTACCTCGAGGATCAGGATTACGGCCTCTACGATGCGGAGATCGATGAAGAGGTTGGATTGGGTCAGATCTATGTCCTTGGTGACAATCGTGATGACAGCCATGACTCAAGGCGTTTCGGCAGCGTGTCCGGGGAAAGTCTGAAGGGCAAAGTCGTCGTTCGCTGGTGGCCGTTTCACGAGGTAAAAACTTTTTAAATTACTTTGAGTGAGCCTCCTCGGGGGCTTCAATAGCGGGTCTGCCGTTAAAACGAGGAAGACCTGTTTTACCCGCGTTCCATTTCCTGACCCTTTGGCCAGGTGGTCTCTGTGTGGGTTTGAAACGTAAGAAACATCAATCAGAAGTGAAGTTAGCCGGGATTCGCGGAGCCGAAACCTCCGGTGGATTTCAGGCAAGTTAATTACCGGGAGCTACCCTTGAACAAGAAGTCTGTCGGCCAGATCCTCAAGGCAAAAGGGCACGTCAACGACGCTCAAATAGATAAGGCGATCGAGTACGCCAAGAATGAAAGCTGTCGGCTTGGAGAAGCTCTCGTGAAGACCGAGGCCTGTTCCCAGGAGGATGTCAGCCGCGCACTGGCTTCTCATTGGGGGTTGCCCTATGCGAATCTCGCCACGGCCGAGATCAAGAAAGAGATCATCTCGCTGGTACCCAAGGATGTGGCGATCGAGAACAACATCGTTCCCGTCACTCGCAAGAACGGGACCTTGATCGTGGCGATGGAGTCGATGGACCTGATGGTTCTCGACAACCTGCGCTTCCTGCTCAACCAGCAGGTTGAGGCGGCGATCTCGACACCCAAGGACATCGAGGAGTCTCTTGATCACTATTACCGGCTCACCGGGGATCTTGGCGACGTTATTGGTGAGGGAGATGATGGCGTACAGGTTGGCCGCGGCGAGTACGCCGGTGAAGATGGAGAGTCCGACGATGCGCCGGTTATCAAGTATGTTACCCAGCTGATCGCGAACGCTCTCAAGGAGCGGGCCAGTGATATTCATATCGAGCCATTCGAGAAGCGCGTACGGATCCGTTATCGCATTGACGGTGTCTGTATTGAGAAAGAAAATCCGCCCAAGCGTCTGCAGGGACCGATCCTCTCGCGTATCAAGATCATGTCGAGAATGGATATGGCTGAGAAACGCAGGACGCAGGACGGTCGTATCAAGATCAAGTTGCACGGCAGGGCGATCGATCTTCGTGTCAGTGCGCTGCCCGCCCGCCATGGCGAGAGCATCGTCATGCGTATTCTCGACAAGGAGAAGGGCCTGGTGGACCTTGAGGAGCTCGGCTTCCACGAATCGGAATACGAGCGCTTCAATAAGATCATCAAGCGTCCCAACGGCATCTTCCTGGTGACGGGGCCGACCGGATCCGGAAAGACGACAACGCTCTACGCGGCGCTGAAGAATCTCAACCAGCCGGATGTGAAGATCATCACCGCGGAGAACCCGATTGAGTATAACCTGACGGGTATCAACCAGGCTGAGGTGCGTCATGAGATCGGGCTGACCTTTCAGCGCATTCTTCGCGCCATGATGCGACAGGCTCCGAACATTATCCTGGTGGGTGAGATTCGTGACCATGAGACGGCGGAGATCGCCATCCAGGCGGCCCTCACCGGTCACCTTGTCTTCAGCACCCTGCATACCAATGATGCCCCTTCCGCGTTGACTCGTCTGATCGATATGGGAGTGAAGCCCTTCCTGGTTGCCTCAGCGGTCATGGCTATCATGGCGCAGCGCCTCATCAGGCGGATCTGTCTCGAGTGCCGCCAGGAGGCAGAGGTGTCGGAGACGAACCTGAGAGCCATTGGTCTTACGCAGCAGCGCCTGGCCGAGGCGACCGTCTATGATGCCGTCGGTTGCCCGGTTTGCAGCAGTTCGGGCTACAAGGGGCGCCAGGGAGTTTACGAGTTGATGGAGATGTCCAATGACATCAGGGAGATGGCCTTCCAGTGCAAGCCAACGCTTGAGCTGCGCGCGAAGGCCAGGAGTGAGGGAATGGTGACCCTCCAGGAGGACGCCGTAAGGAAGGTGCTCGCTGGAGTGACGACCGTTAACGAGGTTCTGAGAATCACTCATCGCGAAAATTAACAGAGGCTCGGCGGGCTTCGGGCCCGTCTTGACAGCCGCCAACAGACAAATCGGAGAGAAACAGTGGACGGAAAGATGATTGGCCAGATCTTCAAGGAGATGGGCCTGGTTACCGAGTACGACATCCAGCAGGCTCTTGCCAAGCAGAAGGAAACGGGCGAGGCGATCGGGCAGATCCTGGTGGGTACGGGACAGGTTACCGAGGTCGATCTCAGCCGCGCCCTCGCCGAGCAGGCGGGGCTCGAGTTCATTGACCTGGAAAAGGTCGAGATCCCTCCGGAGGTGATCGAGCTCGTCGATCAGGCCACGGTCGACACCTTCCAGATCATGCCGGTGGAGTTTGATGGAAGCACCCTGGTGGTGGCCGTCAGCCGTCCGGACAATCTCAGCGTTCTCGATGACCTTCGCTTCAGCTTACCGGAGGTCTCCAATTTCAAGGCCAAGGTGGCGAACGAGGACCAGGTCAAGAAGGCTATCGAGGTCTACTACCAGGACGGCGCCAGCAATATGGATGAGCTGCTCGCCGGTGTCGGCACGGCCGCCATGGAGGGTGGTGAATCGAATGACCTTGCCCAGTTGGAGGCCGATGCCAATGCCGGACCGGTCGTCAAGCTCTTGAACATGATCCTTCTGCAGGCGATTCGTGATCGCGCCGCGGATATCCACCTCGAGCCTTTTGAGCATGAGTTCAAGGTTCGCTATCGCGTCGATGGCGTCCTCTACGAGATGATGCCTCCGCCGATTCACCTGGCGCGTTCGGTGATTTCCCGTGTGAAGGTCATGGCGAATCTCGACATTGCCGAGACCCGGTTGCCCCAGGATGGACGTATCGAACTCAATGTCGGCGGTAACCCGATCGACCTGCGTGTATCCACCCTGCCCACGATGTACGGCGAGAGCGTCGTCATGCGTATTCTTGACCGGACCAACCTGGCCCTTGATCTCGAGAAGCTGGGATTTCGCCCTGATGAGCTCGGAGCCTTCAGGGATCTGGTGGCGAAGCCAAACGGGATTATCCTGGTTACCGGTCCGACCGGCTCTGGAAAGACGACGACACTTTATTCTGTCCTCATGGAGGCGAATTCAGTCGACGTGAAGATTATTACGACCGAGGATCCTGTCGAATACGACCTTGAAGGCGTTGTCCAGGTCCAGGTCCAGGAGGAGATCGGGTTGACCTTCGCCGATTGCCTTCGCAGTATTCTGCGCCAGGACCCCGACAAGATTCTCGTGGGTGAGATTCGTGACATCGAGACCGCCCAGATCGCGGTCGAGTCCTCCCTGACCGGGCACATTGTCTACAGCACGCTGCATACCAACGATGCTCCTTCCTCCGTGACCAGGATCCTGGACCTTGGCCTGGAACCCTTCCTTATCGCCGCCACGCTGGAGGGTGTTATCGCCCAGCGGCTGGCTCGCAGAACCTGTCTTCAGTGCAAGACTCCCTACGATCCGACTGAGCAGGAACTTTACGAACTGGAGTTGACGGCTACCGAGACCCAGGGCCGGGAGTTCTTTTTCGGCAAGGGCTGCAAGGCCTGCAATGGAACCGGTTACAGGGGGCGAGTCGCTCTCTTTGAGATGATGCTGGTGAACGATCGTCTCAGGGATCTGATTATGAACGCCGCCTCGACCGCCGAATTGCGCGCGGCTGCCAGAGAAGATGGCATGAGAACCCTGAGGGACAGCGGATTGCTCCACATTTACGATGGCATTTCCACTATCGAGGAGATCGTCAAGGAGACCATTTCAACGGTCTGAGGCCTGCTCAGGGGCTGTGAGGTGTTCGTTCGGTTTTGGTTCCGGCTTCAGATTGTCTGAATCGGCCAGCTTTCTGATTTTGGTGTTTTCAGATTTTTTGGTTATCATTGCACGTTCGGAAAGCGATAAAAGCATTCCGGCCCCTGGTTTTTCGGTCTCTCTCAACTTCGGGTTGCCGTTTTGCCGGGTCCTTATCCGTAAGAAATAAGTAAGACAATCAAGTAAGTATGGTGGGGTACAGGAGGGCTTATGCCCGTCTTCGCGTTTGAAGCAATAAAAAACGATGGCCAGAAGGTCCAGTCCGAGGTGACTGCGGGATCCAAGGACGAGGCGATCAAGAAGATCCAGGACCAGGGTCTTCGTCCGACAAGGATCAAAGCCCAGAAGGAAGAGTCCAAGAGCAGGTCCGTTCCCGGCGTTGAGAAGGCTCCAGCCAAAAAGAAGGCCGGGCTGTTCGCGCGCGGGGTGTCATCGAATGACATCGTTACCTTCACCACCCAGCTCTCGACCCTGCAGGATGCGGGTTTGCCGATCGTTCGAAGTCTCAAGATCCTCGAAGAGCAGCAGAAGCCGGGCCGGTTCAAGGACCAGCTTGAAGAGGTCTCCAGCGAGGTCGAGCAGGGAAGCACCCTTTCCGAGGCCATGGCCAAGTATCCCAAGAGCTTTGACAAGCTCTACATCAGTATGGTGAAGGCCGGCGAGGCCGGTGGAGTGCTCGATGTCATCCTCAGGCGTCTGGCCGGCTTCATGGAGAAGTCCCAGAAGCTGCGTAAACAGGTCAAGGGCGCGCTGATCTATCCGGCTGCGGTTATCACCGTAGCCGTCCTCATTCTCGTGGTCATCATGCTTTTCGTGGTCCCCGCGTTTGAGAAAATGTTCGCGGATATCGGTCAGGCGCTGCCCGCTCCCACCCAACTGCTGCTGAGCACGAGCCAGGCGATCCAGACCTACTGGTACCTGATTCCCCTGATTCCCATATTCCTGATGACCATCATGAAGCTCATTGCCCGGACCGAGGCGGGTGAAAAGGCGCTCGATGCGTTCAAGCTCCGGATGCCGGTCTTTGGAAATATTATCAAGAAATCTTCCGTAGCCAGGTTCTGTCGTACCCTCGGTACCCTGATCGCTTCGGGTGTGCCGATCCTGGAGGCTCTGCGGATCGTCAAGGATGCCGTCGGCAATGTCATCATCTCCAATGCTATCGAAGACGTACACGGTAGTATTCGCGAGGGCGACACCATCGCTGACCCTCTGCGGTCCTCGGGAATTTTCGACGAGCTCCTGGTCAACATGATCGACGTAGGGGAAGAGACCGGTGAACTCGACAAGATGCTCATGAAGATCGCCGACAACTACGAGGCCGACGTCGACGTTGCTGTAGAAGGAATGTCGAGCCTGCTTGAGCCGCTGCTGATTGTCGGGATGGGATTGGTGGTCGGTTTCATCGTCATCTCCCTCTTCCTGCCCCTGGTCTCGATCATCAAGAATATCGGATAGCGGTTGACGAGAAGGCGGGGCAACTCATCGAGAGTCGGGATCGAGATTCCGGACGAGGTCTTTGCATCGGGACGCCTGGGGTACGCGGTCTTCGTCATGGCTTCGACCGGCGCTATTCCCCTGATGATGCCGGCGGCCCTCCTCGGCTTCTTCGTGCCAGCGATCGAGGAGCTGTTCGTCGAGGTCCACCTGGAGCTGTCCGCGCCTACACAACTGCTGCTCGACAGGAGCCATCACTGGTACCTGGTCATACCCTTGATGGCGCTGGCGCCGGTTTTGTTGATATTGAGCCTGCAATCATTCTTTCGGACCGGGCGGGGCGAGAGGATGACCTGGCCGATCTCGATCGGCATGACGATTACGGGAGCGGTAATTGTTGTCGGCTTTCTTGCCATTTCGCTCATACTGCCCATCATATCGATCCTCAGGAATAACCATTGAAGAGAAAAAAAAACAAACCAGAAAACAACAACCCCGAGCCGCGGCCCGGGGATCGGTCGCCCATTCCAGGCGGCGAGCTCATCTGTGAAGAGCTTCGCCAGGGGGGCGGTGGTACAGCACGTCGATTGGCGAAACGCCTCGGGGTCGCAAAGGCCGACTACCGGGACTTCAGGGCCAGGCTCTACACTCTCCAGGAGGAGGGTCTCCTGGTCCGGGTGCCATCGGAGTCGAGCGGCAAGTGGGAGCTTCCCGAGAGGACTCCCCTGCGGGTTGGCCGGCTTCAGCTCGATCGTCGGGGATCAGGATTCTTTCGGCCCGCGGACAGCTCCGAGGATGATATTTTCATTCGATCGTCACATCTCGAGGATGCTTTTCCCGGCGACCTGGTGCTTCTGCGGCTGACCTCTGCCGCCCGGGGCGATCGTCTTGGGGAAGGCCGGGTCGTGGAGGTCATCGAGCGCGGCCGGAAGCTGCTGCGAGGAACCTTCTGGAAGGGAAAGGAAGGCGGGCTGGTCGCCTGCGATGATCCGCGCATGCCCTCGGATGTTTTCATCTCCCAGGATGGCATCAAAGGGCTGGAGGATGGCGGCAGGGTCCTGGTGCGGCTCACCACGGGCTCCCGCGGCCGGTTCCCCTACGGCGAGGTGGCTCTCGTTCTGACCAATGAAGACAGCCTGGAGGCCGATTTCGAGGTTGTCAGGGCGGAGTTCGATCTGCCGGTCGAGCATGGCAAGGGAGTTGTCGAGGAGGCGGCGGCCCTTCCAGCGGTCAAGGATGGCGAGGCCTGGCCGGATCGCAGGGATCTGAGACAGCTGCGAACCTTCACCATCGACCCGAAGGATGCCAGGGACTTTGATGACGCGGTTTCCCTGGAGCAACTCGCCGGGGGCAAGCTGCGCCTCGGGGTCCATATCGCGGATGTCTCCCACTATGTTCAGCCCGGCTCGCTGATCGATCAAAGCGCCGAGTTTCGCGGCACCTCCATCTACCTTCCCGGCAGGGTCATCCCAATGCTGCCGGAGCGCCTGGCGAACGATCTCTGCAGCCTGCGCCCGGATGAGGACCGCCTGGTGAAGACGGCCTTCCTGACCTTCTCGAGCTCGGGAGAACTGCTCGAGACCGAGATCTGCCGCAGCGTCATTCGCAGCCATCGGCGTTTCACCTACGGCGAGGCGCTCGCGATCCTCGACTCACTCGAGGGCAAGGAGGTTGACAGCGCCGAGCTCCCGCCGGACCGGGAGGAATACGAGGAGATCCTCGCCCGTATGGCGTTCCTGCGAGATTCTCTCAAGGATGCTCGAACTCGCCGAGGCGCTCTCTTTCTCGATCTGCCCCAGTTGAAGATCCGGGTGAGCGAGAATGGCGAGGTCGATGGTGTCGACAGGGAGCAGGGGGATCCGGCGCATTCTCTTATCGAAGAATTCATGCTGGCGGCCAACGAGGCGGTCGCCCGCTACCTCATTGACCAGGACCTGGCGATCCTGGCGCGGGTGCACCCCGCGCCTACCGATGAGAAGCTCGCGGATTTCCGGGAGCTTCTCGGAGCCCTGGGTTTTGAGCTCCGCGCCCGCCCCGAGGTCGGCGACCTGCAGCGGCTGGTGGACCAGGTGGCCGGCGGCCCCCTCGCCGTCACCGTGCAGATCGGCCTGCTGCGAACCATGGGCCATGCCGAGTATACGCCGAAGGCGGATCTCCACTACGCCCTCTCAACCACAGCCTATTGTCATTTCACCTCACCGATTCGCCGCTATCCCGACCTGGTGGTCCACCAGGTGCTCGAGGAACATCTCAAGGGTCTTGACGGAGGCCGGGGCATGACCTCGGCGCGCAGAGCGCATTGGTCGCAGAAGGTCGAGGGGGTCGCTCCCCATGCCTGCAAGGCCGAGCGCCGGGCGGAGGATGCGGAGCGGGCGATGCAGGCGGCGGCGCTGATCCGTTTTCTCTCCCCGCGACTCGGAGATGAGATGGGAGGAAGCATCATCTCGATTCACGCCTTCGGTTTTTTCGTTCGGCTCGATGAGCTTCCGATCGAGGGGCTGGTGCCGGTGGCGACGCTCTCGGCCTATTACGAGTTCGATCCATCCACCCAGACCCTTGAGCCCGCGGGCAAGGCAAGGGGCCAGGGTAAAGGCCGCGGCCGTTCCGGCGGCAAGGGCCGATCGCGGGGTCGGGGAAAAGACGGACGCTCAGGGGCTCCGAGCTTTCGTCCCGGCCAGCGTGTGCGGGTCAAGCTCACCGAGCTCAACTCCGCCTCCAGGCAGATCAGCTTTGAGCTTGCCCGGTAGGCTCCCGGGCTGAAAGATAGAAGGCTTCGATTCAAACCCTGGAGTGTCAAGATGACGGTATCCTGCATCCTCTGCTGCTGCCTGCTTGCCCAGGCCGATGGCGGGTGGGAGCTCTCCGGCAAGACCGGCGGCTCCGAAGCCCGTCTCGATGCGCTGGTCAGAGAGCTTTCGGCGTCCAGAAAGCTGGCGCTTGAAAAAACCCGTACAAGGTTGGAACTGGCTCCCGGCAAGCTGTCCATTCGCTGGGTTGTCCAGTCGCGCCGGTCCGGGGAAGGCCTTGCAGCCGTGAAGGCCGAGGCCGGGTGGACCGAGGTGGGGAAGACGGAGGTGGTCGTAACGATACCGGCCTGGAGGTACCTGGCCTTTCCTGCAAAGGTTCGCCGGGTGGTCGTTCACGAAGCTGTGCACGCCGTGATGGCCTCCAGGATGGGTACGGCCGAGGCCTACCGGGCCGTTCCGGTCTGGTTCAGGGAGGGGACAGCCCTGCTGGTTTCGGGAGAAGGGCCGGAAAGAGTCGATGATCGAATTTCCGCTACGCTGCTGAAGGGAGGCTCTTCCGCTGACTTCCTGGCAGGAGTGACCGGACGACAAGTCTATCCGGCGGAGGGCTACCTGTCGGTTCTCTGGATTGAACAGCGCCTGGGAACCTCGGGGTTCCGAGAGTTTCTCTCCCGTCTGGCGGAGGGTGGAGTTTTTAAGACCGAGCTTGAGAAGCTCACCGGTTTACGGCTGTCAGGACTTGAAAAAGCCATGCTGCAGGACGCTGTACGGCGGATCTCCAGGCGGATCTCAAGCCCCTCTGAGCGCCTTTTCAAGCACGCTCTAGGGCAGGCCCAGGAAGGCCATTATGATCGCTCACGCGAGAGCCTGAGCGCCCTGGGGAGCATTGGAGGGAGCCTGGCGGTCCGTGATTCAGCCATTTTTCTGCATGCGAGAATGCTGGTCGAAGAAGGGCGCTATTTGGAGGCTGCCGGGCAGCTTGAGAGCCTGCTGCGGAAGGGATACGAGGTACCCTGGGAGCCGGAGATATTCGAACAGCTTGGCCGCTGTCGAGCCGGAATGGGAAAGCCTCGGGAAGCCGTCCTGATCTGGAAGATGGTGGCGGAGCGTTTTCCCCACGACAGCGCCGTCCAGAGACGTATTACGACTTTGCTCGACAAGCTGAAATAGAGGGAGCGTCCGTCTTCCGGGTTCTGCTTAATCGAGGCGGCTCCTTGGGGTATCATTGACAAACTTTACCGGACCAAGGATCTGGTCCAAGGTGCTGGAGAATGACCGGAGATTAGGTTTTACTCATAATGCTGGTATCTTTGTATGAGGCCGTCAGATGTGTCGCGGCGGCCGCGCCGGGCATCAGCCCGCTGGAGTACCGGCTCGTTTAAGAAAAATTTTCGAGGTTGAGATGTCTTCGTTTAAACCCAAAGAAGAAATGAACCTGGCTGAGCGTTTCATGGCCTTCATCAAGGCGAATGAAAAGGTCTTCTGGGTGTTGCTCCTGGCGTTTTTAGGTTTCAGTTTCGCTTTCGGAACGCAGATCGCAAGCGTGATGGGCCCCGGCGGTCCAATGGTCAGGGTTGGTGATGATCAGGAAATCTCCAGGTTGGAGTTCGACATCGAGAGCAAGGCTCTGAGGAATACTCTCAGGATGTCGAGCTCGCTGTTCACGATCGAGCCGTTCTTTCCGACCATGGCGCCCCAGCCGAAGTACAGGACACTCTATCCGGAAGAAAAGGACCCCGCAGGTAATATCCGCAGGAGACCTCTCAATTACCGCGAGTTTCTTCTCTTTCGAGGCGCGGCCTTAGACCGGGGTCTCAAGATTTCCGATGCCGAGTTTGATGCGGCTTGCGGCGAGATCTGGAAGCAGATCTATGCCACGCAGAAGGTTAACGACCCGGATCATCTTGGGAGGAGGGGGATCCCTCTGCCCCAGGGAGGGCAGATGGATTTCAGGTTCCTGCAGGCGCAGAAGGCTGAGAAGGACAGAATCCTCGTCGAGCTCAACAAGAAACACAACTTCGATAAAATGCGCGACTTCCTTCAGCAGCGTTTCGCAGACCTCCTGTCCGGCCGCGGAATCCCGCCGCGAGTCCCGGACCCCGAGTTTGCCGAGGGCGCTGAAGAGTCTGAAAGCGCTTTTGATAACGGTAAATCCCAATTCCAGGCGAGAGACTTCAGGTCTGCAAGGGCCAGCTTCCAGCGCTCCCTGGCTGGAGCGAAGGCGACCAATGACAGCAGCATCATCTCGCTGTGGATCCGCAGCTGCAGGGGAGAGCCGCTCATTTCGCTTCGCGCGTTCGATAATAAGCTTCGCGACCTGCTCCTCATTGCCCGGCTCGATGAGCTCATCAGCTCCAGGGCCCAGATCTCAGACAAAGAGGCCTACGATGAATTCAAGAAGCTGCAGCACACCCGGAAGTTTGACTGGGTCAAGCTGACGGCGCCGGAGGAATTGTCGAAGAAGGTCAAGGAGGCGATTACCGAGGAAGAACTCGAGACCTATTTCGGTGAGAACAAGACCTCTTATAATTCCGACACCCGCCTGGGCTTCAAATACCTGACCGTTTCTATCGAGGGTTTTCTGAAGGAGGTTGACGAGCAGGTGAAGGAAGAGGATCTTCTCGGCGCCTACGAGGCCGACAAGGGCTTCTACGTCCGCCCCGGGATTCGGACCGACGAGGGCATTTTTCAGCTTCTCAATGCCGAGGAGATGAAGGCGCGCACCGAGCGGACTTACAAGCCGTATGAAGAGGTGAAGGACAAGGTCCGCGAGCGCCATGTACGCAAGGCCGCCTCCAGGAAGGTCAGGGAGTTCGCTACCAAGATCAAATCGCGTCTCTATCCCGGGAAGGCCGCTGGAGAGCAGGTTCTCGAGCCCGACAAGCCCCAGATCTCTTTCGAGGAGCTGGCGACGGAATACGAGCAGGCAGAGGCGGGGGAGATTCCCTTTGTTACCCAGGCTGATGCGGAGGAGGTCATGGGGGAAGACGGCGAGGGCATCTACAGCGGAACCAACAAGACCACCATCGACTCCTGGTTTGGCGTCGCCAACAGGGAAGGCAGGAAATCCGGCAACTACGCCATCACTGCCAGCCAGACGAGGAGCCTGAAGAGCCCGAAGTATACCTATGAGGACATCGAGGGCGCCACGACCCGAAACATAGCGAGCTTTACCTTCTTTTCCGATGTCGACATCAAGTCGCCCGGAGAGCGCACTTTGGATGAGGCGCTCGATGATGTCACCGCAGATCTTCACAAATCGAAGGTTGTCGAGTTGCTCGCCGAGGCTTGCAAAGAGAAGGTTGAGTCGCTCAAGGACACGCCGGAAAAATTTGCCGAGCTTGCCGGAAGCGAGATCGAGGTCGCCTTCGACGAAGAGACCAGATTCAAGTCCACCTTCGGTGAAACGGAAGACTCCGGCGGAGCTTTTCTTCGCAGTAATGGGTCCATCCTGGTTCCCGGGGAAGCAGATGATGATGGAAATGTCGTCGACGAGCCCCACCCTTCCTCCTCGGCCCTGGTGAGCGCCGCTTTTAATATTACCGAGGAACCGTCCAAAGACGGCAAGCAGCCCGGCGGGCTCGCCTTCGCCTCCGACAATAAGGAGAGCGCCTGCTTCATCGTGCGCTATGTTTCGCGGCAGAATCCTGATCCGGCTGATTTCGAGACCAGCCGTCCGCGCATTGTCAGAACCCTGAAGGGCGTGAAGGAGAAGGATGTGTTAGAGAACGAGGTGGCCGTTTTCTGGAAAGCGGCGGGCGATGAGGATGCGGATGGAGTTTTCAATTCCGACGATAACTGCTTCAACATTCCCAATCCAAGCCAGGTCGATACAGATCTCGATAGCGCAGGAGACGCCTGCGATACCGATGACGACAATGACGGGATCGTAGACGAAGAAGATAATTGTCCGGTCGTGTCGAACCCGCTCCAGAAAGATGCCGATGGAGATGAGATTGGCGACGCCTGTGACAAATCTGAGTCGCCGACTCCCGCCGCGGCCGAGCCCAGCGCGGGCTGAGGGCTCCCGGCAGTCCGTATGTTCGTTCAGAACTCCCGCATGATTTCTTCGAGACCCGCGTCGATCTCGTCAGCGCAGCTCCTGTAGCCGTTGATGTCGAGACCGATGGGGTCGCTGACGTCCCGTTCGGCCGTCAGGAGGAGCTTGCGCTCCATCTCTTCCTCCGGCAACTCACAGCTCGCCGCAAGAGCTGCGATTCCCATCTTGTGGGAGCTGGTGAGCGCGTAGATCCTGTCGGCCTCCTCGAGGATCTCCAGCGACAGCGGGCTCGATTGATGGGATTCGATGTCGCAGCCCCGCTCCTTCATTACGTCAACGGACTCTTCGCTTGCGCAACTGCCGCCGAAGGCCGATGTTCCGGCCGAGAGGATCCTGTAGCCCAGCCCCTCGAGTTGTTCGACCTCCACTTCCAGCTTGCGCGCGAGGCGCTTCTTGAACAGAGCCTCGGCCATCGGGCTGCGGCAGGTATTGCCGGTACAGACGAAGAGCACGGTGGCGCCTCTGGCAGCGTCTTCGAGCTCTTCAGCGCTGAGGCATCCTTCGCGGAGTACCTCGAAGCCGCCTGGTTTCATCCGGATGACGGTCGAGGCTTGCTCCAGCGCGACCGGCCCTCCGTCAAGGACACCGTCAATCCTCCCCTCGAAGTAGCTCCTGACCTCTTCGGCATTGACGGCCGGGGCGCTGCCGGCGGGATTCGCGCTGGGAGCGAGCAGAGGACCCGAGAGCTGCTCCAGGAGGGCGCGCGCCGTGATGGAAGCCGGGACCCTGAAACCTGTTGTTTCCATTTCTCCGGGACCGGCGGTGGGAAGGACGATTGTCAGCGGCCCGGGCCAGAACCGTTTCATCAGCCGCTCGGCAGCTATCGAGGGTGACGTGCAGCGGCGGATGGCCTCACGGGCATCCGCGATCAGCAGGGTGAAGGGCTTGTCGTCCGGTCGATCCTTCAGCTCTTTCAGCTTCTTTGAGGCGTCCTCTCTTCCCTGCAGAGCTCCGAGTCCGTAGACCGTCTCGGTCGGGAATGCGAGCACTCCGCCGTTTTCGAGAATCTCTGCCGCCTCAGCGATGGGCTCGGGGTCCGGGGCCGCCGAATCTACTGATATCCAGGTGGTCATGTCAGGGGCCACTTCAGATGGAAGCGGGGACAATGACAAGCTTATTCACCTGACTTTTGCCCCCTCCCGGGTTCCGGGCATGAGAAAACCCCCGCGATTTTTCCGGGTCCGGAGAATAATCTTTCCGATGGCCGAGCCGGGGGCTTTCGAGGGTCTTTCATCCGTTGTCCTGTGGGTTATGATAGGCGCTTTTCATCGGGGGAGGTTTCTCCATGTCTCTGCTTGTTGTCGGTTCCGTCGCTCGCGATACGATTCGTACTCCTCACGGGGAGATCGAGGACGCGCTGGGCGGGGCGGCCGTTTATTTTTCTCTCGCCGCCTGCAACTTTACCGGGGTGCGGCTGGTCGGAGTCGTTGGAGACGACTTCGGAGATGGTGACATCGAGCTGCTGCGATCCAGGGGGATTGATCTCGCCGGGCTGCAGATTGTCGAGGGCGGCAGAACCTTCCGCTGGAGCGGGGAATATTCAGAAGATATGAATTCCCGTGAGACCCTCTCGGTCGAGCTCAATGTTTTTGAGCATTTTGAGCCGGTTCTGCCTCCCGACTACGTCAGCTCGAGCTTCGTGTTCCTGGCCAACGCATCGCCGGCAACCCAGCTCAGCGTGCTGGAGCAGGTTGAGTCACCGGTTTGCGTCATGGCTGACACGATGGATCTCTGGATAGACATAGCCCGGGATGAGCTGGTGGAGTTGCTCGGGCGTATCGATGGGATCTCTCTCAACGATGCCGAGGCGCTCCAACTGACCGGCTGCCGCAACCTGATCGATGCGGGCCAGGCGATCCTGGGCATGGGACCGGCCAATGTCATCGTGAAGAAGGGAGAGCACGGGGCTGTTCTCTTTACGGCCTCGGGCGTTGTCGCTCTTCCGGCCTACCCGACCGGCAGGGTCGTTGATCCGACCGGCGCGGGA
This sequence comes from Planctomycetota bacterium, assembly GCA_965659285.1. GTDB lineage: Bacteria > Planctomycetota > UBA8108 > UBA8108 > UBA8108 > UBA8108. The sequence continues at coordinate 7,637 of CBFHWB010000042.1, read as the reverse complement.
GACAGCTTCGCGGGCGCCCTCATGGGCTCGCTCGCACGGGATGGCTCCGTCGATGAGGAGAGGCTCAAGGCGGCCATAGCGTACGGTTCGGTGGTGGCCTCTTTTACCTGCGAGGGCTTTGGCACCGTCAGGCTGGCGGAAATCGGCGAAGAAGAGATCAAGGATCGCTTTTTGAAGTATTGCGAGTCACTGCAAATCAGTAGATGATTCATGTCATTAATTATGGCGCTCCATAGCGCGGCGGAGCCGTCAGGCTCCCGGCGTTGAGCGGGGATCAGATACCCCGGGGATTTTGTTTGAATGAAGACCTCTGAAGTACGCGACAAGTTTTTGAATTATTTCAGCGACAGGGACCACGCTGTCCTGCCGTCGAGCCCATCGATTCCGCATGGAGACAAGACGCTCCTCTTTACCAACGCGGGCATGGTGCAGTTCAAGGATATCTTCACCGGGCGCGAGGAACGCTCGCATCCGCGCGCCGCCACGGTGCAGAAGTGCGTACGGGCCGGGGGCAAGCACAACGATCTCGACAATGTCGGCTACACGAGCCGCCACCTGACCCTCTTTGAGATGCTGGGCAACTTCTCCTTCGGGGATTACTTCAAGAAGGATGCCATCTCTTTCGCCTGGGAACTGATCACCGAGGGTTACGGTCTCGATCCCGCCGGGCTCTGGGCCACCGTCTTTCGAGAGGACGACGAGGCCTGGGAGCTGTGGAAGGAGATCTCCGGCCTGCCGGATGACCGGATCGTGCGCCTTGGCGAGAAAGACAACTACTGGAGCATGGGGGACGTCGGCCCCTGCGGACCCTGTTCCGAGATTCTCCTCGATCGGGGAGACGCTTTTGGAGAGGCCGACGTGGAGAACGGGGAGCGCTTCTTCGAGCTCTGGAATCTCGTCTTCATGCAGTTCAGCCAGTCGGCGGATGGAGAGAAGACGCCTCTGCCGCGGCCGAGCATCGATACCGGGATGGGACTCGAGCGCATGGCCATGGTCATGCAGGGCGTGGATACAGTCTACGAGACCGATGTCCTGCGCGGCCTCATCCGCGAGGTCGAGGACTTGACCGGCGTCGCGTACGACCCCGGCGAGAAGGGGGTTCCGCATCGAGTCCTTGCCGACCATATTCGCTCCCTGGTCTTCTGCCTGGCCGATGGGGCGGAGATTTCCAACGAGGGCCGCGGCTACGTTCTCAGGAGAATTCTCAGGCGCGCCGCGCGCTACGGACGCAAGCTGCAGGCCGAGGGCTCCATCCTGAACCGCCTGGTGGGCGTGGTGGTGGACAGCATGGGAGAGGCCTATCCCGAACTCGTCGACAACCAGGAGTTTATCACCCAGGTGATCGGGAGCGAGGAGGATCGCTTCGGGAAGACTCTCGACCGTGGCATAGAGCTCTTCGAGAATGAGATCGGAAGGATGTCGGGGGCCGGAGAGAAAACCGTCAGCGGAGAGAAGATGTACCTGCTCTGGGACAGCTACGGCTTTCCGGCTGACCTGACCCAGAGAATGGCGGAGGAGGCGGGCTTTGGTGTCGACATGGAGCGCTTCGAGGAATGTATGGGTGAGCAGCGTGAGCGCAGCCGCCAGGCCTCGGACTTTTCCGTGACCACGAGCTTTGATTCTCTGCCCGAGACGGAATTCGTCGGCTACGAGAGCCTGGGCTGCGAAGGCGAGCTGCAGGCTGTAGAGGAGGCGGATGGTTCGCTGCAGGTCGTTCTTTCCCGTTCACCCTTTTATGGTGAGAGCGGCGGGCAGGTGGGGGACCAGGGGGTTATCTCCGGCGCCAACTTCCGCCTCGCTGTGGAGAACACGCAGCGCGATGGCGGTCGCATGATCCATGTCTGCAGGCTGGTTGAAGGAGAGGCGGGAGAGCTTGCCGCCGGGGCCGTTGTCAAGGCGGAGGTCGATGATGCCGCGCGCAGGGCGACCGAATGCAATCATTCCGCCACCCATCTTCTTCACGCGGCCTTGAGGGAGGTTCTGGGCGAGCACGTCCACCAGAAGGGGTCGCTGGTCGATCCCTCGCGCTTGCGTTTCGACGTTACCCACTTCAGCGGTATCGAGCCGCAGGAACTTCAGCAGGCGCAGGAGCTCGTCAACCGGCAGGTGCGTGCGAACCTGCCGGTTGAGATCAGCGAGATGGATAAAGATGAGGCCATCGAGCAGGGGGCCATGGCCTTCTTTGGAGAAAAGTACGGCGACAGGGTGCGGGTTGTTCGAATGGGAGATTTTTCCGTCGAACTTTGCGGTGGAACGCACGTTTCCCGCACCGGAGACATCGGGTTTTTTACCCTGACGAGCGAGGGATCGGTTTCCTCCGGCGTACGCCGGGTGGAGGCGCTGACCGCCGGGCAGGCCGAGGGCTGGTTTGATGGTCGGGTTCAGCTCGTCGATGACCTGTCGAAACTGCTGAAGGTCTCCTCCGACCGGGTGGAGGAGAGGGTCTCCCGCCTGCTCGAGGAGAACAAGGAGTTGAAGACGAGAGAGCCCGCTTCCGCTCCAGCTGCGGCCGGCGATCTGGAGAAGAAAAAGATCGGCGATATTCTTTTCGTCTCCGGGATCTTTGAGGGTCTCGAAGGAAAGGGTCTGCGCGATTGTTTCGATCGGGTAAAGAAAGAATCCGACAAGGTTATCGCCGTGCTGATCGCTCCCGGGGCAGGCAAGGTCCAGGTGTTGGTGGCCGTGACACCCTCGCTGACGGCGGAGGGCTGGAAGGCTGCCGATGTTTTCCAGGCCGGGGCGGAGCACATTGCAGCCAGGGGAGGGGGCCGCCCGGAGATGGTGCAGGCCGGCGGAACGAACCCCGAGGGTGCCAGGGCGGCTCTGGAGGCCATGGAGGGTCGTGTAGGGCAGGGACCAGGTGAGTGAGACGGATTTCTTTTCGGTCCTTGGGCATCGCTTGACATCGTCTTCCGTGAAAACTAAAATGGCCCGATTATATTTTGAGCGGAAGATGCGATGGCACCTAAACGCTTCATTTTCAAACAGTTAAAGACCTATTGAATCCGGTGGAATTATGGCAGTCCCAAAGAGACGCACATCCAAGTCTAAAAAAGGCATGAGGCGGTCGCATCACAGGCTCACCGTGCCTTCCCTGGTGAAATGCAGCAATTGCAGCGCCATGAAACCCAGGCATCGGATCTGCCCGGAATGTGGTTACTACCGGGGTAAAGAAGTTATTGCGGCTGAGGACTTTCTCGCTTGAGACTTCCGATTGCGGTTGATGCCATGGGCGGAGATCGCGCTCCCGCCGCGGTGGTTCGTGGAGCCTTGAAGGCGGTTGAAGAGATGGAGGGACTTCGGGTCGAACTTGTCGGCTCCGAGCCCGAGATCCTGCGTGAACTCGAGGCCGCGGCCTGGGAGGGGGACTCCATCACGGTGGTCCCCGCTTCCGAGACGGTTGGCATGGGTGAGAGCCCGGTGGAGGCGGTAAGGAGCAAGAAAGATTCCTCCGTTTCTGTTGGCCTGAAGAGGGTTCGCGATGGGCAGGCCTGCGCCCTGGTCAGCGCGGGAAATACCGGCGCCAGCGTGGCGGCAGCCTCGCTCTTGCTGCGAACTCTGCCCGGGGTCAGGAAGGCCGGTATCGCCGTGGTATTGAATGTCGGTATCAGGCCTCTCATTCTCATGGATGTCGGGGCCAATGTTGAGGCTCGGCCGGAGCACCTGGTGCAATACGGAGTCATGGCGAGTCTCTACGCCTCGAGGATCCATTCGGTGGAAGATCCTTCAGTCGGCCTTCTGAATATCGGCGAAGAGAACGCCAAGGGGAATCGCCTGGCCAAACAGACACACGACCTCTTTCGTGCCAGCGATGTGAGCTTTCGCGGTAACGTGGAGCCGGGGGAATTGTTCAGGGGAATCTGTGATGTGGCGGTATGCGATGGTTTTACCGGGAATATCGTTCTCAAGCTCGCCGAGGGGTTGGCGGAGCGTCTCTTCCTGATGTTTAAGGACGGCGCCGGCCAGGTTGTTTCAGAGCTTGCCGATGCAGGGGAGACCGCTCCAGCCGTCTCGGAGCTTGTTCAGGTGGCCCTTGCCAGGCTTGGAGACACGATAGATTACGCCGAGTCCGGCGGCGCGCCTCTGCTTGGCGTCAACGGTACGGTTATTATTTCCCACGGACGCAGCGGTTCCAAGGCCATCAGCAACGCCATCCGGATGGCGAATAAAATGGCGGAGGTCGACATTAATAGCGAGATCGTGGAGAATCTACGCACGCTTTCGAGCGAGTCCGAGCCGGGTGGATAAGCCGGCGTTGCGGACTGCTCAGCGGATGGAAGTGGAGTTCATTAGAGGTAGATAAGATGTACGAATGTCGCATAGCCGGTACGGGCAGATATGTGCCGGAGAAGGTCCTGACCAATACGGACCTGGAGAAGATCGTTGAGACCAGTGATGAATGGATCATCAAGCGTACTGGTATTCGCGAGCGCCGAATCGCCGCGGAGGATCAGTCAACCAGCGATCTCGCCCTGGAGGCCGCGCGGGTGGCCCTCGACCGGGCAGGGCTTGCGGCTGAAGACCTCGACGCCATCATTCTCGCCACCCTGACGCCAGATACTTATTGTCCCGCCGGCGCCTGCTATGTGCAGAACCTGCTTGGCGCGACCAATGCCTGCGCCTTCGACCTCAGCGCCGCCTGTACGGGTTTCGTCTATGGAATCACCGTGGGCTCGAGCCTGGTTCGAACCGGGGTACATAAAAACGTACTCGTTCTCGGGGCCGAGACGCTGTCGAGGTTTATTGATTACACCGATCGTAACACCTGCATCCTCTTTGGAGATGGAGCGGGAGCCGCTGTCCTTTCGCGGGCGGAGGAGGGTGGTGATTCGAGGCTGCTCGACCATTACCTGCGCTCAGATGGAGGCGGTGCAGATCTCATCATCATGCCGGGGGGCGGCGCCAGGCGGCCCTCCTCTCATGACACGGTGGATGGAAAGCTGCATTTTCTCTCGATGCAGGGTAACGACGTCTTCAAGTTCGCCACCAAGAGCATGCAGACCCTCATCGAGACAGCCATCGAACGTAACGGGCTGTCGGTCGACGATCTTGACCTCGTCGTTCCGCACCAGGTGAACTCACGTATCATCGACACCGTTCTTCGCAAGGTTGATATTCCCGAGGAAAAGATCTACCTCAATCTTCAGCGATACGGCAACACCTCCGCGGCCTCCGTTCCCATGGCCCTGCATGAGGCTGTAGAGGAGGGACGGATCCAGGCAGGAAGCCTGGTCCTCCTGGTGGCCTTCGGGGCAGGCCTGACCTGGGGTTACAACCTGGTCCGCTGGTAGGCGGGTATCGTTTCCAGCGACAGGCCGGCGGCAGTGGCAACCCAATAGATACAGGAACCGGATATGAACGTTGAGCGTGAGAATACCAATTTCGCCTGTCTCTTCCCGGGGCAGGGAGCGCAGGCTATCGGCATGGCCGCTGACCTTTGCGAAGCTTCCGGACGTGCGCGGGAGGTGTTTCGCCGCGGAGGCGAGATTCTGGGCTTCGACGTCCTGGCGATCTGTTCCGATGGTCCGGCCGAAGAGCTCAACGCCACGCGGGTGAGCCAGCCGGCTATTTTTCTTCATTCGATGGCGGTTCTCGAGGCTCTCGCCGAACGCCGCGGTATCGCGGGCAGCTTCGGACAGGGTCTGGCCGCCTCGGCGGCCTCGGGTCTGAGCCTTGGCGAGTACTCGGCCCTGGTCTTTGTGGGCGCGCTTCAATTTGAAGATGCCCTGGAGATCGTGGGTAAGAGGGGCGAGTTTATGCAGGAGGCCTGCGACGAGAGCAGCGGGACGATGGCCGCTGTGGTCGGTATGGACGCGGCCGAGCTCGAGGCGGTGGTTTCATCCGGGCGTGAAGATGGCCTCGTGGTGGGCGTGGCAAACTATAACTCTCCAGCCGAGATGGTGATCTCGGGGACATGCGAGGGTGTCGAGGAGTGCTCGCGGAGACTGGAGGCGGCCGGGGCCAGGAAGGTGGTCGCGCTGCGGGTGGCCGGCGCCTATCATTCGGCCCTCATGGAATCGGCAACCAGGAAGCTTCAGCCCTGGCTGGCAGAGCTGGCCATCTCGCCGCCGCGGCTGCCTTTTTTCGCGAATTATTCCGGTACCCGGGTGGATGATCCGGAGGAGATCCGGGAGGGTCTGCTGCGCCAGATCGAAAATTCGGTCAGGTGGGAGCAATGCGTGCGCGGTGTCCTGGGCCTGGATTGCTCTACGGCGCTGGAACTGGGACCGGGAAAGGTTTTGCGAGGCCATGTACGGAAGATTGATCGAGAGGCCGTTGTAGAGTCTATTGGCACCCTGGAGTCTCTGGACAATCTGGAGGGTGTTCCTGTATAGGATAGGGCCAGTGCAGAGTTGTTGATTTTTTCAGAAAAATGAATCGATGAGCGAATCTTTACAGCATCTCAAAGGGCAGGTGGCCATCGTGACTGGAGCGTCGCGGGGCATCGGCCGTGCGATCGCCGCGGAGCTTGCCTCCGAGGGAGCGAACCTGGTCCTCACCGCCCGGGGCGTTGAAGGTGTCGAGGCCGCGGCCGCAGCGCTGGCTGAGGATCATCCATCCGGGCGCTTTCTGCCTGTGGGATGTGACGTATCGAGCTGGGATAGCGTCAGCGAGCTCATCGACAGGACTGTCGAGGAGTTCGAAAAAATCGACATCCTGGTCAACAACGCCGGTATCACCCGGGACAACCTGGTAATGAGAATGAAGAAGGAAGAGTGGGACGATGTTCTCGCCGCGAATCTTACGGGAGTTTTCAATACCTGCCGGTTGGCCGCTCGCCAGATGTTGAGGCAACGTTCCGGACGGATCGTTAATATCACCAGTGTCGTTGGACTGCTCGGCAACGCGGGGCAGGTTAATTATGCCGCCAGCAAGGGCGGGATCATCAGCCTGACCTATTCACTTGCGCGCGAGATGGCCTCGCGCGGCGTCCTGGTGAATGCCGTGGCTCCCGGTTTTATCGAGACGGATATGACCGCTGCCATGCCTGAGGCGGCGCGTGAGGCTATGGCCGAGGGGATTCCCCTGGCCAGAATCGGAAAACCTGAAGAAATTTCGTCGCTGGTAGCCTTCCTGTGCGGCCCCGGTGCGAGTTATATTACTGGAGAAGTTATTCGCGTGGATGGCGGGCTTGCCATCGGTTGCTGAGGACTGGGTCCGAGGCGACGGCATTATCCTGCCGGTTTTTTTTGGAGAGAGATATAGTGTCTGATATCAATGCAAAGGTAGTAGAGATTGTCGTTGAGAGGCTCAATGTTGGCGCCGACACGGTGACTGCGGAGAGCAGCTTCATCAACGACCTGGGGGCTGACTCCCTGGACATCGTGGAACTGGTGATGGAATTCGAAGAAGCCTTCGATATGACCATCCCCGATGAAGATTCGGAGAACATTCGAACGGTCGGTGAAGCTGTAAGCTATATCGAGTCGAAGGTTGACGGTGGCGGCGGAGATGCCGGTGGAGATGCCGGTGGAGACGACGGCGGAGATGCCGGCGGAGACGCCGGTGGAGACGACGGCGGAGATGCCGGTGGAGACGCCGGTGGAGATGCCGGTGGAGACGCCGGCGGAGATGCCGGTGGAGATGCCGGCGGAGATGCCGGCGGAGACGACGGTGGAGACGCCGGCGGAGACGAC
>CBFHWB010000041.1:0-28014 GCA_965659285.1 Planctomycetota bacterium | reverse complement strand
ACAGGTTCACCTCGAGAAAGACCTGCGCCGAGGCTCCGCGGGACTTCCCCTCCGAATGGTTCCTCCCCTCGCTGCGCGCCTATACCGGCCGCGAGCATGAGCTGCCGATCGATGCGCACGGCTGGTACGCGCTCATCGCCCCGCGCCGCTGCCTGATTCACACCGCGCACAATGATGGTTCCGAGCCTACCTTCGCCGTCGAGCGAGCCTACCTCGAGGGGCGCAAGGTCTATGCCCTGCTTGGCCATCCCGACAACCTTCGGGTCCTCTACCGCCCCGGCCAGCATGGTCCGGTTACGGAGGAGCAGCGTCGGCGGAACATGGAATGGTTCGATCTCAGCTTTGGTCGCGGTACGGCGAAACAGGAAGACTTTCCCGAGGAGCTGATCCACCATTTTGACTGGGAAGCCTGGAAGAAAGGCGCGGCTGGTGAGGAGTTGCGCAGGCGGTTTACTCCAACCGAGGCGGCCGGGGATGCCGCTCGGCGGGAAAGGATCCGCTGGCTGCTCGGCGATTCCCCGACGAGGCTCGCGGGTGAACAGAGGCGGGACTTCATCACGCCCGAGGAGTCCGCGATGATGACACACGATCGCTGGCAGGTCGGGGGAACCTCGAGAGTTCCGGTTCGCTTCGGGGGCGGGGTTCGGGGAAACGTGTATTTCAAGACCGAGAGCCCCGGGCCGGCTCCAGCGGTTATCTGGCTCCACCCCTATTCCTATCACAGCGGCTATAACGAGGGCTACGGGGTGCAGGGGACCACGGTCTACCACCGCCTCGCTGCGGCCGGCTACATCGTCCTGGCCTACGATCAATGTGGTTTCGGGTTACGCCTGCTGGAGGGGCGCGATTTTTATTCCCGGGCGCCGCACTGGTCGCGGCTGGGAAGAATGGTGGCCGATGTCAGCGCCGCCGCGGATTTTCTCATCGACGGCAAGGGGGCCGCGAAGGGGGCTCTGCCGAAGATTGCCGGCGACCAGGTCTACGTGCTGGGCTTCAGTGTCGGCGGCATGGTGGGGCTCTACGCCGCCGCGCTGGATGAGAGGCTGGCTGGAGTCGCCAGCTTCGGCGGCTTCACGCCGATGCGTACCGATACCGCGGCCGCCACTGGTGGCCTGAGGCGTCTGTGGCAGTGGCACGCGTTGGCGCCCCGCCTGGGTCTCTTCGATGGTTCCGAGTCGGAGATTCCCCTCGACTACGATGATGTCCTGGCCCTGGTCGCGCCAAGACCCTGCCTGGTCTACGCGGCGAAGCGGGACCGTGAACTCAACCCCACAGCGGTGAGTGAATGTGTCGACCGAGCGCGGAAGGCCTGGACCTCCCGAGGGGCTCCGGGGGGTCTCGAATTTCACTCACCCGATGACATCGGCCGCTTTCAGCGCGCTCAGCACGAGCTCTTCCTGCGCTGGCTTCGCGAGCGGAAATGACCTTCTACCGGGCCAGGATCGACTCGGCGTAACGCAGCCTGCCGGTGCGCCCGTCGTAATACTGGATGATGACCTGGGGCCGCGGATAGGTGACCCAGCGTGTTCCTGTGACCTCCAGTGGATTGTTGAAGACGTTGTTCACCTGCACCACGCAGTAGGTCGGGTGGAGGAGATTGGCTCGCGGAATATCCGGGCGGTAGTAGGTTGACCAGCGGATGTCGACCTCACGCGGGCCGTATTTGAAGGGGCCGTTGGCGGGGCGGTCTCCTTCATCGCTGGCCCAGTGGTTGTTGGAGTTGTGCGGCCCGGAGGCGAACTCCCAGACCTTGTCGGTGATCTTGATGGCGAAGCTGTTGTGAAGATCCCCGGTGAGCATCAGGACCGGCCTCTTGAGAGAGTCAAAGAAATTGATGAGCTTCTCTCTCTCGTCAAGGAAGACGGTCCAGGCCTCGTCCTTGTCTCCGGCGCGGATCTTGCCGCCGCCGACGTGGGGAATCATGAAATTGACCGAGGAGACGACGAAGTGAAAATCCGCGTCGCTGGCGGCGAGCTCACGCATCAGCCAGTCGCGCTGGACGGTGCCCAGCATCGAGAGCCCCTTCTTCGCCGGGTTGCGGGTGTCGTGCATCTGGCGCTGGCCGCGGGTGTCGAGCAGGAAGAAATCGCAGTTGGCTACGCGAAAGTGTGAATAGGAGCGCCGGCCGAGGGAATAAGAGCTGGTGCCATCGGCGTCCGCGGCCGGCCGGATACGGATGCGATGGGCATCGATGATTTCAACGATCTCATAGACTCCGGCGTTGGGGTCGCCACCGACGCCATCGAGGGAGTTGTCGTTGACCCCGGCGCTGGCCGTGCCCCAGTGGACATGGAGGTTGTTGACCTGTCTCAGGTCAGTCCTGGTGAAGTCTGCGCGTGGGTCGACCAGGATGTCGCCGCCTTTTTTCAGCTCGCAGCGTCCGAAGTGCGTTCTCTGGGTAAAGCTCGAGGGATTGCTCCAGGCGAGATAGTCGTGCCAGGCTTTTACTCCCATGTCCCGGAACACCGCCCGGCGGTCGCGCAGGCCCGGTGAGCCGGCGCCCCAGATGTCGTTGAGACACTCATGGTCGTCGTATGTAAAGAACGAGGGAATCCGGCTGTGCCAGCGGGCCAGGTTCGGCCCCTGGCTGAGGAAGTGCTTGTAGTTCTCCCAGACCCCGACAATGGTGGGGGCATAGTCAAGGTCGCTGGGCAGGTCCTTCGGGTCGGCGCTGACCTGCCTGAGCCAGTCGGGAACACTGTATTCACGCCGGGTTTCATACAGCCAGTCTCCGTTGAGGATGGCGAAGTGGATCCGGTCCTCGAGCTCCCTCAACATGGTGGCGAAGGCCGGCAGCGAGGGGCCGATCGAATGCTTCGGGTTCTGGTTGTTTCCGCAGGCGAACTCGAAGCTGAAATTAAACAGGCCCTCGGGGTTCAGCTTGGCGTCTTTGAGAGCCTTCGAGCTCGGCAGCGTACGAAAAGAACCGCCCCTGGCGGTGCGGCCAATGCCATCGGCAAGAATGAGCTCGTAATAGTATTTCGTGTCAGGCTTCAGCCCCTGGAGATGGACCCAGCCGGTATTGTCCCGGTCGAGGCTGGTTTTGACCGGGTTGCTTGTAGAGTTAAGCAGGCCCGGAGAGGTTCCGTATTGTACCGAGAACGAACCCGCGCGTGCCATACGGCCCCAGACACCGACACCGTCGGAGCTCAGGCGGCCGAGGATCGGGCCGTGGGTTATATAGTTGGGGATCTCGTCTTTCGCCGAACAGACGACCGGCGCCAGGAGGATGAGCGCGGCCGCGCAATGGAGTTTTGAGAGCATGTCGCCTGGACCTCGATTTTTCGTTTTAAAACCCGTTTCCTTCCAGCCCGCCTGGGGTGGAGGACTATTGTATTCTTTTCCCGGGCAGTAAAGAAAGCTCCAGCAACAGACTCTGTCCTGTCCGAAACCTTTCGTGAACGACTGCAACCACTGCCCGGTGAAGGGTATAATCATCAGTTCACAGCTCACTTCGCCAGGGAACTCTTTGCGCATGAAGAAAAACGCCGTCAGCCTGCTTTTCTGCTGTTGCCTGGTAGCGGTTGCAGGGGCTCGTTTCCTGCCGCATCCACAGGCGAGCGGAGCTCCACAGGGCAAGGCTGAAACCGTCGTCAGCGCCGAGGTCTTTCATCTCGGCAATGATGAGAAGAAGGACTGGAAGTCTTTCACCCGGGCGAAGCCGCACGATGGAAAGAAGATCAGCCTGAGGTTCAGCTCCGAGCCGAACAAGTCCGAACGGGCCCTGGAGATCAGGTCAGGCGACGTGAACTCAAAATGCGGCGTCACGCTCAACTCCCGGCGGCTTGGCAGCCTGGCCAGGGGCAAGGGCGGCAAGGGAGAGAACATCCAGTACTTCAAGGTGCCGGCGGGTCTGCTGAAGAAGACAGGCAATGTGCTCCTGGTGCAATACGAGGAGAAGACCACGGACGATTTTTATTTCGGGCCTGTTGTTCTCCACGCTCATTCGGTGGCGCGGATGAAGCGCCTGGCGGAGATCGAGGTGATGGTGACCTCGAAGGAGCGGCCGGGCCAGGGCTTGCCCTGCCGGTTGACCGTGGTACGCCTGGTTTCGAAGAGGGCGAAGATTGTCGAGGAGCCGGCGGAGTTCAAGCTCGAGAAGAGCTCAAAGCTCGCCTTCCGCAAGGGAACGGCCTACACCCTTGACGGCCGGCTGGACCTGGCCCTCAAGCCGGGCAAGTACAGGGTCTACGCGACCCGGGGCTTCGAGTACGGGCTGGGTATGGCCCGCGTAGATCTCTCGCCGGGAGAAAAGAGACGGGTTGAGCTGGTTCTCGAGCGGGAGGTGGATACCACCGGCTACCTCGCCGGAGACACTCATATTCACACGCTGACCTATTCCAAGCACGGCGATGCGAGCGTCGCTGAGCGTGTGGTGACCATAGCCGGGGAGGGGGTCGAGGTCGCGATCGCCACGGATCACAACCATCACACTGATTACAGCCCATTTACCGCCAGGGCCGGATCCGGAGATCACTACAAATCGGTGGTGGGAAACGAGTTCACCACCTCCATCGGCCACTTCAACGCCTTCCCCGCCGACAAGAACGCCAAGCCCGCCAACCACAAGCACAAGGACTGGGACAAACTGCTCAAGGCCGTACGGGCAACCCCGGGAGTCAGGGTGGTGATCTGTAACCATCCGCGCCGCGAGGGCTTCAAGAAGGGCCCCTGGGGTACGATCGGTCTCGATCCCGTCTCTGGAGAATTCAGCGATGGCCGCCAGTGGCTCGGCCTGGACGCGGTTGAGGTGATCAACGGCAAGACCCTGGAAAAGCAGGTCTTTGACAACTTCTCCGACTGGTTCGCCCTGCTGAACGCGGGCCATCGGCTGACGGCGGTCGCGGGCAGCGACTCTCATACCGTAGCCCAGCCGGTGGGTCATTGCCGGACCTACATTCGCAGCTCGACGGATGACCCGCGCCGTATCAATGTAGGCGAGGTGGTTGACAACATCCTGGCGGGCAAGGTGCTGGTCAGCATGGGACTCCTGGCGGATGCGAAGGTGAACGGGATGTTTTCCGCCGGGGACCTCGCTACCGGTGTTGGCGAGGATCTCGAGGTCGACATCGAGGTCAGGGGGCCCCGGTGGGTGCGGGCCAGCCGGGTCGCTCTCTTTCTCAATGGCCGCAAGGTGCGCGAGGAGAAGATCCAGCACCCCTCCAGCGCTGTCGTGAAGTACAAGGAGCGCTGGGTTTTCGGCGGCCCGCCCAAAGATGTCCATCTTGTCGTCATTGCTTCAGGTCCTCCGCTGGACAACTCCTACTGGACTCCGCCGGAGGATGACCGCTACGTGGTTGGCGCGACCAACCCGGTCTGGATTGATGGAGATGGAGATGGAAAGTTCTCCGCTCCCGGGGACTACGCGCGCGCATTGGTGGCCGAGCACGGAACGGATGGCGTCGCCCTGGCGAAGGCTCTCAGGGTTCACGATGAGATCACCGTTATTCTCGCGGCTGGTCTCTTCAGAAGAAATCTCGCCCAGGTTCTCGAGGACGTCTACTCGAGGTTACAGAAGCGCTCCAATAGCGAGCTCGAGGAGTTTATAGAGACCTTGAAGGCCGGCCGCGGCGAGGCCTTCAGGAACTACGCCAAGACACTGCCCCCGCTGGATCTGTTCAAGAAGCCGGCCTCCAGCGAAAAGGCGGAGAAGAAGAAATGAGCTGCCATTACCGGGGAGCAGGCACTTGCATCCACGGGAGGGGTCGTTCAGGATGACTCGCATGATGAAACACCGTTCAATATGCCTGGGAATGCTGGTGGCGTTACTTGGCCTCTCGGGCTGCTATGACAGCTCTGGGGACCAGGTCGTTCAGCCCGTGGTGGTGCCGCAGGAAGAGGCTTCCGTGAAGGAAACTCCTGGGCCCCAAAGAAACGAGAACATTACGGAGGCACCGATCGTGCAGCAGGACCCCGCCGAGACCACCCCGGAGGTGGCTGAATTTACTGAAGAGCAGTGGCGTGAGCGACTCTCCCCGGAGGCCTTCTATGTTTTACGGCAGAAGGGCACGGAGCCGCGATTCTCCAGCGCCTACAATGGAAACAAGAAGCAGGGAAGCTATCTCTGCGGTGGTTGCGGAGCCGTGCTTTTCTCTTCGGTCGAGAAATACGATTCCGGCACGGGCTGGCCGAGCTTCTGGCAGCCGGCGGACAAGAAAAACGTCGCCACGGCCGAGGACAACGGCTTTTTCTCCAGGCGCACCGAGGTTCTCTGCGCGAAATGTGACGGACACCTCGGTCACGTATTTGACGATGGGCCCGCGCCTACAGGCCTGCGATATTGTATCAACGGTATCAGCCTGAAATTCGTCGAGGTGGCTGAGCAAGATCAAGAGGACGATAAGGGCGAGCCCTGATTCCGCGGGGAGCCTCCGCATCTGAATTCTCTTTCCGTCCTTCTTCTCTTCCGGGTGTGTCACCATGAAATATCTTCTTCCGCTTCTCTTGCCGGTTTTCTGCCTCGTTGTTTGCGGTTGTCGTCTTGCTGAATCAACTGCCACCCCGGGTGGAATAACGATTGAGTGGATTTACGCAGAAGAAGGGAAGGTCGCGGCCGCGATCCCGTCGTTCTCCTGGCTCTCCGATGGCACGGCGCTCCTGCATGATCGTCGGCGCCCCGGCGACCAACAGACCCTCGAGCGCTATGACCCCGTGGCCCGTAAGCGGGTCGACCTGGTCGATGCCGCCAGGGTCTTGCGCCAGCTCGAGGATCTGCTTGGCAAGGAACAGGCGCCAGCTCGACTCGGCTGGCCCGCTGTCATCGACCGGGGCGGGCGATGGGGGATCTACCTCTTCGGCGGCGACCTGTTCGCTCTCAATCTGTCATCCTCGGTAATGAGCCGAATCACGAGGACCGAAGCGAGTGAGAAATCGCCCCGCCTGTCGCCCGATGGTTCGAAGCTGGCCTTCGTAAGGGAGGGCGATCTCTACGTCTGGGATCTTGACAAGGGCGTCGAGCGCAGGCTGACCAGCGATGGTTCCGAGACCCTGCTCAACGGCACCCTCTCCTGGGTCTATTGGGAGGAGGTCTTCGCCCGGCGGGATCTCGGCTATTGGTGGTCGGAAGACTCGACCGCCGTGGCCTACCTGCGTACCGATGAGTCGGCTGTCACCGAGATGATCTACCAGGGGTTTGAGCCGAATATTCCAGACCTGACGCGGCAGCGGTATCCGAAGACCGGGGGCGTGAATCCAACCGTTCGCCTCGGCGTCCTCGAACTCGCCAGCGGCAAGACCACCTGGGTCGACCTCTCGAAGCATGAACATGAATACATCGTCCGGGTGAAGTGGCTTAACGACAGCCGGCGCCTGGCGGTGCAGACCATGGATCGTCCCCAGACGCGCCTGGACCTGTTCTTCGTGGATCGAGAGGGAGGCCAGCCGACTCACATCCTCACTGAGCGGGACAAGGGATGGGTGAATATTCATGACGACCTCTATTTCCTCAAGAAAAGCGGACGCTTTCTCTGGGCCTCTGAGCGAAGCGGCTATATGCATCTCTACCTGTACGACCTCAACGGCAAGCTCCTCGGGCCGGTCACCAGCGGCGATTGGGCGATCCGCTCAGCCGCCGGGGCGGTCTCCTGGTTGCGCCAGGCGGTTCACTCTATCGACGAGGAGGGAGGCTGGGTCTATTTCACTTCGATCCGGAAGTCCTCCATCGAGAAGCATCTCTACAGGGTTCGCTTCGATGGGTCGGGGCTCGAGCGATTGACGCAGAGAGCCGGCACCCACGGAATCGGCTTCAGCGAGAACGGGCAATTTTATTTTAACCAGCATTCAAGCGGCTCGACGCCGCCCTCCCTGGCGCTTCACGCCCGGGACGGAAGCCGGCTCGAGGTGGTCGCGCCCGCGCGCCCTGAAATTTTTTCCAACCTCGGCATGCGCCCTCCCGAGCATTTCTCCATCAAGACCGGCGATGGGTTCAGGATGCCGGCGCAGCTGCTCAGGCCGGACGGCTTCAGCCCGGGCCGCAAGTACCCCGTCATCATGCACGTCTACGGAGGCCCGGCCGCCCCGATGGTGAAGGATGCCTGGCCCTCCCGAACCTACTTCGACCAGGTGCTCTTGAATCACGGCTACGTGGTCTTTCGATGCGACAACAGGAGCGCGACCGCCAGGAGCAAAGCTCTCGAAAATGGGATCCTTCACGATGCGTGGGGCAGCGGCGAGTTGGCGGACCTGCTCGAGGCCATCGGCTGGCTGAAATCGCAGCCCTGGGTCGATCCCGACCGGGTAGGCATCTGGGGTTGGAGCGGCGGCGGCTCCTTCACCCTGCGGGCGATGACCGGCAGCGGCGAATTCCGCGCGGGGATCTCGGTGGCGCCGGTTACCGACTGGGACTATTACGATACGATCTGGACGGAGGCCTTCATGAAGCGGCCGCAGGACAATCCGGAGGGCTATGAGCGCACCTCCCTGGTTCGCAAAGCTTCCGAGTTGCGCGGACGCCTGCTGATCGTTCACGGTACCCACGTCGACAACGTTCATCCGCAGAACACCCTGCACTTCGTGAATGAGCTGATCCGGGCCGGCATCCAGTTCGAGATGATGCTCTATCCCGGGCGTAAGCACGGTATTCGAGACGATCACGCCCGCCGCCATCTCTACAGGAAGATGCTCGATTTCTGGAAGAGCAACCTCTGATGCGTGTCAGCTTGCGCCGGGGGGGTGGATCCCGATCAGGAGCTCTTCGACCACCTGCCCGCCCAGCAGGTGCTCCTCGATGATCCGGTCGAGGTTTTCCGGTCCGCAGCGCGAATACCAGGCTCCTTCGGGGTAGACGACCGCGATCGGCCCTTCGTAGCAGACCCGCAGGCAGTTCGCCTTGGTTCGCTGGATTCCGCCCTGCTCGGAGAGCCCCAGCTCCTTCAGCCGGCGCTTGAGGTGATCCCACGCCTCGAGCGACGCCTCGCGACCGCAGCATTTGGGTTTGGCCTGGTCGCAGCAGAGGAAGATGTGTCTGCGGGACGCAGTCATCCCAAGTTCCTCCATGATGCCGCGTTGCTGCCGGAGGATGTCTTCGTCTTCCTGTCGGGTCATTTATTTCTGCCGGGTCTTCGGATTCCGTGTTTCTTGAGCCGGGAGATGAGGGTGTTGCGGTTACGGACCCCTGCGATTCGCCCGGCCGCCGAGAGGTTCCACGCCGCCTTCTCAACCAGGGCGAGCAGGTAGAGTCGCTCAGCCTCCTGCCAGTGTCGATCGAAATCTTCCAACCTGCCCGGCACCGTCTCCGACGGGGCGGCGGCTGGAGGCGCGGTCGTCGCCATCAGCTTCGCGGGGCTCTCCGCGCCTGAGAGTCCCGGCAGGATCGCGCGCAGCGTATCTCCATCGATGCGCTCCGCCTCGGCCAGGATCACCAGTTTCTCTATCGAATTTTCGAGCTCACGGACATTGCCTCGCCAGGGGGCGGCCTCCAGCAGGCTCATGGCCTCCTCGGTAAAGCCAGTCATTTTTCGTCCGGAGCGCTCGCAGGCGAGCTCGAGAAAGATCATGGTGAGCGCCGAGATGTCCTCTCGGCGTTCGCGCAGCGTCGGCATCTCTACGGGTACGACGTTCAGGCGGTAGAAGAGATCTTCGCGAAAAATTCCTTCTTCAACGGCCTCGCGGATCGGGGTGTTGGTCGCTGCGAGTATCCGGACGTCTACCTTCCGCAGCTTGTTCTCCCCGACCTTGCGGATCTCGCCCTCCTGCAGGACCCGCAGAAGCTTTGCCTGCAGGTCCAGCGAGGTATTGGAGATTTCATCGAGGAAGAGGGTTCCGCCATCGGCCTCCTCTATGAGCCCGGTGCGGTCGTGGACGGCGCCCGAGAAGGCGCCCTTGAGATGGCCGAACAGCTCGCTCTCCAGGAGGTTCTCCGGCAGGGCTCCGCAATCGACCGTGACGAAAGGTTTCGAGCTGCGCGGGCTGGCGTAATGGACCGCCCGGGCGACCATGCTCTTGCCTGTTCCGGTTTCTCCCGTAACCAGGATGCTGACATCGGAGCGGGAGACCTTCTCCAGGAGATGGGCGAGCTGCTGCATCACATCGGAGTTGCAGACCAGGTTCTGGAACTGGTAGCGAGTCTCAACCTCCTTACGCAGGTAGAGGTTCTCCTGCTTGAGGCTCTTCATCAGGTTGGCGTTATCGATGGCTATGGCCGCCAGCTGGGCAAAGGAAACCAGGAAGTCGAGATCTTCGGTGGAGAAGCTGTCGGTTCCCCGGCCATCAACGTAGACGGCCCCGAGAACCTCGTTGCGGACGCTGAGGGGGACGCACATCAGGGTCTGGATCTTAAAAGAGATGATGCTCTCGCGCTGCCGGAAGCGCTCGTCAGAGCTCGCATCGACGGCCAGCACCGGCGCCCCGCCTACGGTTACGTCCTCGATTACGCTCTGGCAGATTTCCGTGGCGTCGGTTACCGATTCCCGCTGCATTCCGCGGACCGCCCTGATTGTCAGCGACTGCTCCCGGTCGCGCAGGAGGATGAGACCCTTCCCGGCCCGGGTGGTCTCGATCGCCAGCTCAAGGAGGTGGTCTAGCAGCGGGTCGAGATCGACGATCGAGTGCAGGCTCTTGGCGATCTCGTAGAAGGAGCGCTCCCGGGTTCCGGCCTCTTCCCGCCTTCTCGCCAGGAGCCCCGCATGGGCGCGGTCGATCTCCCGGTGGCGGGGCAGGCTCTCGATAAAGGCGCTTCGCAGGTCCGGATCTTCAAAGGCGTCGGCCTTTTCCCGCAGGAGGATGTAGGCTCTTCTGAGGGCGGCATCCGGGTCGCCGGATTTCAGTCCGCTTGAATGGAGGGCGGTGAGCGCCCGGTGGCGGGTGAACCAGACCTCCTGGGAGCAATCGAGCCAGCCGGGGTGTTCTTCAAGCAGGTGGACCGCTTCGAGGGAGACCTTGTCGGCCTCTTCCAGGGCGTTGCTGTCGATGAGAGCCTCGGCGCGCAGGCCCAGGCACTCGATCACCGAATTGCGGGCTCCCGCCCTGGAGGCCACCTTGAGCGCTTTGTCCAGCTCGCCGACAGCCTCGGCCGGCGCCCCCTGGTGGAGCTGGAGGCGCGCGCCAGCCAGGAGGATCTCGAGACGCTGGCGGCTGCCGCCGCCATCCGCCGCCGCCGTCCTTGCTCGCTCGAGTCCCCGGGCCGCCGCCTCGCCCTCCCCCTTGTGGATGAGGATGGTCGCCAGGCGGCTCTCGTTGATCGCCAGCGAGGGGAGATTTTCGACCTCCTCGGCGATTTCGATGGCCTGCTTCAGCAGCGGCATGGCTTTTTCGTATTTTCCTATGCGCATCCACACCGCCCCGAGATTGCCCAGGTCGGTGCCGATGCCCTGGCGATGGGCGAGCTCTCGCCGGATCTGCAGAGCCTCGCTGATGAAGTCGAGGGCGCGCTCCAGCCGCCCCATCTCGGTATATACCAGCCCCAGGTTTACGAGGTTGCCGGCCTCGGCGCTGCGCAGGCCGATCCGGCGAAAGGTCTTCAGCGAGTCCTTGAAGTGTTCTTCGGCCGCCTCCAGCTCGCCGCGGTCGAGGCGTATGAGTCCTATGTTCGATTCCAGGGCGCCCGCTCTCTGGTTGTCGCCAAGCTCCCGCCTGATCGCCAGCGCGCCCTCCATCTCCGCGAGAGCCTCATCGTAGATGCCCTGGAGGTAGTGTCCTGAGCCCAGCAGCTGGAGACATTCCGCCCGCAGCTCCTGGTCTTCGAGCTCCCCGGCGACCTGGAGGGCTGCGCGCAGTGAGCTCTCCGCCTCGGCGAATTCCGAGAGGAACAGGAGAAACATTCCCCGGCGATTCAGGAGGCGTGCCCGGAGAGAACCCTCGGCGGCTCCCGTTTCGAGCATCTCATCGAGCTTCGCAAGCCCCTCCCGCTTCTTACCCACGGAGTCGAGATAGAGGGCCTCTCGCAGGGTGACCTCGCCTCGGTTGGCTTCGTCTCCAAGTTCATCGGCCAGTTCGCGCAGCCGTCCGATGTCCTCGAGCTGTTCCTCTTTGCGGCCAAGCCTGCCCCAGACCTCCTCGCGCAGCAGGCAGGAGGAGAAGAGATCTTCGGGCTCCTTGCTGACCTGGATGGCTCGGCCGAGACAGGTGGAGGCTTCGCGGAGGCCGCCCTGGCGAAGAGCCTGTCGTCCCGCGCGCTCGAGACTCTCCCTGGCGCGCTCCGGATGGTCGGAGAAGAAGAGGTGCCGCGCGAGCTCTTCAAGCGGCGGCTCCTTTTCCGGGCCGCTCTCCTGCAGCAGCCAGGCGGCGGCCTGGCCATGCAGGCTCCGGCGGGTCTTCTTTTCAAGACCCGCATAGGCGGCCTGTTCGAGCGCCGCGTGCGCGAAGGAGTAGAGGCTGCCCTCGCGCCTGAGGAGTTGGTCAAGGACAACGCCATCGAGGGCTTCGCGCAGTTCTCCCTTTGGGGAGGGATCCTCTCCATCGATGAGCGCCAGCAGTCCGCGCAGCTCTTCGCTGCTGAAGGGTCTGGACAGGACGGCGGCGGCCTCGAGGACGGCGCGTCGCCGCCCACCGATGCTTTCCAGGCGCCTGCGCGCGGCGTCTTCGAGCGAGCCGGGTATGGGAATGGAGACATCCGCCTTGAGGGTCCAGGTAGAGCCCTTGCGCTCGAAGGCGCCGAGATTTCCGAGCAACCGGAGGTATTCTTCGATATAGAAAGGATTGCCGCCTGTGTCCCTCTGCAGTGGCTCCCGCAGCGCCTCTGGGATCCCCTCCGCATGGCCCAGCAGCCTCTCCATGTAGGTGGACAGGTCACCGGGCTCCAGGCCCTAGAGGGTGATTCGTTCGAGGGACTCGGGAATATTGAAGAGCTCCTCGAGGTTGCGGGTAAAGCCAAGGTCCTCTTCCCCATCGAGCCTGCAGGCAAGAAAGAGCCCTGGAGGCGTTCCCGCTCCCGCCGCGCGGCGCGCGAGATGGGCAAGGGTGTTCAGGCTCAGGCTGTCGGCCCATTGGAGGTCATCGATGGCGATGGCGCAGGCTTCGCCCCCGGCGAGCTCCACCAGGAGGTTGGTTACCTTGAAGTGGAAGCTCTCGATGGAGGCGCCCGCTACAGAGTCATCCTGGAGCAGGCCATCAAGGCATTCATCAAGCCTCGCAACGAGCTTGTGTTCGCCATCGTTTTCGGCCGCGATACGCCCGAGCAGACGCTGGAGGAGCGCTCCGGGATGATCTTCCTCTCTGCAGGCTTCCAGGTAGATCGGGATGTCGCTCACCTGCGTTCGAACCTGGAGCTCGCGCAGCAGCCGGGATTTCCCCATCCCGGTGGGTCCGAGAAGCAGCGCGCCGCCGGGGCCGCCGTCCGGTTCAGCGGCGATGCGTGCGAGAAGCTTTGAGAGGGTCGCCTCGCGGCCGACGAAAACCGGCGAGAAGGCCGGCAGGGAATGCGGCGTTCGTTCGCGTGCGCCAGGCAGCTCCCGGCGAACCTCTTCCGCCGCACGCGGCCGATTCGCGGGGTCTTTTTCCAGGAGCCGCATGGTCAGCTCGCGGTATTCTTGCGGAAGAGAGCGGGGGTCCACGCCGACGCCCTCGAGATGCCCCTTGATGAGCTCCTCCATCTTCTTGCCATGGAAGGGAGGCTGGCCCAGGAAGATTTCATGGAGAAGGATGCCGAGTGAGTAGAGGTCGCTTCGGGCGGTGGGAGGCTCTCCCTTGAGGAGCTCCGGCGCCAGGTATTCGATCGTCCCCGAGAGCTCCCGGCTCTCAGTTCCAGCCGCCCTGGCGAGGCCGAAATCAATCAGCTTCACCCGGGCAGCTCCCTCCTGCTCCGAGACCAGGATGTTCTGCGGCTTCAGATCCTGGTGTACAAGACCCCTGGAGTGGATGTAATCGAGGGCCGCGAGCGTCTGGTCGAGCAGGTCGGCCAGGAGTGGGGCGGCCGCTCGTTCAGCAGGTGCGGGCAGGGCGCGGCCCAGGTAGCCGAGGAGATCCTCACCTTCAAGCAGCTCCATGGTGAAGTAACGCAGGCCATCGGTCGTGGTGCCGTAGTCGTAGACCTGGACCAGGTTGGCGTGTGTATGGGAGGCAAGGAGGCGGAATTCCTCGCTGGCCAGGGATGATTGCGAGGCGGAGAGCTCCGCGCTCAGCACCTTGATCGCGACCTCTCTCTTCTCTACCGAATCAAAGGCCCTGTAGACGGTTCCGCTGCCGCCCTTACCAAGGGTTTCAAGAATCCGGTAGCGACGGTCCTTACCAAGCAGCTTCATCGATTTTCCGGGGTGAATACAGCACCTGAGATCTGCACAGAGGCGGATTCTATCATAATGACAAGATTGTTGTCAGAAAGGCTCTGCTCCAGTTGCAGCGGAGGGCCTTCAACCTTTTATGGGGGAAAGAATTGAGACTTTGAGCCGCCGGTTCTGAAGGATATTATTGAGTCGGGTTGAGGGGGTCTGAGAGTTATCAAGCCGAACCGGTAAGGCGCAGCCTGCCTGTTGCCGGCAAGCCGTAGATCCAGCTTATTGCTGGGTTGTCATGCTGAGCGGAGAAGACGAGAAAATGCGACATCTGGGCCGATGCTGTTTGCTGACCGGGCTGGTTCTGCTGGCCGTCGTTCCCGCCTACGGGCAGGAAGGACTGGTGATTACCGAGATCCTTTCGCTGAACCGTTCTGGTCTACAGGATGAGGATGGTGAGTACAGCGATTGGATCGAGCTCTACAACAACAGCGACACGGCGATCAACCTTTCCGGCTACAAGCTGACCGACGATATCGCGGATCTTACGAAGTGGGAGTTTCCCGAGGTGACCCTCGCCCCCCGGCGCTATCTCCTGGTTTTCGCCTCAGACAAGGATCGTCGGCTGCCGGACTCGCAGCTTCATACCAACTTCAAGCTCGAGAGACAGGGAGAGCTGCTGGCGCTGATCACGCCCGATGGGTCGAATGTTGTCGCGGCTTTCTCGCCTCAATATCCGCGGCAGGTGTCCGATGTTTCCTGGGGGCTGGCGACCGATTCGGAATTTACCCGGGTTGTCGATTCGGAAACCGCTGTGCGGGTCCATGTTCCTGCGGATGCGGCCATCGGCCTCGACTGGGTTGCTCCGGGATTTGATGACTCTTCCTGGCGGGAGGGCACCTTCGGCGTCGGTCTCGAACGCTCCCCCAACTCCGCCAGGAGCTTCGCCCCGATGATAGGGACCGATGTCGAGGAGGCCATGTACCGTGTGAACGGCTCTGTCTACATTCGTTCGACCTTCAATGTGGCTGACAGCTCGGCGATCGACTCGATGGTGCTCGGCATGCAATACGATGATGGTTTCGTTCTCTTTCTCAATGGAGAGAGAATTACGGATGCCAACGGCCCGCCGCCCGCCGAGCTGGCCTGGGATTCCGAGGCCGACAGCAGCAATCCGGACACCCGGGCCCTGGAGTTTGAGGAGTTTGATCTCTCCGAACACACCGCCCTGCTGCGCGATGGAGTTAACGTGCTCGCGATCCAGGGTCTCAACGTTTCCACCTCGAGCAATGATTTCCTGATAAACCCGACCCTGGAGTTGATTGATCTCGGCCCGGTGAACGCCGAGGTGCGCCAGTATTTCATCGAGCCGACCCCGGGCGGCCCGAATCGCCAGGGGGTCGATTCGGTCAGTCCGGACCCGACCTTCTCTCATGACTCCGGCGCGTATGGCGGCAACCTGATGGTTGAGCTGGCCACCGAGGGCGAGGGAGCCGTGATCCGCTATACCCTTGATGGGACGATTCCCGACGCGAGCTCTGAAGTCTATGCCGGGCCCGTCGCGGTCACAGCCGCGGCCACGCTCACCGCCAGGGTCTGGGTCGAGGGTTCACTTCCCGGGGAGTCGGTCTCCAGGAGCTACCTGATGCTCTCGGACTCGGTGCAGGCCTTCACCTCGAACCTGCCGATCGTTCTGATCGACACCTTCGGCCGGGGAATCGGAGAGGGGAGCTACACCCAGGTTTTCTGCCAGTTCATCGATGTCGGTGAGGATGGACGAGCGAGCATTACCGGAGAGCCTGACTATGTCGGCAGGGCGGGTATGAAGGTGAGGGGCTCGAGCTCGACGGGCTTCCCCAAGAAGCAGTACGCCTTCGAGACCTGGGATGAAGCGAACGAAGACCTGGATGTCTCGGTCCTGGGGATGCCCTCGGAGTCCGACTGGATTCTCCACGCGCCCTATTCCGACAAATCGCTCATGCGAAATGTTCTCTGCTATCAGTGGAGCAACCACATCGGGCAATACGCGGTGCGGACCAGGTTTGTCGAGGTTTATATGAACACCCGCCGCAACACCCGCATCGGCTCTTCGCCTGCGGAGTACATGGGCGTGTATGTCTTTATGGAGAAGATCAAGAGAGATGGTGACCGGGTTGACATCGAGAGGCTCCTGCCGGGCGACGAGAGCGCTCCCGAGGTTACCGGCGGCTATATTCTCAAGAAGGACCGTCTCGATCCCGGTGATTCAGGCCTGACCACCAGTCGAGGGCAGAGGCTGGCCTAGTTCTATCCCAAGGAGAGGCTCATCCGCCCGGCGCAGCGCACCTACATTCGCAATTATCTCAACGCCTTTGAGGCCGCTCTTTACGGGGCCAACTTTACGGATCCTGAGGCCGGGTACGCCGCCCACATCGACGTGATGTCTTTTATTGACCATCACATCATGGTTGAGATAGCCAAGAACATCGACGGGTACCGACTGAGCACCTTCATGTACAAGCCGCGCGGCGGCAAGCTCAGGATGGGCCCCATCTGGGATTACAATCTCTCCCTCGGCAACGCCAACTATCTCAATGGGGGCAACCCGGTTGGCTGGTACTATCCGCAGCTGGGCGCCGGTGATTATCCCTGGTATGCCAGGCTCTTCCAGGACACCCGGGGCTTCCGGGCCATGTACAGTGAGCGCTGGCGCCAGCTCAGGGGCGAGCTGTTCAGCCTCGACTACCTGCTCGGTACGGTCGACCAGTGGGCCGGGCAACTGCTCGAGTCGCAGGAGCGCAATTTCCAGAGATGGAACATCCTTGGCAGCTATGTCTGGCCGAACTTCTACATCGCCCCGACCTGGGAGGACGAGATCAGCTGGATGAGCAACTGGCTCGAGAACCGGGTCGCCTGGATGGATGGGCAGCTGATCGGCCTGCCGACAAGACCCGAGTTCAGCTCCAACGGCGGCTTCATCGACCCGGGCTTTGAGTTGATGATCACCTCGGGGGATGAAGGGCAGATCTACTACACGCTCGATGGCAGCGACCCGAAGGGGCCGCGGGCGGTGCTGGGGGAGGCGGCCCTTCTCTACGAGGCTCCGATCGTCTTGTCAGAGAACACCCAGGTAACCGCCCGGGTTCGGAGCGGGCCGGAGTTCTGGAGTCTGCCCCGCAGCGCGGTTTTCGTTACCGGCATCCCGACCCTGCGCATCACCGAGCTTATGTATCACCCGCCTGATCCGACCCTTGCGGAAGACCCGGAAGACAATTTCAGCGCTACGAATATGGAATTCATCGAGTTTCAGAATATCGGGACGGAACCTCTCGACCTGGCGGGGATGAGATTCAGCCGGGGGGTACGCTTCGAGTTCGAGGAGGGCCAGGTGCTCGGCGCGGGCGAGTATGGCGTTCTCGTCGGAGATCTCGAGGCCTTCACCGCGCGCTACGGCACCGAGGGGATCACGGTCCTGGGAGACTTCTCCGGCAGCTTCAGCGACAGAACCGAGACGATTGAATTTCTCGGCGAGCTGGAGGTGCCGATCCACAACTTTTCCTACAGCGACACCTGGCACCCGCAGACCGATGGCGAAGGCTATTCACTGGTGATCCGTGATACGAGCCTGCCGCTGGAGGGCTGGGGTGAGGAGGCAAGCTGGAGAGCGAGCTCGAGACGCCTGGGAACGCCGGGCGCCGCGGACGATGGAGAGGTCGAGCCCGGCGGCGGACTGCAGATGCCAGGCGACGTCAACCAGGATGGCCGGCTGAATCTCTCCGACGCGGTCTCGGTCCTGACCTATCTCTTCCAGGGCGCCCCGGCTGAGCTGCCCTGCGGGGATGGTTCGGCCGCCGACGAAGGCAACCGAGCGCTTCTCGACAGCGATGGCGGTGGGGCGGTCCACATGGCGGACGCGATCTACGTGCTCAACTTCCTCTACCAGGGAGGCGCGCCGCCGGTGCTGGGTACCGAGTGTGTACCGATTCCGGGCTGCGCGGACGCCTGCGCCCCTTGAGGGGAGGATTTATTTCTTCGAGGCGGCTTCGACGGCGGCTTTCGAGTTGGCCTTCGCGTCCAGGTAGGCCTTGAAGCCCCGCCTGGCGGCCCTGGAGCCGCCTGCTATGCGGCGGCGGGCCTTGTCACTGTCGATGTCGACCCCCCGAGCCTCCAGCTCGGCGGCCGCCTGGGTGGAGACCGCCTCGTCGCAGACTCCGAGCTTGTCGACAACAGCGGAGAGAGAGTCTTCGACGCTGTCGGCGATCCGCGCCGCATGGCGTCGCGCGCTGGTCGGCTTGCCGTCTCCATCGCCGTCAATCCAGACGGCGCCGGTGGAGCCGAAAATATACGGTCGCCAATCCGGCGAGACAGGCTGGTAGGTCTTGGCGATCGGATGGAAGGGAAAGGCGTCACTTTTTCCGGTGACGGCGGCTACAAGGTGGACGTCGTGGAGCGGCCTGGGGATGACCCAGGTTTTCTTCCACTTGCTGCCCGGACGTCGGGCCGCGGCCATGGGGATGTCAGCCTCACGAATCACCAACCCGTTGCTGAAGAGCCGGACCTTGCCTGGCCGGGACCAAGAGGGGCCAAGAACCTCAAGCTCTACACGGAGCTCATCGTTCGCCGGGGCCAGGTCGCCGGGGCCGTGTCGGCCATCTACGGTAATGGTGGCGAGCAGTCCCAGGCAGACCGAGACCCTGCCAGCCAGCAGCGCATCCACCGCGCCCTCGACATCGATCTTCCCCGGGTCGCTGTCAGCGCAGGAGATGTAGGTTCTCCCCTGTCCGACGATCTTTGCGGAGACCTCGTGTGAGTCGCTCGAGCCGATCGGGGTGAGCTGCAAGCCGCTGTTCAGCATGGCCATCCAGTCGCGAAAAACCCGCAGCGGATCGGAGTGAAGCGCGGCGGAGTTGATGACCTCGATGGCGTTGGCCTCGAGTCGTTCACCGTCGAGGTTTTGTCCTGCCGCTTCGTTGTGGTGCAGGGGGCCCAGCGGTCGGTAGCCGCCATGGACATCGCGTGGATGGTTGAGGATCACCACCTGGGGCTTCCCTCCGCCGGCGCCGCGGATGTTCTCGAAGATCGTTTTCCAGTCCTCCGGAGCGTGGTCCGGGGGCTTGACACCAGCCGCGATCGGAAAGATGTTGAAGTGACCATGGCGGGTGGTGACCTCGTTGCCGATGACCGGTGTGAAATAACGCAGGAGACCAAGCTTGCGCGCCGTGGGCACGTAGTCAATGTGCTTGTTGTGATCGGTGGCGATGGGGAGCTCGATACCCTCGCCGGCGATGGTGATCATGCGCTCGGGCATATCGCAGTCGCCGTGGCCGGAGTGGGTCACGGTGTGGATGTGAGTATCGCAGCTTACCAGCCCGGGCGTCGGTACCTCGCGGCGGATCTTCAGGGTGCGGCTCACCCGGTCGCCGGGCTTGACCTTGATGATCGTCTTGTCGATTCCGTACTCGAAGCCCCGCCCGGCCCAGATGGTGTATTCGCCGCTTTCGAGTCCGAAGCCCGCCTCGCCGTCAGCTGTGTAGATTACGCCCGTGCGTACGGCCAGGCGTTCGTTCGATTCAGCGCCGACGAGCGCCAGGGCGCCTGAGTTGGCTGCTATGGTCAGCCTGCAGGGCAGCGGTTTGCCGCTGTCGGAATCAAGTACCCGGATATGGACTCTGGCCTCGTGGAGGAAGACGGCTGGAGCGCGCGGTTCGAGACGGATCTCGCCGACGAGCATGTCATCGCCGTGTTGAGCCGAGGGGGTGATTCGCAGCTGGTTGGCGCCGTCCTGGAGAGTTCCGGGCGGAACCGTAAATCGAACGAGCTGGTCATTCTCATCGCGCACCAACTGGCCCAGGCGTTTTTTGTTGAGCTCCACCCTCCAGGCCATCTTGACATCGCGCTGTCGCAGCACCAGGGTCGCGGCGCTGGAGTTCTTCGCAGCCTGGAAGCTCAGCTCGAGCCGGTCACCTTCGGCGCTGAGAGGAAACTCGCTCCATTCACGGGTCTTTCCGGAGCGCAGATGGTGAAGTTTGCCATCGAGTGTTTCTCCTTCGGCGGGGAGGACAGGCAGGAGCAGGGCGAGGGTGGCGACCGTCGTGAAGAGCCGGTTCATTCTTCGTCCCTTTCGAGGCCGTTTTCTTCGTTGTCGGCGGCTTTAGCCAGCAGAGCTCGGATGTCGCGGAAGCCGCCGATGGTGACGACTACGGAGATCACCGCGAAGATCACGAGGCTGGCGCCAAGAACCCAGCCCCAGAAGGTTGCCCAGGATTCTATCATGTCGTCACCTCCATCCTGGCGGTTTCATCCTCCGCCCCGGGACCCCGGCGGTCCGGGAAGGCCAGCGAGCCGAGGACCATCACCAACGAGCTGGCCGCGACGGTCGAGATACCTATGATTTCAGCATCCCACTCGAGCTCGACATCCAGTAATCCCTGGATGGCATCCTGGATGGGCTTGAGGCCCAGCACGGCCGAAAGCCCTACCACCAGGGCGAGGTAGGCACCTGTACGGCTCGCTTTCTTCCAGTAGAGACCCGCGACCAGCAGGGCGAAGGCGCCGGTAAAGTAGATGGCCCCCGTGATGGCCATGTAGTCCCAGAGGTCCTGGCGAAGCTCATACCAGAGACTCCAGATGAGCAGGAAGATGCCGATCGCGAAGATCAACAGGCGCGTCAGGTTCAGGCGGCTGGCGGTTGACATCCGGTTGCCCCTAAGCGGCGCGATGACATCCTGGGTGAGTACAGAGCTCCAGCACAGCAGGTAGCTGTCATGGGTCGACATGAAGGCGGCCAGCATACCTGCGGCGACCAGGCCGAGCAGCCCGCTCGGCAGCAGGATGCCCAGGAAGCGAGGCATGGCCTGGAGGCCGTTACCACCCTCACCTTCGAGACCCTCGGGAAAGAGCTCCGCGTGATCAGCAAAGTAAACCAGCGCGCAGAGGCCGAGGAAGTTGGGCACCAGGAAGCGGATCAGGAAGCCGATCGAGCTCCAGGCGTAGATACGCTTGACGTCCTCGACGCTGCGCGCCGAGCAGGCTCGCATCACAGCAGTCTGCCAGATCGCGCAGGACACCAGCCCGAGGAAGATCATCCAGACTACGTAGTCCAGGCCGAAGGCCTCGCTGGCGATCGGGTCAAAGCCGCCGACGCCCTTCAGCTTCTCCACTCCGCTGACGATGTGTTCCCAGCCGAGCTCCTGGATGGCGAAGAGGGTGGTGACGATGAGGCCGAAGGATAGCACGACGAACTGTACGTAGTCTGTCAGCACGATGGAGATCATCCCACCAAGAATCGTGTAGAAGAGGACGAGGCTCAGCAGTGCGGTCATGACCCATTTGATGGTGGTCTCCTCGAGCCCGGTCACCTCGACGACGAAGATCGAGCCGGCCTTGAGGAACATCCCCATGTTGAGGATTCCCGACAGCGCCAGGAGCAATCCTCCGAGGATCCGGACCCCACGCCCAAAGCGGCGCTCGTAGAACTCGGGGATGGTCATGACTCCCATCCTGCGAAGCGGCACCACGATGAAGCCGCTCCAGCCGACCACCAGGCAGACGACACCGGCGCAGACGGCGATATGAAAAGCCGCGAAGCCGCCGGTGAAGCCCTTCTGGGCTGCGAACATGACCGTCACCAGCCCGAGCTCGGTACCGATCATGGTAGCGATGCCCAGGTGTGATTTCAGCGATCGTCCAGCGACGACGAAGTCGCTCATGTCCTTGACGTAGCGCCGGCTCCAGATGCCGATGGCGGCCGAGCCCAGCAGGTAGAGGATCACGATGGCCCAGTCGAGATTCGCGAACTGGCTCACAAGGGATTTTCCTGGCGGGTTGGATGACTTCAGAAAAAACCGGGCCCGCCTCCTGCTGGAGACGGGCCCGGTTACAATTCCAGGCGACCTGCCGGCCTCCTAGAGCTCGTAGCCCTTGCGGTACTCGTAGTGGACGAACTTGTTCGCCTCTGGCGAGTTGGGCGACTTGAGATTGGGGCCGTCCCATTCGATCTTGCCGTCGACCTTCATGGCCAGGTTACCCAGCAGGATCGTCTCGGTGAGCAGGGCCGCGTAGTCGAAGTTCGACATCGCGGGCTTGCCGCCCTTACAGGCGTTGATCCACTCCTGGGCGTGCCCGGGTGAGCGGGGGATCCAGGGAGTCGGCTCCTTGTACCCTTTCTTGAACTCCTCGGGGAAGAGGGTCCAGCCGCTGCCGTAGTCATTCGGCGAGTACATCATTCCCTTGTCGCCAACCATGAGCGAGCCGGAATTCGATGGCCTGATGGGCTGGCCCTTGAAGGTCTCCTTCGGAGGCGTGTTGTAGGTCTTGCGGCCGCCCTTGATGGTCCAGCCGTCATACCAGTAGAACTTCAGGGCGGGCAATTGCTTGCCGCTCTGGTAGCCCTTACGCGCCGGGAAGTCGAAGCGGATCTTCGAATAGGTCGGGTAGGTGATCTCGTTGTTGCCGACCATCTCCTCGCGCTGAATCGCGATGGGGTGCTCGAGCTCACAAGCCCAGAATGCGAGGTTGGCTGTATGGCAGGCCATGTCGCCAAGAGCCCCGGTGCCGAAGTCCCAGAAGCCTCTCCAGACGAAGGGGAGATATCGACGACTGTAATCGCGGTCGGCGGCGGGGCCGAGCCAGCTGCTCCAGTCCATGTGTTCGGGAACCTTGTCCGCTTTTGGTACGGTGGGGATCGCCTTGGAGCCCTGGGGCCAGACGGGGCGATTGGTCCAGACGTGGATCTCGGTTACGTTGCCGAGTCCGCCGGACTGAACCACCTCGACACCCTTGCGCAGTCCGCTGGTGGACGTGCCCTGGTTGCCCATCTGGGTGGCGACCTTGTGCTTCTTGGCGGCCTCTCGCAGCTGGCGGGCCTCGAAGACGGTCTTCGTGAGAGGTTTCTGCACGAAGGCGTGCTTGCCCTGCTTGATGGCCTTCATGGCCGCGGGGGCGTGGTTGTGATCAGGCGTCGAGACGGTCACCGCGTCGATGTCTTTGCGATCGAGCATCTTGCGGTAGTCGGTGTATTTCTCGGCCTTCTTGGCGGTCCTGCTGCCGGCCTGGTTGAGCCGGTTCTTGTCGGTATCACAGATCGCCACGATGTTTTCGCCGCGGCAGGCTCCCATATCGCTGGCGCCCTTTCCACCGACGCCGACACAGGCGACGTTGAGTTTTTCAGCGGGTGAGCGCGGCGCGCCGACAACGGTGCTGCCGATCCACATCCCCACTCCAGCCATCGAGCTGTTGCGGAGAAATTCACGACGTGAAGTATTTCGTCTCACGTGCAACCTCCTTACTTTTATACCTTCCTCGGTTTCATATTAACGGGCGCCGAATCTGAACCACGGTGTGTTTGACGAAGAAAAGGCGCCAGATCTTCATAACAGACAAGCCACCAAGATACGCATTTTGGGCCTGAAATGCCAACAAAGACATGGCTTCCGGGAGGCCTCAGATGATCTCGGAAATGGGCTGGCGCCCATCGTCCACGAGGTAGTGGGGGCGGCCGTTGTAGTCGTGCACCGTGGCGGTGTTCACGTCGATTCCGAGGTTGTGATAGATAGTGGCCATCACCTCCTGGAAGTGGACGGGACGGTCTTTCGCCTCGGCCGCGCTGCGATCTGTGGAGCCGATCACCTGGCCTGTTCTGAGTCCGCCGCCGGCCAGCAGCGCGCAGGAGACCTTCGGCCAATGGTCGCGTCCGGCGTTCTTGTTGATCTTGGGGGTGCGGCCGAACTCGCCCCAGACCACCACGGTAACGTCCTTGTCGAGACCGCGCTGATAGAGGTCATCGATCAGTGCCGAAACGCCCCGATCGAGGTCGGGGACGTTTTCCCTGCAGCGTTTGAAGTTGCTCCCGTGGAAATCCCAGAAGCTGAAGCTGAGGGTCACGCAGCGCACTCCAGCTTCAACGAGACGCCTGGCTGTGAGAAATTGCTCCATCAGCCTCGGCGCGGCATCTCCCTGCACCTTGGCGGTACCCTTGCCGTAGCTCTCCCGTGTCCTGGGGTCTTCCTTGTCGAGGTCGAGCGCGCCCGCGATCCTGCTGGAGGTGAGGACGCCGAGCGCCTGGCGGGTGAAGGCATCCACGCCTTGCATCATCCCGCTGGCATCGGTGTCGCGGCGGAAGCGGTCAAAGGCGTTGAGCAGCCGGCTGCGGTCGCCGAGGCGGTCGAGACTGATTCCGTTCAGCACCAGGTCGTCCTTGCCGTCGCCGGAGGGACGGAAGGGCGCGTGGGCGACTCCGAGAAAGCCGGGGTAGCCGTTGTTGTAGGGGGTGTGTTTCATGACCGGGGACAGGCTGACGAAGGGAGGAACCGAGGGACTGGTAGCCCCCTGGATGCGGGATACGGTTGACCCGAATTCAGGCCAGCCTCCCTGGGGAGGGTTCTTCGTGGTTCTTCCCGTCATGCACTGGTGGGCCCAGTGGGCGCCGGTGGCGCCGACGATGCTGCGGATCGTGACGAGCTTGTCGGCGCGCGCGGCGAGCTTCGGCATCAGCTCGCCGAACTGGATCCCCGATACATTGGTCGGGATCGGCTTGAATTCGCCGCGGACCTCGCTTGGAGCGTCCGGCTTGAGATCGACCATGTCCTGGTGCGGCGGGCCGCCGGGCAGGTAGATCATGATGACGGATTTATGCGCCCCCGGTTTCTGCCCGGATCTCTGCTGGGCCTCGAGGATGCCGGGGAGGCTGAGGCCTCCCATGGCAAGACCGCCGATCTGGAGGAAAGATCTCCTCCTGATTCCATCGCAGAATCTTTCGGCGCCTCCAGGGATCCTAAGCATCGTCAGTCCTCCCTCCAGCAAAATCATGGTGCGGTCGCGTCGGCCTATGTAATTAATATAGCGGAGGTTGCGGGGGGTATCAAGATCTGGAGAAGATCCCTTGCTGTCCGGCCCGGGAGGGTAAAAGCGCAGCTTGTGGGCGGGTTTTGAGCGGAACTCCGGGACTTGGGGGAGAGAGAGGCCGAGGATTTTCACATTAAAAAACGCCCCCCGACTTTTCTGTGCGCGCTATGAGCGCCCAGACGGAGAGGTTAGAGTATTTGTTCTGAAATGACTGATTGATCCGGGCTCTCTCTTTCCCGAGGAGGAACAGCGACATGCAGCGTAGAGATTTTATCAGGAGTACGGTAGCGGCGGCCTCCCTCGGAGGCCTGCTGGCCGCCGAGGAAAACACCGTCCGGGCGGCCTCCGCCCCGGTGCCGGGCGCCTCGCTCGTCAAGGACCGGGTCGATGGTTCGAGCCTGCAGCTCAGCCTGGCGGCCTATTCTTTCAGGCGTGAGCTCTCCGGCAAGAAGCCAACGATGACACTCGAACGGTTTGTCGATTATTGCGCCGAGCAGGAGCTCCAGGCCACCGAGCTGACCGAGTATTATTTTCGCGACAAGTCGCCCGGCTACATCTGTTCCCTGCGCCGCCGCGCCTACGTCAACGGTCTCGCCATCTCCGGCTCCCCCCTGGGAAACGACTTCTGTCATCCCCCGGGCCCCGCGCGCGACAAGCAGATCGCCCACGTCAAGGCGTGGATCGATGTGGTTGCCCTGCTGGGCTCCCAGACGATCCGCGTCTTTGCCGGGAAGGCGAAGAAAGGAAGCAGCGAGGCGGAAGCCCTCAAACTGGCGATCGCGGGGCTCAAGGAGGTCAGCGAGTACGCCGGCCGAAAGGGCGTCCTGCTTGCCATCGAAAACCACGGAGGGATCACCTCGACGGCCGACCAGCTTCTCGCCCTGGTGAAGGGAGTCGATTCACCCTGGCTGGGAGTGAACCTCGACACGGGCAATTTCCACACCGATGTCTACGCCAGCCTCGAGAAGGCGGCGCCCTATGCCGTTGCCGTACAGGTCAAGGTGCATATCAGGGAGGGGAAGAAGGCGGCTGAAGAGGCCGACTTCAAGCGCATCGCCTCCATCCTCAAGAGCGCCGGCTACAGGGGCTACGTCGCGCTTGAATACGAGGCGAAGGAAGACCCGCTGAAGGCGGTCCCCCGCTACCTCGACAAGCTGCGCGAGGCGCTGGCTTGAGAGGGCGGAGCGGTTCTGCCGCGCTGTTTTTCCTGGCGCTGGCCATCCAGGCGTTTTTTACTCCGCGGGCGATGGCTTTTGAGAAGACCGGCCTGCTCGATGGCATCGAATACCGATTCATCTGCACCGACGTGGCCCAGCTGAAGGAAAAGATCAACGTGCTGGTCATTCTTTCCCGGCCGGCAGGCGCGGGCGGAGCAAAGAAGGCGATCCGGGTTTCGCTCGGCATACCCATTGGGGCTTTCAAGCCGTCGGCCGGGCCGGAGAGTCTCGAAGCCGCCTTCGAGCTTGGCCCCGGCGATACGGAGCGCTTTGCCTTCAGGGGCCTGCTGGCGCTCGAAAACGCCGAGCCAGGGAGCTGTACTTTTGAGCTCAGGATCTCGGCTGGAGGGGGCGGTGAGGAGGTTTTATCATTCGAGGTGGCTACCGTCAGGGGGCCGCTGCCTCCCCGGGGGCTTCTTTCAATCCTCTACCCCACCATCGTTGCCCTGCTTTTTCTCCCCTTCTTCGTCTTCTTTCTGCTGCGCCTGGGTGAACCCGGCGGGTGGCGGACTGTGAAGGATGCCGAGCTGGCGGATCCCGAAGAGGCCTGGTGGGAGCAGGAGGAATCGCCATGAAGCCGTGGAGTGCGAAGCTGCCCCTGCTGTCAGGCCGCGCTCTCGCGGGTGTGGGAGCCGGAGCCCTGGTCGGCTCGTTTTATATCGGCACAGGGGATATCGCGATCGCCACCAAGATGGGCGCCCTCTTCGGCATGGACATGTGGTGGACGTTCTTCGTACTCGGCCTCGCCGGCTGGACGCTGATGGACATGTCAGCGCGCTACTATCTCCGCTTCGGGCGCACACCGCTGTCGATCTTCAAGGAGGTCCACCCGGTCTTCTCGATCTATCTCTTCGTCACGGTGGTCGTCACGACAATCATCGGCGCCTATTCACAGTGGAACACCTGTGCCCACGTGCTGAGTACCCTCAACCCCGGCATCCCGACGGAGGTCGGCGGAGCGCTCGCGGGGCTGGCGGCCACGGCGCTGCTGGTCCTGGGGGTCTACCGCAGGATAGAACTATTTTTTGTTTTCGCACTCATCCTGCTGATCGGGCTCTTCGCCCTGGCGGCGGTTGCCGCCGACGCCCCATGGTCGGCCGCGGCCGCGGGGTTGATCCCCAGCATCCCCGGGTCGGAATCAGACCGCACGGAATGGCTTGGCTTGATCCAGAAAAACGCCGGGAGCATGATCAACGCCTGGCTCATCCTGATTTATCCCTACACGATGATCGAGAAGGGCTGGCGCTCATCGAAGCCGCTGGGCCAGGCCCGCATCCTGCAGCGCTCACGCTGGGATTACGGTGTAGGCATCGCGGCGGCGGGGATCGTCGCCCTGCCGGTGATGGCGGCCGCGGCAGCGGTCGCCCGGCCCTTCGGGATCGTGCCGGAGAACGCCACTGATCTCGCGGCCCTGCTGGAGCCGCTGGCAGGGAGCTCCGCCCGCCTGGTGTTCCTCGTGGGTTTCTTTATCGCGGCCTGGACCGCAGGCATCGGCTGGATGGTCTGCGGAGCCTACGCCATGCTTGACCTGGGCAACCTGAAGGTGCGAATGGAATCCCGTTCTTTCCGCATCGCTATCGCGCTTTTCATTGCCGCCTCCGCCAGCCTGCTCTTCCTGCGAATCAACCCGGTCTACGGCATCCGGATCTTCACGGTGCTCCTGGCGGTGGTTTTTCCCGTGGTGGCCCTGGTTCTGGTCTGGCGTATCAGCCGTCCCGACATGGGCTATTTCCGCTGGTCGCTGGGGAGTGTCCGGGGCGCGGTGGTGGTCGGGCTCGACATCTTCGCGCTGGCGGTGAGCCTCTTCGTCGGCTGGGGCATCATGAGCAGGT
>CBFHWB010000040.1:0-28647 GCA_965659285.1 Planctomycetota bacterium | reverse complement strand
GCCGTACATGTCCCTCATCGGAGGATATGACGGTGATGTCGGCCAGCCAACGCTGAAAGCACTCCTGGCCGAATCTGACCTGGAGCCCTTCCCTGGCATCCGTCCATCTATGTTCAAGAAGTTCACTTCCCATGAGGCTATTCCACTTTCCCTTCGGTCCATCCGCCAGGATCAGAAAGGCCCGACACGGTTTCAGAAATCTCCGGACACTACCGGAGCCTCCTCTGACGCCGGACGCGCGGCTCTTTCCTCCGCATGCGACCGGTGCGTCGCTTCTCAAACCGTTACCGTTCTGACCAGGCTTCGATGGTCGATTGGGATTCCATCGCCAGGCCCACCCGGCCAGGCAAAAAAGGAAACCCGCCTCTTCACTTCCCGTTTCTCTCCAGACACTCCCTTATTAAAATAAAAGTTCCCGGGGGGGAGACCAGCCGACGAATCCTGCCGGCGAATCCGAGACCACCCTGGTCACGGAGACAAAAACAACTTCGGAGAGCTCGCTGCTCAATCCCTGTCCTGCTCATCCCTTAACCCTCCGGAGCTCAAGCTCACCTTGCGGTTTGGGGTACCACCAACCATAGCAGGACGAAAGACCTTGCCGACTCAACGCAAGCTGAATGCTGTCCAACCCGTCTCTCCCGGGACTTGCCCGGGAAGGCGGATCCCTCTTCCCCTGCGGAAGTTCCTGCCGGCCGGCCTTCACGTCAAGGCCGACTCCGACACTGAACACCCCGCCTCGCCGCGATGTATCACCACCGGCGCAGGGAACAGTTCACCTTCGCTACGTCCACTTATTCGTAAGACGATGAAGGTCAACCGCAATCAGCAGTTAAAGAGTCATCGATACCAGTTCTCCCACCCGAGAAAAAATAAACCACCTTATGTCACTTAATGGAAAATTAAGTCGAACCCGCGAACCCTACCGACCGCTGAGTACTCCACCGGAACCCAGGAGTCAGCCGCCGGACTCGTCCTCCACGAAAGGAGACCCTCAAGCCCGGCGAACATGCCGGCCGCGCCAGCCCTTAAAGTCCGCATCCTCTTCCTTATTCCAACCGTCTCGCCGTTTAAAGCGGGAGCGGATATTAGCAAAGCCCCCCCAGTGAGTCAACGCCGAAAACCGCGGCTCCCGCCTGAAAGACAAAAGCTTCCGAGCAAGCTGGAACAAGTCTCCTGCATTCCTCTCCTCAGACTGAGAACCTGAACTCAACAATGTCCCCATCGGCCATGACATAGGTCTTACCCTCGAGCCGGAACTGCCCCTTCTCCTTGGCGCCCTTGATGCCATCGTTTTCAGTGTAGTCTTCGTAGCTGACTACCTCGGCCCGGATGAAGCCACGCGCGATATCGGTATGGATCTCACCCGCCGCATCCACAGCAACGGTGCCATCCCGGATCGTCCAGGCACGCACCTCTTTCTCCCCGGCGGTAAAAAAGCTGATCCGCCCGGCCGTCTGATAGGCCGCCGCGATAATCGGCTCGCGACTGAAGCTCTGAATTCCGTATTCTTCGAGAAAGATCGCCTGGTCCTCCGGCGACAGTTGGAGAATCTCAAGCTCGTTGAGCGCCTTGCAGGACAGCACCTCCGTGCCTGCCACCGAACTGAGCTCCGCCTCCACGGCATTGCCGCCGCCCTCGCCAGAGTTGATCACGGCCAGGTAGGGCTTCAGGCTGAGAAAACCAAAACCGCTGATCGCCTTTCTCTGGATGTCATCGAGCGGAAAACTCGATACCGGCTTCTCCGACTCGAGGTGTCCACTGATCTCGCCCAGAAGCGCCTGCTCCCTCCTGTCATCATCATCGAAGTTCGGCTTCCTGCTTCTCTCCTCGAGCTTTTCAAGGCGTTTCTCTACGACAACCAGGTCAGCGATAATGAACTCCCCGAGAACCTCGGCAAGGTCGCTCTGCGGATCGGATTCAGCCCCTCCAGGAGAATCAAAATCTCTCAGAACGACGATCAGGGTCTCCAGTTCCCTGGCGGGAGCCAGCAGATCCTCAAGACCTCCCCTGGAGCTCTCACTCGACATGGCGGGAAAGTCGAGAAACTGCAGTGAGGCGGGAGTGTATTTCTGCGGCTCGTAGTCATCCCGCAGCCTCTCCAGGCGCGGGTCAACCACCTTGACCGAGCGCATGACGGGCTTGTTGCCGCCGTGAACATGGTCGGGCTCGTCATAAAACTCAGTAAGGAGGTTGAACAGAGTTGTCTTTCCGCTTGTCGGCAACCCCAGGATACCTATTTTCAATCTTCGTCCTCCTTGCGCTTGCCGATATTCAACAGTCGGCAGACTATGATACCGATCTCGTAAAGCAGCACCAGAGGGCAGGCCATCAGGAGCAGGCTGAAGGGGTCCGGCGGGGTAAGAAGAGCCGAAACGATAAAGCCTATCAGGATCGCCATTCGACGAGCCTTACGGAAGCCGTCGACGGGCACGATACCCGTCCTGTTCAGAAAGACCATGATCAGCGGCGTCTGGAAGACAAGGCCGAGCACCAGCGTCAGCGTGAAGAACAGGCTGATGTAATTCCCCAGGGTGAAGGCGAGATCGATATCGGCTCCTCCCCAGGTCGCCAGGAATTTAAGCGCGGTCGGTATCAGGATCAGATAGCCGAAGGCGGCTCCGATGGCAAAGAGGACAATCGAGAACGGGAGGAAGGTCAGCACATAGCGCTGCTCGTTCTTATAGAGCCCCGCGCCCACAAACTTCCACCCCTGGTAAAGAACCAGGGGAAAGGTCAACAGCAGGCCGAAGATGATGGCGACCTTGAGATGCGTATAGAACTGCTCGAGGTAGGAGATCACCATGATGCGGGCCTCCTCGGTCGCCTGCATGCCCTCGACAATCTCGTCAAATCCTCGCAGCGCCTCGAGGAAATCCGTTTTGATGGTGGAATCGCGGCTGCCCTGTTCGAGTTCCTCGATCGTAGCGGCG
Organism: Planctomycetota bacterium; assembly: GCA_965659285.1. Taxonomy (GTDB): domain Bacteria; phylum Planctomycetota; class UBA8108; order UBA8108; family UBA8108; genus UBA8108. The sequence continues at coordinate 25,717 of CBFHWB010000040.1, read as the reverse complement.
CTGGCGCGGACCTCCTCCTTGCGCTGTGTGAGAATTTCATTAAAGGCCGCCAGGCGGGTGATCGGATCATCCAGATCATCGCCCCAGCCGCCGAGGAGCCAATCATCAGTTTCCGGCTCCCCCCCTTTCAGAGCCTTCAGCTTCTCCTCCAGAACCCTGAAGCGCCTGGGAATTTCCGAAACCGGCTCGAGCTCTCCCAGGGTCGCAAAACGCTCCGCGACCTTTCCGGCGAGGAGTTCACCCTGCCTGCGATAGGACTCCTCGAAGCTCAAGCGCTCCGCCTCGGGCAGAGATGGCAGGAGTTGTTCGAGCTCGCCAGCAAAATTGCTGAAGGGCTCCGAAAGCTCCCTGATAATAGCCTGGCGCCTGACCTCGCCCCTGAACAGGATCTGCCAATCGGTGAGACTGAAGCCGGGGGCAGCCTCGCCCGGAGCCCCTGGAGAAGCCTCAAGAGCCTGGAGTTCCTTGAGCTGCGTATCGAGACGCTCGAGCAGCTTGCTCTTCTGGGCGTTCCTGAAGGCACGCTGATGCGGCTGGAGCGTAATCTCCATCAGCGTCTTCTCGAAAAAAACGGCCACGACCACGCCAACTACAACATAGAGAAGAGCGATGAGGATCCTTTTGCGAAGTTCCTCTAAATGCTCCCCGAAAGTCATGCGGACTTCGCGCATAACACCGCCTCAGTCACCTGGGTTGCCAGGATAAGCTTGTAAACCTGGGTTATCCTGCCTTGAGGAACGAATCCGACCGCTCCAGGAAACAACTCCCGGAGGACCGATACCCCGTTGGTGACGAAGCTCAAGCCGGAAAAGCGGTTCAACTCCGCTCATCCCGGCCCTTCGCCGCCGCGTCCTGCCAGTTGCAGCCGCGATCCGGCCCTTTCCCCTGGGAAAAAGCCTCCGCCCCCGCTGAGTCGGCCTCACGGCCGTACAATAGGGGCGAATACGCGACAGGGCAGACCTGTCCGGACGCCACAAAGGCTTGCCTATCAAAGAGAGCAGATTCTACCCCACATCGAGGCGGGCTGCAAAGAACCGGCTTTGCTCTGATCAGTAACCGATAAACTCCATAAGCTCCTTCTCGCGAAGGATCGGAACTCCAAGACGTTCCGCCACCTTGAACTCGGTGGTCTTCTCGTAGTCCTCGAGAGCCACGAGATAGCTCGTGTTGATATCCACGTTACCCTTCACCTGCACACCGTAGCCGCTGAGCTTGGCCCTGAGGAAGTCCTCGGTCATCTCCTGGCTGGTAAGCTTGGTGCCGGCAAAGACGAAGATCGGCTCTTCCTTCTGATCGTAGAAGGGGCTGGTGATCAGGTCGCCGGCGACGATCGGATTTCTCTCGGCATCGACCTGCTCAATGACCCTGACCTCGGCGGAAATCTCGTCGACCTGGCGAACTTCCACCCGGCCCTTGAACATCTTCTTGCCGCCCTTAATCGGACGATAGACCCTGAAGATCAGGCCATTCTTGAGATGATTCCTGCGGCCGATATCCACCCAGCCCTTGCCCAACTCATTGGACACATGGACAAGCTTTCCATCAGGCTTGGCATCGGCGAGGGTCAGGAGCTGGCGGTCTTTCGACTGCAGCTTCTTCACAAGAATGTGAAGCGTGCTGATCTCCGAATCCTTGCGCTGCAACTGGCGGTTGGCGCCCAGTTCTTTCTCGGTCCACTCTTCCTCTTTATCCTCGAACTCCTGCTTCAGGCGCTCGACAACCGTGAGGTGATTACTCGCGCAGTCCTCAGAGGTCTGCTGCGCCTCGGCCACCTGTGACCTCTGCTCCTGCAGATCCTGGGTGAGTGTCTTGATCGTTCCTTCACGACTTGCGATAGCGGCCGTAAAGGTCTTGTCCGCCTTGTCGCGCTCCTGGACAGCCGCATCGCGAATACCCTGGTATTCCTTGAAGGTACCCGGATAAAGAGCGTAGGGCTCAAGCAGGTTGGTGAATGTGGGATGGGGCTTCCGGTTGAGATCCTTGTTGGCCTGGTTGATCGCAGCGAGAACACTCGTGAGCTGATTGGTCTTCAGGTTATCGATCATGTCGTTGGTGTCGTCGTAATTATCGACGAGATTCACGCCAACGATGAGCCCCTTGACAGCCCTCAGTTCGTTGGCAAGCATCTTGTTGGCATCGTTGGCCTCAACCACAGCCTTTTGCGCCTTCGTGAGCTTGCCGCCCATCTCTTCGTGTTCCTGGTTCTTAAAGACAAAGAGAACCGTGACGAGCACAAACAGCATCATCGCAACAACAAACAGCCATAAATAAACAGAGCCTTCTCTTTGGGCCATGGAGGTTCCTCCTGCATGCAAACAATCCGAAACTGCTCCCATAAAAGGAGCGAGCAGGCTGTTCGCTCAACTTGCTTGGTAATCTTCTATTAAAACGGGTCTAAAAATTCCTGAGACCTAGCTTACGATTTTATGGGTACATGAATAGCTGTCAAGGACGGAACAGTAGCTGGTTCAAAAGGTTTCGTAAACGAAGCCGGCCGCCATGTTCCGAGAAAAAACACCTATACCCCTTGACACGAGGATGTACGACAGGTAAGGATACCCTAACAGAGAAGAATATGCAGAGGCGCCTTTCTACTCTGGCCTCAGAAACCGGCCAATCCGGCAAATAGAGTCTGTAGAACACCTTCTACGGGTTTTTAAACCGGCTAACCAGGGGCGGGAGTAAGGAGCGATAATCCTGTTCGGGACTGTCCTGGTTGGGTTATTTTCGGGTGCCGAAGCGGTCTGAGCGGCGGATCCGAGCAGATATAGCGGTCTTCGAGCGAAAGCGAGAGGGCTGCTGACAAGAGAAGCTGAAGAGAAAACCGAGTTGTTGATGGATCAAGTGTTCCAACCGGCCTCACCCGGCCGGGGCAAAATACGCCTGGTCCCCCGCCTGGAAACGGGTGGAAGGATCTCTCTGCAGGCGATCGATTCGCGGCTCGGAACACTTTCCAAGTCTTTATTCCATACCTACAATTTGATCCTGCCAACCGGCAACTGTTCCTGAACTGCGGGAAGAGTGGCTCGATTGGCGAATGCCCGGACCGCCCCGGCTGCTTTATGCATGAAGCCCGGGGGAAGGGCAGATTGCAGAGTTCCACATGATACTGGGCATTCTCGGCGGTATAGGCTCAGGCAAAAGCACCGTGACCCGCATGTTCGCGGACCTTGGAGCAAAAACCCTGGATGCGGACGCGGTCGCGCACGAGCTCATCGAGCGGGAAGATACGAAGTCTACTCTGCGACAGTGGTGGGGTGATGAGATCCTCTCGGAGGATGGGACTGTAGACCGAACGAAGATTGCCGAGCGGGTCTTTTCCGATGCAGAGGAGCTTGTCCGACTGGAAAAGCTCCTCCACCCCGAGGTCAGGGCGCGCATTGAAGAGAAGATCAGTGAATTCAAAGAGAGCAACGGAAAGTTCCTGGTACTGGATGTACCGCTGCTGGCCTCCTCGACCCTCCGCGATTTCTGCGACGAGATCCTCTTCGTGAACTCAACCGAGGCGCTTCGAGAAACCCGGGTCAAGGTAAGAGGCTGGTCTCCTGATGAACTGAAACGCAGAGAGGCAAACCAGGCTCCCGAAAGCGATAAGAAGATTCTGGCTAATTCCGTCATTAACAATTCAGGCAGTCTGGATGAAACACGTCAGCAGGTTGAAGATCTCTATGAGAGCCTGCTGGCTATCGATTTTACAGAGAGAGAGTGAGCAGGACGTGGCTAAGGCAAAACCAACCAAGAAGAAAACCGGCAAAACAAGCAAGACCTCCAAGGGCAAAGGCAAAGGCAAGGGCAAGGGCAAGGGCGACGAAGGCGCCTACGGTCTTCCAAGTGACGAAGAGCTTGAGAAAGAAGCCCAGGCCATTGATGAGCAGAAAAAAGAATCTTCCGGGGAAGACCTGCACATCGGCCAGCTCCAGAAAATGTCCATCCCCCAGCTTCATGAGCTGGCCCAGGAGGAAGGCGTTCTGGAATATTCCGGACTCAAGAAGCAGGATCTCATCTTCAAGATCCTCAAGGAACGTACCGACAAGAGCGGGCTCATGTTTGGCGAAGGCGTCCTGGAGACCCTGCAGGACGGTTTCGGCTTCCTCCGCTCGCCGCGCTACAGCTACTACCCCTGCCCCGATGACATCTACGTATCACCATCGCAGATCAGACGATTCGGCATGCGCACAGGTACAGTGATCTCGGGCCAGATCAGGCCTCCAAAGGAGAACGAGCGGTATTTCGCCCTGCTACGGGTAGAGGCCATCAACTACGAGGAACCCGAGAATCTCATCAACAAGGCTAACTTCGATGACCTGACTCCCCTCTACCCGGAGGAACGCCTGGTCATGGAACTCGAACCGGATGGCCTGGAAATGCGAACCGTAGACCTCGTCACGCCGATCGGCAAGGGGCAGCGAGGGCTGATCGTAGCCCCTCCCCGTACAGGAAAAACCATCCTGCTGCAGAAAATGGCCAACAGCATCACCAAGAACAATCCGGAGGTCGACCTCATCGTGCTGCTGATCGATGAACGCCCCGAGGAAGTAACCGACATGGAAAGATCGGTTAAGGGCGAAGTCATCAGTTCCACCTTTGACGAGCCCGCATCGAGACACGTGCAGGTAGCCGAGATGGTGATCGAGAAGACCAAGCGAATGGTAGAGTACGGCCGGGATGTCGTGATCCTGCTCGATTCGATCACTCGCCTGGGCCGCGCCTACAACACCGAGGTCCCCCACTCCGGTCGAATCCTGTCCGGAGGCGTCGATGCCAGCGCCCTGCAGAAGCCAAAGCGATTCTTTGGCGCCGCGCGCAATATCGAAGAGGGCGGCAGCCTGACGATCATCGCCACCGCCCTGGTTGAAACAGGCAGCCGGATGGACGAGGTCATCTTTGAAGAATTCAAGGGTACCGGAAACATGGAACTGCATCTTGACCGGCGCCTGGCCGACAAGCGGGTCTGGCCGGCGATCGACATCACTCGTTCCGGGACACGGAAAGAGGAACTCCTCCTTGACCCGGAAGAGCAGCGCAGAACATGGGTTCTCAGAAAGATACTCAACGACATGAATCCCGCGGAGGGTCTCGAGCTCCTCACGAGCAAGCTCAAGGCCAATAAGGCCAACGCCGAGTTCCTGATGTCAATGAACCCTGACAAGGTTTAATACTGGAAGGCAGGCTCAGCGTGACTTTCTGCGAAGCCAGACGACCTGCTGCATAGTCTTGGGATTCAGACCCTCGTCATCGACCATTCGTATGGTCAACCTGAGAGCGGCTGGCATGTAGGCAGCCTTGTAGCGCACACCGGGCTGGTCTTTCCCCCCCCACAGGGTGCTGTCGATATCCTCGACGAATTCAAGCATGCCGTTGATGTTGGTCTTGACCGTATAGTCGCCGGCGGGGAAGGCCGCCAGGCGCCCTGCTATGTTACCGCCCGCTTTCTGTCCTCCACGCTCGGCCTCGGTGAAGATGTACACCTTGTCACCCGGAACCAATTCGGCAAAGCTGATGCTGGGATTGCCGGTAAAACCAACCCTGACAGACTGCGGCCTGCGGCCGGCGTTGCGGGCGACGTTGGAGTCGCCCCAGACAGCCGTCTGGGCGATCGCCAGGGGAAACTTCTCAGCGATCTTGACGCTGCCGTAGCCGAATTTCTTCATGTAGATGTAGCCCTTGCCGCTCTTCGTTCTCTTGGGACGCGTGGCGAGCTCTACGGGATCCTTGTAGTCCTCTTCAGGCGTACGGAACTTAGGAGCTCCCTTCCTGCGGCTTCGCTGGAAAGGGTTGTCGCTCATGTACTCGACCCGGAAATCGGTAACGTTGGTCGCCACCTCGATGATTCGCCGAGTGATGGGATACTTGTTGAAGTTGGTGACCAGCTTGCTGTCGATACGGAAGAAACGAACGATTTTATAGAGCACAAGGTCACGAACTTTGTCCATCTCGACGCTGTCAGGCGGCTGGGGGATCCCGTTCTTCCAGGGCTTGGCGGGGTCTGCAAGTATATACTCGATGTTCGCCTCTCGAACCTGGCCTTCTATATAGGTCATCCCCCGAAAATAGACCTGGTAGGCATCATGGATCTTGGCCGACCTGTCTCCATCCATAAACTGCTGCTTTTCCCGGCTCTCGTAGTGGCGCTGAATGACGTGGGCAAACTCGTCGTATTCTTTAATCACCCCGCCATCGACGACACCGAAACCATACTCATCCCTGGTATCGGCAATTTCCTCACCCATCTCAAAATGGAAATTCCTCCGACCGGCTCCTCCCCTTCCATCGGAATAGAACTCCAACTCCTGGGTCGGGATCCAGGCTGCGAAATCGTTCTTGACCGTATTGAGGGCCAGCCGGAAACGATTGTAGACCTCGACCTTCTGCAACGTGCTGGTATAGGTCTCCTGGGCGCTCGTCGACACCATCATGATCATGATGGAGAGAATCGCCGAGAGGGCGAGGGCGACCATCAGTTCGATGAGAGTAAAGCCCTGCTCGAGCCCGCCTCTTCGACTGGAATACGGCATCGGCTGGGAACTCATATTTTCACCTGACTCTTCACGCATCATATCGCAGCCTCAAAATACACCTTCATAATCGGTTCGATCGTTTCATCCGCTCTCAGCGGGCGCTCGGGGAATCCCCGATAGATCAACACCGTGAAATGATAAAGCTTATTGGCCGGCTGATAGGAGCGGTCCTCGGAAGCATCCGCATCGTAGTAGCTGTTGCGGACCTTGATGGCGAAGGAGTACTGACGAAGCGTCTCGATGGTCATGTCCTTGAGAACGCGCTTTTCCAGGAGGAAATCCTCAGAGAAATCCGCATCCCTGGGATCGCCGCCGGGAATGAGCTTGTGGCCCAGCCTGTAGACCTTCTCGACACGGAAGGTTCGCTGAACATCTCCGTCAGAGTCCTCTTTCTGAAAATCATCTCCATCATCATCCGCTGTCAGCGCGTTGCCTCCCCCATTGGCCCTCCTGTCGGTCTCCGGATAGAGGAAGAGCTTTCCACGCCTGAGAGAATCAGCCCGTCTCTTGGCGCCCGGGAACTTCTGTCCTTTCTTGAACCGCGGCAGGAGAATGTAATAGTCGTCCTTGACGTCATGAAGCTTGGGATCCGAGGGGACTGCATCCGTAACTCCATCGTGACGCAGGATGAAATAGGCATGGCCCTGCTGCTTCGAAAGTCCCTTGCTGTTTCGAATTCCACTTCGAATCGCATCGACAACCGACTGGGCGATCACCACCGAATTCGAGGCCTCCACCACCGTCCTGCCGGCCTTGATGGCTACGGGAAACAGGGCCAGGATCCCCACCAGGCCAAGGGTCAGGATCGAGGTGGCGATGAGAATTTCGATCAGGGTGAAACCATCCGCCCGCTCATGCTGGCGAGCTTCACGGAAGCCGTCTCCATGAGAGCCGAACCTGTCTGCAGTCGATTTATTGAACATCACTTTTTTGACTTCCTCCGGCCTGAACGGCTCGAGGGTTTGGCCTCGGCCTTGAACGTGTTCACAGCGCTCACATCTCCGCGTTTTCTCGGAAAATCGGCCAGCGGAACAACCTTGCTCCTAATCTGGCCCGTTGGCCGCACATCGATAAAGCAGGCTGGGGTCGCATCCAATTGGAGGATGACCACATCGGAAGTCCTGGGCCTGCTGTCCTTATCCCCATTGTAGACCGAGGTGGGGACGTCGCTGCAGCCATCGCTGAAAACCAGGGTGCCGTTACGATTGAACGTAATCTTGAACAGGCCGGTGGTCCTGTACTTGGGGCGGCTCCTGGTGGTCGTCCCGCTGCTTGTTCTCCGGGCGCGGGAACCCCGGCGGGCGCGTCCCTTGGACTTTGGAGCGGCTGTCTTCTCTTTGGATACCCACTTCTCGAACGGCGGAATGGTCAATCCATCGCCGATGGCTTTCCCCGCATTATCATGCTGCGGGTTGTAACTCGATGTCCCCCTGGCAAACCCGAGGGCGTACCACATCGTGGGATCGCTCTCGCCTAGAGGTGAATTGCCCGGATTCCAGACGTCATAGTCGATGAATTCCTTGCGCAGTTCATCAAAGACCCGGGGGCCTTCGCGAAAGAAGACCACGCTGATATCACGGCGCTGGTTGACCGCCCGCAGGCGAGCCATGTTGAAAATATTACCAAACTGGCCTCTCACTCCCTCGAGTTGACGGTTCTTCATGAAATCGGCAATCGTCGGGCCCATGATTCCCGAGGCCATGATGATGATCGCTACCACGACCATCAATTCAATCATCGTAAAGCCGTCGCGAGAGCGAATCCCGTTGGCGCTTTTCAGCTGTCTAAAACTCATTGTAGCTCTCTTCCTCTTCCTCGGAAGATTCCTCCTCCACACGAAGATCCTCGTCTTCAGCGGCTTCCCGCATACCAAGGGACCAGATCTCGTAATTGGAATCAAAGCCCACCGTAAACCTCCAGCGGGCGTAATCGGAGTCAGGATCGATCGCCGGGTCATCCGCGGGGATATTTCTGCTGCCGGTCAGGTTGTCGTAGTGAATAGGCTCTCCATGCCCATCGATGATGTAGACGATGCCTTCTTCATCCGTCCTGAGGTCGGCTTTTTCAAACTGAGCCACGGGCTCCCGCTTGTCCTCCTGCATCTCCCCCGCGATAAAGGTTCGCTCAAACACATCAGAGGTCAGCTGATGATAAAGAGCCGCCGAGCCCTTGAGAACCTGGCCCTGGATCTCCACTGCCGTATCGAATCCATCCTCAGGCAAGGTGCCTTTTTTCCGATAGTAGTCGGCGATATACAGGTTCAGCCGCTCGACGAGAGCCTTTGTAGCCTCGTCCTTAGCCCCCTTCTGGATCGAGCCCATGGCGATCAGCACCATTCCGGCCAGGACGCCTATGATCGACATGACGATCAGGATCTCTATAAGCGTAAAGCCGGAGCTTCTGCGCCCCGAGTTCAAAATGAGACTCGAGCCTTTATCAGGAGTTCGAGATGTCATCATTGTCTTCTTCGTCTTCAGCCTCATCGCCCAGGACCGTACCATCTTCTCCATCCGGACCCAGGGAATAGAAATCATAGCTGCGGGAATTCAGCATCCAGGTCTGAGATTTCCTCCCCCGGTTGCAGCGGTAGATATAGGCGTTCCGCCATGCGTCGGTGTAGTACTTCTGAACCTTGGGATCGTCCCGTTCACCTCGAGTCGCGGGGATCCAGCGATCCTGGGCTTCATCGTTATCTTCATCCCAATCATCATCTTCGACAACGATCCGATCGTTGCTCAGCTTCAGGTAGGGCGAGCTTCGTCCGCCCGGTCCCCTCGGCTTCGGATCACCCAGCAGCCGGTTGTAGAGAATCGGGAACTGGTTGTCATCCGAGGTAAGCTTTTCCTTCTCGATTCCCGGATAGATCTTCTCATCGGTCTGGTATCTGTCAATCGCCTGGGTGAACTGGGAGACCTCGGTTCGCGTCTGGGCCTGCTTGGTCTTTTCCTGCACGACACGGATGCCGGCAAAACTCATCGAGGCGAGGATGGCGATGATACTGATGACGATCAGCACCTCCACAAGGGTGAAGCCCTGCTCCAACTGTCCACGCGGGGCTACCGCGAAACGCCTGAAAGTGAAAGACTTCTGCTCCATGCCTGGCTCCTGAAGAATAATAGACTGACTAAAACAAACTACCGGGGCAAACCTGCTCCGGTTCAAGCAGGCCGGCTCAAACAGGCTGACGACCAAGGACACAAACCTCTTCGCGAGCCTCATTCTCGCCTGTTAATAAGATAAACACCCGAAAACTCCATCCACCGAAAACCACTGGTTTTCCGGGATCACTCTCCAGGGAAATCAGTTCCGTAAGGAACAGGGTCAAACGGCAGAACGAGGAGAAGCCGTAAAGTATAATGCTCGAACACTTTAATGGCAAACAACACCCCCTTCAAGCACTTGAAGGTTGTTACGGAGCTATGTAGGTAGACGACTCCCAGTCCCATCCCGTTGCCACTGTTCACGCAAAAGAATGGGGAAATCAAGCCCCACTAAATACCCCCCGAGCCTGCGAGAGCACTGAAAACGGCCTTATTCGCCAGGGGCCGGAGGCGGCGGCTCCTGGGATTCCCCCTCCACCCTGAGAACGATCCTGGCTTCCCGCTTTTCCCCGTCCTCACTCTCCCCGTATTTTTCGTGCAGTCGCTCCACCTCTTCAGGGGTAAGGAATTGTTCCGCCCATTCGGTAAAGTCCGCGCTGTTGTCGTATTCCGGCTGAAAAGGATGGTCCAGGGCTTCCTGTCTCAGTTCCTCGGGAGACTTCCGCCTTTGGGCTGAAGCCCAGGCGGACCATTGCTTCAGATTATAGTGTATCGCCCACGCACAGAAGCCGGAGAAAGCTCCAAACCCAACCAGCATGACGGGGATTCCGAAGAACTTAGAATGATTCCAATTTCCCCCCGTTCTGTATAACTCTCCGAGCCCCAGTTCAACACCTGCGAGGAACAGCACACCAGTAACAACAATCAATACAGGCTTCAACCGCAACTGCTGGCGGGGCCTAATCATCGGGGTCGAGGAGCCGGGGATGGACGGCCAGGCGCCGTAGCAGGCGTTACAGAAATAACTCTCGCCATCAAAGTCGTACGTATTGTGCGCCTTACAGAAGGGGCACCAGTAGGCCCTGGGGTTCGGAATGCAGTGGTTGATTTCAGGGATGTTCTTCATCTTGAGCGCCCTCAGCTAGCGAGTTCTCACTTATTCCCCAGGGGGCGGAGGCGGAGGCCCGCCTTCCTCATCCACCCTGAGAACGATCCTGGCTTCCCGCTTTTCCCCGTCCTCACTCTCCCCATATTTTTCGTGCAGTCGCTCCACCTCTTCAGAGTTGAGGAACTGTTTGGCCCAGCAGGTAAAGGCCTCATTGTTCTCGTATTCCGGCTGGAAACGATGCGCCAGAGCTCTCTCCCTGAGTTTCTCCGCAGATGTTTTCTTCTGAGTCGAAGACCAGGAAGACCATTTACCCAAGTAAGCACTCATCACGATAAAGAAAATAAATAAGAAACCAGCACCGGTAAAGGTCATCCCCAAGATACTACTGCTGTTAGATTCGTTGTCTTCAAATATGCTTCCAACCACACCCACTAAAATAATTAGAACTATACCGCCACCGCACATATTCCTTCCCGTTATCGTTTCAGCCGCACGAAACATCGAGGAGTTGCAGGCCCGGCATTTGTGCTGCACAACAACTTCCGGGTTTCCCCGGCTATCCCTGCTCGGCAGAGTTCTATATTGAAACGTAGTGTGCGCCTGGCATCGCGTGCACCACCAGGCCTTGGGGTTCGGACTGCAGTGGTTGATTTCAGGCAGGTTTTTCATCTTGAGCGCCGTTATCCAACGTAATCTCGGCCCATCCAATGACTTCGTTCTCATTGTCGGCAGAAATAGTCAGCCAAACAAGCGCCAAGCCTCAGTCGAGGAAGTATTCCTCGATGAACCCGGTATTGACCTTTCCGGCCACGAAGTTGAGATGCTTGAAGATCTCCTGGGCCAGGGGAATCGTGGTTGAGATCCCCTCGATGACGAATTCATCCAGGCAGCGCCTCATGCAGTTGATCGCCTCTTCGCGCGTTTCCTGGTAGACGATCAGCTTGGCGATCATGGAATCGTAATTCGGCGGAACCGTATAACCTGCATAGGCATGGGTATCCAGCCGGACACCGTATCCGCCAGGCGCCCTGAACTGCCCTATTTTCCCGGGGCAGGGCCTGAAATTATCAGCGGGATCCTCCGCATTGATACGGCATTCGATCGCGACCCCCTTCGTCTTGATATCATCCTGGGTCATCCCCAACCGCTCACCGCTCGCAAGACGAATCTGTTCCTTGATCAGGTCAATTCCAGTGACCATCTCGGTAACCGGATGCTCAACCTGGATGCGGGTATTGACCTCGATGAAGTAGAAGTTGAAGTCTTTGTCGACGATAAACTCCACCGTGCCGGCATTGGTATAGCCGGCCGCTTTCACCAGCTTCTTCGCCGCAACTCCCATCTCGTCCCGAACTTCCGGAGGCAACCCCGGCGAGGGCGACTCCTCGATCAGTTTCTGATGCCTGCGCTGGAGACTGCAATCACGCTCGCCAAGATGGACCACCTCGCCATGGTGATCAGCAAGAATCTGGATCTCCACATGCCGGGGCTTCTCCACGTACTTTTCGAGATAAACATCGGGATTATTGAAGGCCGTCTCGGCCTCGATCTTCGCCTGCGAGTAGCCGTTCTTCAGGGTGATGTCATTGTGGGCAACCCGCATACCCCGGCCGCCGCCGCCGGCTACCGCCTTCACAATCACGGGGTAGCCGATCTCCTGGGCGATCTTGAGAGCTTCATCTTCATTCTCGAGGATGCCCGTTGAGCCCGGCACGCAGGGGACTCCGACCTCCCTGGCGAGCTCCCGCGCCTTGCCCTTGTCGCCAAGGAAGGAGATGGCCTCAACACCGGGACCGATGAACTCGATATGGGATGACTTACAGATCTCGGCGAACTGAACATTCTCTGCAAGAAAACCGTACCCGGGATGGATCGCATCCACATCCTCCACCTCGGCAGCGGCGATGATCCGCGAGATGTCCAGGTAGCTCTGCTGGCTTGGACCCGGCCCGATACAGACCGTCCGATCGGCCAGGTCAAGGTAGCCGGCGCCCGCATCGGCCACCGAGTGAACGATAACCGATTCAATCCCCAACTCCCTGCAGGCACGCAGAATACGAAGGGCAATTTCGCCACGATTGGCGATGAGTATCCGAGAAAATTTCTTCACGAGATCTCGATCTTGAACAGGGGCTGGTCGAATTCAACCGCGCTGCCGTTTTCGACAAGAGCCTCACGAACGACCCCGCTGACTCCGGCGGTGACCTCATTCATGACCTTCATCGCCTCCACGATGCACAGAACGGTATCCTCCTCGACTCGATCGCCCTCGACGATAAACGGATCGGCCTCAGGACTGGGTGAACGGTAGAAGGATCCTACGAGCGGAGAGGGAACCTTGTACAGCCCATCATCCTCTTCAGCGGCCTCCGGGTCACCCCCGGCATCGGAACCTGGAGTTGCGGCGGGAGACACAGCCGGAAGAGCGCCCTGGATTGCCATGGGAGCGGCTGAGATATGAGGCTCGGTCTTGCGAAGACGTATCTTCTGACCTTCCTCTTCGAGCTCAACCTCAGCGAGGTCATGGCTCTTCATCAGATCCAGAAGCTCTTTAAGCTCCTTGACGTACTTGGGGAGATCCATAGTGAAGCATCCCATTGCCGGTTACAGCTGAATCAGCTGTCTCGGCATTTGTCATAAGTGTCTATTTTAAAATGTCTTACAAATTACAATGCGGGCGAAATTCTAGGCAGCGACCATGATATTGTCAAGTGAATTCCCGGTCCGGGAAGCCCGGTAAACGCCGTAGAGACCTCCCATGACAGTTCTGTCGCCTTTTGAGGTCAGTTATCCGGATTTTCCAGGATGTCATCGTCTGGCTCAACCGCTGAGCCACGCTCTCCTGCCTGCTCCTGGACTTCCTCTCCTGGAGCCTTTTCCTCTTTCTCCTTACTGGCCAATTCAAGCTTCTCAAGCTCCTCCTCAGCCAGCTTGATATCGGCAAGAAGTTCCTTTACCGCCGGGTCCTCAAGCTTGTAGGGAGGATCGCCCATGCCCCGCAATTCCTTGTCCACCACCCGGCCGAGCTCTTCACGCGCTTTACGAAGCCTGCGACGCCAGTCCTGCTTGTCGAGGATGGCCTCACCCTTCTCGCCGATGGAGGCTCCGATGTCCCTGGCCTTCTGCAGACCATCACCGACACTGCGCCCCATCTTCTCCCAGAATGAACCAGCCATAGCTACCATTCGCCTCTCTGAACCAAAGCAGTCAAAACGATAAACACAGCTTCAGCAAAGACCGAACGCCTGTCAAGCTATCAAACCGACCGGGGCGAGAAGAGCTAAGCCCCTCCATGAGAAAGAGCGAGGACCTATTCGCTCTCCTGCAGCTTGATGGTAACGATCTTCTCTTTTCCATCTCGGAGTATTTTAACCTTCACCCGGTCACCGCCCTTGAATTTCTCGAGCGCGTTCAGAAGATCGTCTTCGTCATCCACGGCCTCGCCCGCGACACCTATGATCACATCACCCAGGGCGATCCTTCCATCCCCGACCTCTCGAATGCCCCGCAGACCGGCTTCCGCCGCGCCCGAGTTCTTCGCGACATTTCGAATCGCCACGCCTCTTTCGATGTCCAGGTAGCGAGCCTGTTCGTCACTGAAATTATAGACCCCCAGGGCGGGACGCTTGACCTTGCCGAAACGAATGAGCTGATCGACAACCCGGCTTACCGTATTCACCGGAATAGCGAAGCCAACACCGGAGTTGCTCCTGCTGCCGCTGATGATGGTCGTGTTGACCCCGACCAGTTGACCGCTCGAATTGAGCAGTGGGCCGCCTGAATTTCCCGGGTTGATGGCCGCGTCGGTCTGGATCGCCGAGGTGATCGTCCGCCCGGTGAGCGAACGAAACTCCCGTCCGAGAGCGCTGATGACTCCCTTGGAGAGGCTCCTGTCGAGCCCGAAGGGATTGCCGATCGCCACGGCCATCATCCCCACCTTCAGACGGTCTGAGCGGCCAACCGACAGCGGATAGAGATTCGCGGCTGGCACATCCACCTTCAATACCGCGAGATCCTTGTCCATCGCGACTCCCACCACGCTGGCCCGGTAGCTGGTCTTAGAGTCAAAGCTGACGATGATGGAGTCCGCCCCGGCAATTACATGGTAGTTGGTTACGATATGCCCCTTCTTATCCCAGACAAAGCCGCTGCCGCTTCCCTGGGAAACCTCACGGCTGGTATTGAAGAAAAAACTGCGCTTGACGGCTGCGTTGGTGATAAATACGACAGACCGCGAGGCCTTCTCGAAAAGCTTCACCAGGTGCTCTTCCTCCGGGCGCAGAGCCGCCTGGGCCGCCGCCGGGGGAAGATCCGCCAAGGCGCCGGCGAGGTCCGCAACAGGCGCTACGCTGGATATCACTCCGCAAAAAAAGATCGTAAAAAACAAACCGCCCGTCCCGGCGAGCACAATCCGCGTGACAAATTTCCCCATAGCAGATCTCCGATTCTGTTCGATTCTGACCGCCTGTTTCTTGACTTTATTTTATTCTAATGCGAACCCTTCCTGAAACATCAGGGTTGACCGTTTTTTCCTGAGAAAAGGCGGAACAAGCTCACTGATCGAGAAACACCGGGCGCAGTTGCGATTCGATCTTTAAGCCGCAGACTGATAAGCTGGAAGGTCTGCCCGAGGCAACCAATCGAATCAACGGACCAAGGCGATGTACCTGGCGGACCTGACGACCACGGATGTAGACAAGCTCGACCGGCTGCTGCCGGTGATCATTCCCTTCGCCGCGATTGAGCAGCACGGCCCCCACCTGCCGACAGGAACCGACACCTTCATCACCGAGGGTCTGCTGCGGCGGCTCGACGCCAGGAACCCCGACAACATCCTCTGGCTCCCTGTGCAGAGGTTCGGCTCCTCTTCCCATCACATGCCCTTCATCGGAAGCCTGACTCTGACGAGCAGAACCTTTCTCGACACGGCGCGAGAACTGGTAGAGTGCTTCTTCGCCCACGGCTTCACGCGTTTCATCCTGCTCAACGGTCATGGCGGGAACCAGTCCCTGCTGAACGTCGCGGTGCAGGAGACGCGCCTCGGAGCTGGCAATGTGACAGCGGACAGGGATCGCTCCGAGCTGAAGATCATCCACGCCACCTACTGGGTGCTCGCGGCGGAAAGATTCGCGGAGATCCGGGATTCGGAGCCCGGAGGAATGGGGCACGCGGGAGAAATGGAGACCTCGGTGATGCTGGCTCTGCATGCGGACCTTGTGCGAACCGATTGTCTCGAACCCGATGGCGAGGAGCAGCGCTGCAGGTTTGACCACAAGGACATGCTCGAGCCCGGCAAGGTCGGCCAGTTCCGGCTCTGGAACGAGTGGTCCAAAAAAGGCGCCATAGGCGACCCGACCGTCGCGAGCGCCGAGAAGGGCGAGCTCTTTATCGAGGCCGCGGTCGACTCCATCGCCGAGTTGATCGACGAATTCAAGGCGGGGCGCATCGGCTGAGGTTTCCGCATGAAAGAAAACCGTCCGCTACGGGTCCGGGGAATCGACCATGTCCTGGTTGTTTCGAGCGACCTCGACAAGACACGTGAATTCTACCTCGGCCTTCTCGGGATGGACGAGTTGCCGAGGCCGGATTTCTCCTTTCCGGGGCTCTGGTTCCAGGCTGGCGATACCCAGGTTCACGTCACCCTGGCCGGCGACGATGCTGGCGCCTGCGGCCCGGGAGAGTTCACCGGTAGATACCCCGCCCAGGGACACCACATCGCCTTTCAGATCGACGACGCCGCGGCCGCGGCCGAGCATGTCAGGTCTCTCGACATCCCGATTGTCGCCGGACCCTACCTGCGCCCCGACGGCCCCCTCCAATTCTATATCCGCGACCCTGACGGCTACCTCATCGAGCTCTTCAGCCGCTGAGAGGCCAAATCCTCAGGCCAGGATTCCCTTGATCACCTCGGAGTGCTGGACCCCGGTGAGTCGGCGATCGAGCCCCCCGTAGAGATAGGTCAGGTTCTCATGATCGAGCCCCATGAGATGGAGGATCGTAGCGTGAAGATCCCTGATGTGATGGCGGTTCTCAACCGCCTCGTGCCCGATCTCGTCGGTGGCGCCATAGCTGATACCGGGCTTGATGCCCGCGCCGGCGAACCAGTAGGTGAAGCCCTTGGGATTGTGGTCCCGGCCATGATTTTTCCCCTGGGAAACCGGCTGGCGACCAAACTCTCCGCCCCAGACAACCAGGGTGTCCTCGAGAAGCCCCCGCTGCTGCAGGTCGGTGAGAAGCGCCGAGATCGGCTTGTCGATCTCGGGACAATGTATGTCCAGGTTCTCCTCCACTCCATGATGCGCGTCCCAGTTCTGCTGCTGGTGCCCGCCTCCATGGTAGATCTGTACGAACCGAACGCCTCGTTCGATCAGGCGCCGGGCGACCAGGCATTGCCTGGCGAAGGGCGCCGGGCCGACGGAGAGCTTGTGTGAAGGCTTCGGATCGTAGACCCCGTAGAGTTCACGCGTCTTGTAAGTTTCCTGCTCCAGGTTCAGAGCTTCCGGAGCCGTGGTCTGCAGCTGGAAGGCCAGCTCGTAGCTCGCGATGCGCGCCTGTAGCTCGGAATAACCCGGTCGGCCTTCGAGATGCTTCGCATTGAGCGCGTTGATCGTCGAGATCCTGTCTCGCTGGATCGCGGGCGCCACCTCGGAGTTGGGACTCAGGTTGAGGATCGGATCTCCCCCGGAACGAAACAGGGTGCCCTGGTAGGCCGCCGGCATATAGCCGCTGCCCCAGTTGGGAGCGCCCGATACCGGGCCGCCCCTTGGATCGAGCATTGTCACGTAGGCCGGCAGGTTCTGGTTCACCGTTCCCAGCCCGTAGGCGAGCCAGGAACCGAGCGAAGGATGCCCCTGGATCACCTGGCCGCAGTTCATCTGCAGGAGGGCGGAGCCGTGGGCGAAGGAGTCCATATAGAGAGATTTGACCACAGCCATCTTGTCCATATGGCCGGCTATTCTCGGGAGAGCATCCGAGCACCAGAGCCCCGAATCGCCGCGCCGCTTGAACTCGCGCCTCGAGCCCAGCAGCTTCTGTTTCTGAACGCTCCTTCGACGAATCTCGACATCGACCGTCTTGCCATCGTTCTTCTGCAGATAGGGCTTGTGGTCAAAGAGATCCATCTGCGACGGACCTCCATACATGAAGAGGAAGATGCAGCGCTTGGCCTTGGGGACGAAATGCGGCTTCTTGGGAGCCAGGAGGTTCAACTCACCCTTGTCGGCGCCCTCGGCATGAACGTGCTTTTTAAAGAATCCATCCCGCTCGAGCATCGCGGCCATGGCGATACCGGTAAATCCGGCGCCGGCCTCCCAGAGGAACTCGCGCCGGGTTCGACCGCAGAACTGGCTCCCTGGCGAGGAAGCTCCCCCGGCCGTTGCCCTGCCTGGTCTGGATTCCATTTCAACTCGCTCCGCAGAAAAATGTCTTAATCAATATAAACGAACTCGCTCAGATTTAGCAGCACGAGGCAGAAAGAATGGAGAGCCTGCCGCATGCCGCGCTCGAGGTTGGCGCCGGGGCCGCTCCCCGCCGCGGCGATCCATTTCTTTCCGGAAATCTCGGCGGTGGTCGTCTTTCCAGCCATCCTGACCACCAGGGAGCTCAATCCGACCGGAGCCTCCCGAGAGCTCAGGCCTACCCTGTCGCCGGGTTCAGCCGGTTTTTCGACGGTGGCCCGCAGGGATGGATTCCGCTCACCCGGGGAGCCCTGGCCTACCCAGGCGCTGACCTCCGGCCCAGCCAGGACGACCCGGACCCGGTACCAGGTTCCTGTATTCAGCTCCAGCGGGGATGACTTCACCACCACCGGCTCTTTCTCCTTGCCATGACGGCGAAGCTCGATGCGGTCTTCGCGCGGATCGAGGAGCAGCTCGAGACCCGAATAGAGATCTCCCTCATTCCCGCCGCGGAAATAAATCGAGGCGCCCTCTGAGTTGGACTGCATGGACAGCTCCGCGGACAGCTCACCATCCGCCAACCGAAGCGTCTTGTGCAAGGCGTAGGGGCGTCTCTGCGGGTCGACCCAGTCGATGTTGTCTCCCGCATCGTACCAGCGCCCACGGAAGTACTCCCAGCCGTCCCGGGGACCTTCAAAAAAGTTCGAGGGTTTCTGGGTACCTTTGAAGCCTCGCTCGATGGCATCGGGAACTCCCGGCCTGAAGGTAGAGCGCACGCGGCGAGAAGCGAAGGCCTCCGCCTGGCGCCTGATAAAGGCGAGGCTCTTCTCGACCTCATCCTCATCCGCGTCCCTCGACAGGATCAGCCGGTAAGCCCTCCTGACAAAGTCGGTCGGATGTCCGGCCGGGTCGGGACCCGTCTCAGTCAGCACACGGCCAGCCAAGACACCGGCCTGCCAGTCAAGAAAGGAGCTGTTGAGGAGCATCAGGGCCTGCGGAGCGATGGTGGTCACTGTTCGCATCCCCAGGGACTGGGCCGTGTTGGTGTAATCAAAGCCCTCGATGAGGGGCATCAACGTTCCGCGCTTGGTGTAGATGTAGACGCTGCGGCGGGACTGGCCCTTCCTGCTTGAAACCCCCCAGCCCCAGCCCGGACGGGACCCGCCCGCGATGACCTCACGCCCGAGCTTCGGAAAGAAACCACGCCCACCCATCTCAGGATTCAACCCGCCAGCGACGGATAAAATCGAGTCGCGGATCGCCTCGGCCTCGAGACGCTTCATGTTCTGACGCCAGAACAGGTCGTTGGCCGGATCTCTCCGCGAGGCCTCTCCGCTCACAACGCGCGAAGACATTCGATAGGCGCTCGAGAGCATGATCAGCTTCTGAAGACGCTTGATCTTCCAGCCACCGCGGATGAAGTCCCGCGCCAGCCAGTCAAGCAGCTCGGGATGCGTCGGCGGCAGCCCCCTCTTGCCGAGATCGTTCGGAGTCCGAACAATCCCCCGGCCGAAGAGGTGTTGCCAGACGCGGTTGACCATCACCCTGGCCGTCAGGAAGTTCTCCTCACCGCTCACCCACTCAGCCAGCGCTCGTCGCAATCCGGTCGAAGATTTCCCGGCCGGAGGGCCGGAGAGCTTGACCTCTCCACCCCCCAGAACAGCTGGAAAGGAGGGCTTCACCAGGGCGGCCGGAGTCGCCGCGTTACCGCGAATCAGGACCTTCGTCTCCTTCGGTTTGTCACCGTGTTCACGAACAGCCAACGCCCACTCGTTATTGCCGATCGAGGCGTAGGTCGACGAGCTCTTGTCATATTTCGGCTTATCGTAATAGCGGACGTTGTGGAGGAAGGCCAGGAAGCTGTAGTAGTCCTTCTGCGGTATGGGATCGTACATATGGTCGTGACAACGCGCGCAGCCCATCGTCAGCCCCATGAAGGAAGCGCCGATCGCCACCACCATGTCATCGAGCCCATCGTATTCAGCCATCCGCTTGTCATCGGGCTCGTCGTCCCAGACCCCCAGGCGATAGAAACCGGTGGCTATGATCGAATCCCTGTTTGAATCAACGAGCTCATCTCCTGCAAGCTGCTCGAGGACGAAACGATTGTAGGGCTTGTCCTGGTTGAAGCTCCTGATAACGTAATCGCGGTACCTCCAGGCCAGCGGCTTCTCGCCGTCACGCTCATACCCATTGGTCTGGGCGAAGCGAACCACGTCGAGCCAGTGCCGTCCCCAGCGCTCACCGTAGTGAGGCTTCGCCAGCAACCGATCGACCAGGCCCTCGAGCGCGCCGGGAGAATCATCGGCGGCGAAACTCTCAACCTCCGCGTAGCTTGGAGGAAGCCCGATGAGATCGAAGTAGACCCGCCTGATGAGCTCGCGGCGACCAGCGGGAGCCGCCGGCTCGAGCCCCGCACCCTCGAGCTTCGCGAGGATGAAATGGTCGATCGGATTGCTCACCCAGTCGGCCTTGCCGACCCCGGGAACCGGAACATCGCCAACGGCGCGAAAAGCCCACCAGTCACGATCCTTGTCCGTCACGGCCAGGCCGGGCGCCCGCCGGGGAGGCCCCGCCCCCTCCTCCTTCGGCCAGGGAGCTCCAAGCTCAACCCAGCGCGCGAGTATACTCACCTGGTCATCAGAAAGCTTCTGCTTCGGCGGCATCTTCAGCTCCGCGTCCTGGTAGCCGACAGCCCTGATCAGCAGGCTCGCCCGGGGATTGCCGGGAACGACGGCGGGGCCGGATTCCCCCCCGGAAAGGATGGCATCATGCCGGTCCAGGCGCAGCTTACCCTTCTGCTTCTTCTGCCCATGGCACTTGAAGCAGCTTTCCGCGAGCAGAGGGCGAACCTTGCTCTCGAAGAATTGAAGAGCCTCAGCGGAGGCGGGAGAATCGGCTCGAAGCCCTCCGCTAAAGACGAGTAGAGCCATGAGGCAGAGGCTGGCGGCGACTCGATTGCAGGTCATCCCGGAAGAACCTCGAGGTGATTTTCGTGAAACTCGACCAAACGCGCGGACCACCTTAATTTATCAATCCCGCAGGATGGCTTCCAGCATAAGACAGCTGAATTAAAGAAGACGAAGCGAAATACGGAGACTCCCTTGCGTCGAAACGGCAAAGGCAATAGCGTTAGGGTTCGGAAAAACTGACAGAACCTGCCTGGAGACACCCGGAATGACAAAGACCGCATCGAGAAGAAATTTTTTAAGAACGACAGCCTGCGCGGCCACCGCCTCGCTGCTCAGCTCACCAGCAGCCCTGCTGCGAGGCGCCGGCCCGAAACCCGGCTCAGGAATGAGATTCGGCCTGGTGACCTATCTCTGGGGACAGGACTGGGATCTGCCCACCCTGATCCGCAACTGCACGAAAAGTCGGGTGCTCGGAGTCGAGCTCAGGACCACCCACGCCCACAAGGTTGAGCCCTCGCTCAATCCCGCGCAGCGCAAGGAGGTCAAAAAACAATTCGATGACAGCCCGGTGACCATGGTTGGAATCGGCAGCAATGAGCGCTATGACAATCCCAACCCGGCGGTCGTGGCAAAGGCGGTCGAAGCCACCAAGGCCTTCATCAAGCTCAGCCACGATGTCGGAGGAACCGGCGTCAAGGTCAAGCCTGACCGTTTCCACAAGGGCGTAGAGAAAGAAAAGACCATCGAGCAGATCGGCAAGGCGCTGAACCAGCTTGGTGAA
The DNA here is from genome assembly GCA_965659285.1 of Planctomycetota bacterium. Taxonomy (GTDB): domain Bacteria; phylum Planctomycetota; class UBA8108; order UBA8108; family UBA8108; genus UBA8108. The sequence continues at coordinate 3,960 of CBFHWB010000040.1, read as the reverse complement.
TTCGGCGCTGACTGGGGGCAGGAGATCCGGCTGGAGGTTCATGGACAGTGCGCACAGCTGCCGACGATCAGCAAGATCATGGAGGTCGCCCCGAACAAGAATGTCGGCGTCTGCTGGAACTCCAACGGTCAGGATCTCGAGGGCAAGGGAATTGAACACAATTTCGACCTGGTCAAGAAACGCTTTGGAGCGACGGCCCATGTGCGCGAGCTCGAGGACAAACGGTATCCCTACCAGAAGCTCATGGAGCTCTTCGTCAAGATGGACTACTCAGGCTGGGTGCTGCTCGAGGCTAGAGGAAGGCCGAAGGATCGCGTCGCCGCGCTGACGCAACAGCTGAAGCTCTTCAACACCATGGTCTCCAATGGCCAGGAAACCCTCAAGAAGGGGGAGAAGAAATGAAGCTTCTCGCCGTCCTCGCTCTCTCACTAGTATGCGCTTCTTCCCTGGCTGAAGATGCCGTTCTCTCGAGCGGCCTGATCTACGAGAACGCCCCCTTCCCCAGCTGCCACGCCTCGACGATCGCCGAGAGCGGAGATGGGCTGGTGGCGGCGTGGTTTGGAGGCACTGACGAGGGCAATAAGGATGTCGGGATCTGGGTGTCTCGAAAAGAGAAGGGGAAATGGTCGGCTCCGAAAGAGGTGGCCGATGGCGTACAGGCGCCAGGCAAGCGTCACCCCTGCTGGAACCCCGTACTCTTCCAGCCGAAGAAACCAGCAGGCAGTCCCCTGCTGCTCTTTTTCAAGGTCGGCCCCAGCCCGAGCACCTGGTGGGGAGAACTGGTCAGCTCGAAGGACGGCGGACGTACCTGGACAAAACAGCGCCGGCTCGGCAAAGGTGTCATCGGCCCGGTCAAGAACAAGCCCATCGAGCTCGACAAGGGAGTCCTGCTCTGCCCCTCGTCCACCGAGCACGCCGGCTGGAAAGTTCACTTCGAGTTTTCCCCCGACCAGGGCAGGACCTGGAGCAGCACAGGGAACGTCAACAAGGACAAGCGCTTCGGAGCGATCCAGCCGACCATCTTCCAGCACGCCGATGGACGCCTGCAGGCTCTCTGCCGCAGCCAGCAGGGACGGCTGACCCAGACCTGGTCCTCGGACATGGGAAAGACCTGGAGCGAGATGAGCGCCACCTCTCTTCCCAATCCGAACGCGGGGGCCGATGGGGTGACCCTCAGCGACGGCCGCCACCTGCTGGTCTACAACCACACGACACGCGCCCTGCTGTCGAGGCCCCGCGGGCGTGAAATGCTCAACGTCGCCCTCAGCTCCGACGGCAAGGAGTGGCAGGCGGCGCTGGTTCTCGAGAACCAGCGCGGCGAGCACTCCTATCCCGCCGTCATCCAGGCCGCCGATGGCCTGGTGCACATCACCTACACCTACCACAGGCGCAGGGTCAAGCACGTCGTCGTCGATCCGAAGAAGCTCGTGCTCCGGCCTATCAAGCAGGGAAAATGGCCCGGCCTGTCGGGAAAATAGCCCCCGGGAACAGAATCAGACCTTGCTGCTGCCCTTCATGACCCGGACCTTGAAGCCAAGGCTTCGGCACACTGACACCAGCTCTCCGAAAATATCCCCGTAGGCGACGGCGATATGATTCGAGAGATAGTGCGCCATGATGGTCTCCTGGGAACAGCCGAGGTCGGCCGCCATAAAGGGCCACTGCCGGGTGGTTCCCTCCCACCATTCATCGCGTTTGGCGGCGGGCAGCTTTCTCACCTTGCCGCGGCCGATGTCCATCCAGAGCTCCTCATCGCGGATATAGGACCGCGCCCAGGTCATCTCCCCGGGACGGCTCTCGCCGGCGAAGGTGCCGCCGGGTATCGGGAAATAACCGGCCGGCTGGCGGTAGGAATGAACACCCTTGAGGGTGCCGGGATCGTGGTTGAAAGCGTAGGCGCCGCAGGATCCCGAGTTGAGCAGAACCCAGAGAAAGCGACCGTTGTGTTCCCCTCCCCACCTGACGTCGTGGAACATCACCTCGGGGTGCAGGCCACGACGAAGCAGGATCCTCTTCATCAGCTCCATTGGAACCAGGTTGCCCTGGTCAGCCTCGGTGGCCGTCATGATCGGTGGGCCGCTTGATTCGGGCCTGCAGGATGAATTGAGCAGCCCCTCACAGAAATCCGATGGCGGCAGCAGGGGCAGCAGGCCGAGCTGGTACTGCCAGCCGATACAGTCGGCCTGGAATTCATCGACGAGTCCGAGCACCGCGAGATACATGCGAAGCTGCTCACGGGTCGCCTCCTCGGTAAAATCCTCGGCATCTTCCTCTTCCCAGTGAAAACGAACCCCCTTGTCGATGCAGAACTTCAGGGCCCTGTCTACGCGGTCCTCATCTACGTGGGTCAGGCGCTCGAGTATCCAGGCCTGGTCGACCTTGTGCTCGGCGAAGCCGACCTTGCTCAGGAGGCGGGGTCCGAAATAACCGTTGATCATGCCCATGGAGGTGTCACCGAGCATCAGGGCGAGGATCCTCCGCTTGCTAATATCTGAGACCACCCGATCGGCCACCTTCTTCGCCTCGGGGCTCACCTCGGCTGAGAGATGGAGCTCATCCTCCCGGTAGCGAATGGCCCCGGTCGAACACCATTCATCGAGCCGGGCCATGAAATCCCTGTCCTTTGTCCAGTCATCGGTATCGCTCCAGATCCTGGAGAACTTCCGGCCCACGCTCTCGAGGCAGGCGCCGGTATTGAGCAGGGCAACCAGCCCGGGCCAGGTGCCGGAAAAATTGCTCGCCAGCAGCAGGGGGTTGTCCTTGCCCACGACTCCATCGCAGGTATGAGGCCCGTAGGTCCAGTGAACGAAGACGCCGACCATGGGGTCGTCAATCGGCCCGAGCTCGGAGATGGACTGGTCCGGACGAGTGAGGAACGTATCGATGAGGCGCGGCTTGCGCCCCAGCTTGCGAAGAGCCCGTTTCAGGTTTCCGACGGTAGCCCTGACCTGGGGCCTGGCCCACTCATTGGGCAGCTCCCGATAGTCTCCGGGCAGAAAGATCGTGACGTTCCTGGACAATGTTCAGCCCCCTGTTCGGTAGAAAAGCTGGTGGTATTATGCTTATGCTAACTCTTCTTGCAAGGGCGCGGGAGCTGCCTGCCGTCTTATCGAATCAAACGCGAGCCGAAACAGATGGAAAAAACATACCTGGCAATCGACCTTGGAGCCGAAAGCGGCAGGGCCATTCTCGGGCGTCTCCTGGATGGAAAGCTCAGCACCGAGGAGGTCCATCGATTCCCCAACAGGACCGAGACCTCCGCTGGACGGTTGCGCTGGGATCTGCCCGCCCTCATGGAGCAGGTCCACCGGGGCATCGCGGAGGCGGCGGCGAGAAACAGCGGGCGGCTCGATGGCATCGCTGTCGACAGCTGGGGGGTCGACTACGGCCTGCTGGATGAAAACGGAGAGCTGATCGAGAATCCCGCCCACTACCGCGACGAGGCCCACTCCGGCGAGGTCGACAGGATCACCGGCGGCATCATCAGCCGAGAGGAGCTCTTCTCGAGGACGGGAGTCCAGCTGATCGATTTCAACACGCTCTTCCAGCTTACCGCGCAGAAGCGGCTCGCCCCGGAGACCCTGTCGAAGGCGCGGCGCCTGCTCCACATAGGAGACCTCGTCGCCTACCTCCTCGGCGGAAGACCTGCCTCCGAGTTGACAATCGCCAGCACCTCCCAGTTGCTGGACGCGCGCGAAAGAACCTGGGATCTCGAGCTCGCGAAGAAGGCGGGACTGCCAACGGACATCTTCGGTGAGCTCGTCGAGCCTGGAACGGTGACGGGCGAGCTCAATCCCGACATAGCTCTCGAAGCCGGCTTGGGCGGTCCCTGCCCCATCATAGCCGTCGCAAGCCACGACACGGCCGCGGCCGTAGCCAGCTGTCCTGCCGCAGAACCGGGAGGCTGGGCCTATCTCTCGAGCGGAACCTGGTCCCTGCTGGGAATCGAACCGCCATCCC